>URHR01000023.1 GCA_900547725.1 uncultured Eubacteriales bacterium
TTGAAGGTCTTGAAGGTTCTTAGGGGACTTCTCCTTAAGAAGTCCCCTAAGTGGGTTTGGGCAAAGCCCAAGGTCTTAAATGAGGTCTTACATGATAACAAGAGAATCACCCGTAACCGCCCTGCCCGGGGTCGGGAAAGCGCGGGCAGCAAGCTATGAAAAAATGGGCATCCGAACACTGGGCGAACTGCTGGAGCACTACCCGAGAGCGTATGAAAACCGGGGGGACGTCTGCCCGCTTGCCGAGGCAAGGGAGGACGGAAAAAGCGCCGTCGTGCTGACCGTTGCAACACAGCCGAAATGCGTCAGACTGCGAAGCCGGAAAAGCTTTCTGAAATTCCGAGCCTACGATGAGAGCGCGTCCTGCGAAATCGTCTACTTCAATCAGGACTACCTCCGCGACGCATTCGAGGTCGGCGCGGAGTACCGCTTTTGGGGGCGCGTCGAACGGAAGGGCTATAACGCCCTTTCCATGTCCTCCCCCGCCGCCGAGCGGGTACGCGAGGGCGAGAAGCTCCCCGACCTGCACCCCGTCTGGCGCAGAACCGACGGCATCAGCCCCAAGCAGATCGCAAAGGACATTGCCGCCGCGCTGAACCTGCTCGCAACAGACGAGGAAGACAGCCTCCCGCCCGAAATCCGCAAGGCGCGCGCGCTCTGCACCATCTCCTACGCAGAGCGCAATATTCACCTGCCCGAGGATGCCGAAGCGCTGAAAATCGCGCGGCGGCGACTGGTCTACGATGAATTTTTTGAAGCAGCGCTCGGCTCGCTCATCACGCGGGAACGCACCCGCACGCACGACGCGCCGCCCTGCCCCGCAGGCGATATCTCCCGCCTGACTGCGCAACTCCCCTACCGCCTGACCGCCGCGCAGGAGCGCGTTATCGGGGAAATCCGCCGCGACATGGCGGGCGACATTCCCATGCGGCGCATGGTCGTTGGCGACGTGGGATGCGGAAAAACCGTCTGCGCGGCGGCGGCAATGCTGATCGCGGTGCAGAGCGGACGGCAGGCGGTTCTCATGGCGCCAACCGAAATTCTGGCGCGCCAGCACTACGCCGAACTTTCTGCACTGTTTGCCGAATTGGGCATTTCCTGCGCGCTGTTGGTCGGCGCAACGGGAGCAAAAGAGAAGCGCGACATCAAGACGGGGCTTGCCTCGGGCGAATTGCAGACGGTTGTGGGAACACACGCGCTTCTGACCGAGGATGTGCAGTTTGCCGCCCCCGGGCTGATCGTGACCGACGAACAGCACCGCTTCGGCGCGGTTCAGCGCGCGATTCTGGCGGAAAAGAACGCGCACGCACACCTGCTGGTCATGAGCGCCACGCCGATTCCGCGCTCGCTCGCGCTGGCGCTTTACGGCGACCTTGACCTTTCGCGCATTGACGAGATGCCCGCAGGTCGGCAACGGGTTGACACCTTTGTGGTGGACGAAAGCTACCGCGCGCGGCTGAACGGCTTCATTGCCAAGCAGGTCGCGGAGGGCGGGCAGGTCTACGTGGTCTGCCCCGCAGTGGAAGAGCAGGAAGAGGAAGAGCCGGAGGAAGTGGATCTCGCAACCATCGTTTCGGGCGGCGAAAAAGAAGAAAAGCCCCCCCTGCGGGCGGCGGTGGAGTATGCGGAGGTGCTGTCCAAAGAGTTCCCCGACTTTACAGTCGCGTTCCTGCACGGCAGGCAGAAAAGCCGCGAAAAGGACGAGATCATGCGCCGCTTTGCGGCGGGCGAGATTCAGATTCTGGTCTCCACAACGGTGATTGAGGTCGGGGTCAACGTCCCGAATGCGTGTCTGATGATTGTGGAGAACGCCGAGCGGTTCGGACTTTCCCAGTTGCACCAGTTGCGCGGGCGCGTGGGCAGAGGAACACGGAAGTCCTACTGCATTCTGGTAACGGGGACGGCAAAAGACCGTCTCGGAGAAACGTCGCGGGCGCGCCTTGAGGTCATGCGGACGGTTTACGACGGCTACGCGATTGCCGAAGAGGATTTGGCGCAACGCGGTCCGGGAGACTTTCTTCGGCACGGGAACGATGGTTCTCTGCGGCAGAGCGGCGAACTCCGTTTCCGTCTTGCGGACGCGCGCGAGGACTCGGAAATCATGCTTGCCGCCTCGGACGACGCGCGCTCTCTCATTTCCGCTGATCCCGAACTCCTTGCTCACCCCCTTCTCCGCCGCCGCGTAGAGTCCTTCTTCTCTGTCGGCGAGGAGTTTATCAGCTGAAGAGGGGGAAGACCTTGGAGGGGGAGAGGGTCCTCTTGAAAGAGTGACCCTCTCCCCCTCCAAACCTCCCTCACTCCCCGAGAACTTCCCCCACGCCCCCGCCATTTACAAAGCAGAAAATTGTTTCGCTTTTTGGGAACGGCGGGGCTGTGGGGGAAGTGTTTGTCGTTTTGGAAGGTGCAAACTTGTTGCAGAGTGCGGCTTCGCGCACGATTGGTGGGATAAAGGCTTGACAAGGTAATGATGGTATGCTATAATGGAAATAGATAATATGGGAAACGGAGGTGCTTTCAGATGGGATTTTGGATTTATATGATGCTGATTGATTTGATTATTCCGATTACAATGATAGGTTTCGGATATCGGTTTCTGAAAAGACCACCTGAAAAACCGAATGGAATATTCGGATACCGTTCGCGCAGGTCTATGAGAAACAGTCTGACGTGGAGTTATGCGCACCGCGTATTCGGGAAAACATGGTTTCTGTGCGGCTTGCTTTTGTTGCCAACTTCGATTGTCCGAATGCTCTTTGAAATCGGGAAAACAACATCTGAAATCGGAACAGTAGGCGCGGTCATCTGTGCTGTTCAATTGGGATTGCTGTTTCTTTCCGTTTTCCCTACCGAGATTGCCTTGAAAAAGAAATTTGATAAGTAAAAAAAAGGAACGCCACACGAGGCGTTCCTTTTTTCAAACCAACTCGGAACGACACATAGATCGTTCCGTTCACCAACTAACCTGAACTTTTTCTATCCGGTAGCGGAGAGAGGCGACAGCCTTAGCAGCCGGAAATAGTAGCACGGCAAACGGCTATATCAGAATCTGTACAAACAAAAAGCAAGGAGCAAAAATCCCCTTGCTTAAAGTTCTTGAAAGTTCTTAGGAAACTTCTTTTAAGAAGTTTCCTAAGCAGGGTTTGGGACAGAGTCCCAAGGTCTTTCACTCCGCCAACAGCTTCTTCGCGTACTCCGCCGCCGCGCCGCTTGCCTGAATGTTCTCGGCAACCAGCTTGTCAGCACCGTAGAACGCAAGATCAGCCTTCGGGTCGGTGTTCGTCAAAGTGGAAGGAAGTACCAAAGTCTCCAAAGACGACGCATTCATGAAGCACTGCATGCCCAAGGTCTCTACGCCCTCCGAGAGCGTGACCTCGGTCAACCCCGTGCAATCGAAGAATGCCGCAATGCCGAGCGTCTTGACGCGCGCGGGAATCGTCAGCTTCGTGAGAGACTCACAGCCCCAGAAGCACCAGTCGGGAATCTCAACCACCTGCGTGTCCGCAAGGGAATCAACGCTTGTAAGCGCCGCACAGCCCTGAAACGCGCCAACTTCCAACTTCGTCAGCGTGGAGGGAAACGCCACCGTCTCCAACTGCACGCACTTCGCAAACGCCAACTGCCCGATCTCTTCCAAGCCCTCGGGCAACTTCACCGACTTCACATTGGAAAGCGAGTAGAACGCCATGCTGTCAATGCGGGTTACCTTTTTGGTTGTGCTCCCGTCCTGCGAGGTCGGAACCGTTGCGGGAATCACCACCTCGTGCGGCTGTTCGGGTCCTGTGTAAGCGGTAATGCGAACCGAATCGCTGTCAATGGATTCAAAGGACAGCGTTCCGCCGTTCTCGGTCGTGTAGGAGGTCAGACCCACCTCGTCCTCCCGACGGTACTCGTCAAGGTTGGTGGAAGAATTGCCGGTTTTGCACGCGGCAAAGGTCAGAAGGCTGCACGCAGCCAGTCCCGCCGCCAGAAGTTTTCTGAATTTCATGATTTGCTCGATTCCATTCCTTTCCCATTTGCGCGGAGTCTGTTCTCCGCATTCTTTCTTTATTATACAGGAAAAGCATCCAAAAGTCAATAGGTTTTCTGCCGTTTTTTGTAAATATTCATCCGCATGGTTTCAGACGAAGCGCTCGGCGCGCAGACGAAGCCGCCCCTTGCGGGTCTCGCCCTCAAAAGGAAGCAACCGGAACTTTCCAACGCCCCGCACCGAGAGGAAAAGCGGCGGGGCAAGCACCCGATCCCCGCGCAGAACGGGCTGATAATCAACTTCCACCAAACCGCCCTCAATCGCCTCGCGCGCTGTCTCGCGCGATTTTCCGATCAGCGCCGCCACCACGCAGTCCAGACGTGCCGATGCAACCGTGTCGGTTACGGGAATCGTCTGCCTGCCGTCTGTAAACGGCTCGTCCGGAGACTGCGCACGACACCGCACCTTGTCGTTTGCGACCCGCTCCAACGTTGCAAACAGGAAATCACGGATTTTCGCCGTGCAGAACACCACCGCTTCGTGCGGATTCTGCACCGCAATGTCGCCGAGCGCGTCGCGCTCCAACCCAAGACCCAGCAGAGAGCCGAGATAATCGCGGTGCGAAAGCTCCCGGAATCCGCTCCCTGTGATCCGAACCGCCGACACCACGCCCGTCAGGGCTTCGTCCCCAAGCGTTTCCGCAGGGTCGCTTTCCTCCGGCGGAAGCAGATCCGGCAGAGCAAGGAAATACTCGGGCAGCAGGTACAGCCGCTTTCGTTCCGCCTCCGCATAGCCACCCCAGAGCCGTACCTGCCCGCGCATCCCGCGCAATGCGAAAAAGCGCTCCGCCGCCACGCACTCCGCAGGAGTGAGAAAAGGACTGAGCGCTGTTTCCCCGCGTTCCGCGATACGGATCATGTCCTCCAACCGTGCTTCCAACAACGCGGCGTCTGCCGCACCTCTTTCTCTGTCCGCCATCACAAAATCCGGATAATCGTCTGCAACAGGCTCAAAAGCAGGATGGTAATCAGGAACGGAACGTCCAGAGGGGTGGACTGAAACCAGTTCTTTTTGTAGCACAGCGTGCGCACGGGAACGATCAACGGCTCGGTTACCAGATACAGGAAGGTTGAAAAACGCCATGAGCGCTCCGGATCGAACCACGAAAAAATCGCGCGCAACAGAAATGCCACGTCCACCACATCGATCAGAAGCAGGAGCGTCCGCCGCATGATATAAACCGCTAATTCCATTCTATCCTTTCAGAAAAGGAGCAAAGCACCCGCTTCGCTCCCTTCCCCCGCTCGGGTAATTACTGTTCTTCGATATCCTCAATCTCGCCGTACTCGCTCTCCTCCGCCTGCACAGGCTCGGGACGGGGCGCACGTCTCGGCGCTTCTCTGCGAACCGGCGCGGGCGCGGGCGCGTCGTCACCCGCCATATCCTGCGCCAAGCCCGTGATGTCAACGCCCGACGGCGACACCACGATGGTGTTCTTGTTGGTCTTGATCATCTCGCCACCGAGAACATAGACCACGCCCGCAAGGAAGTTGACCAAACGGTGCGCCGGCTCTTTTTCCAGTCGGCTGATGTCCAGCAGGACAATGCATCCCTCCTTGAGCTTATCCGCAATCTTGGTTGCCTCGGCGTGGCTCTTGGGCTGCATCAGTTTGAGCGCCACCTTCTCGGGCGAGACAGGCTCGGATGCGCGCGGAGCTGTCGCAGCGCCCATTGCGGGCGCGGGGCGTTCCTCCGACGCGGACATATCGGACTGCAAATCCTCATCAACGTACAGGTCGTTGAACTCGTCGTCCTCGTCCTCGACCGCGTTGTTGTCTCTGATAAATTTCTTCAAAAGATTCATTTGATCTTCCTCCCATTCCTTGAATTTCTGTTTGCCATTTATTCTTCCGGGGGTACGGACAGCCTGCGCCCGACGCGCACAAAGTCTGCGCCCTCCTCAATTGCAATCGGAAAACTTGCCGACATTCCCATCGAAAAAATCGGTCTACCTATATTATGAAGCTTTTTTGCCCAAATGTCAAGACCTATTTTGTAAGTTTCCCGAAAATATTTGCGATAATCCTCATTTTTTTCGCATTTCGGCGCCATCGTCATGAATCCGCGCAGGTTCAGGTGCGGCAAACGGGCAATTTCTTCGCAAAGTTCCGCCGCTTCGGACATTGACACGCCGCTCTTGCTCGCCTCGTTTCCGCTGTTGATTTCCACCAGAACGTCCATGCGTTTCCCGCGCTTTGCCATCTGCCGCTCGATCTCTTCCGCCAGCGGAAGCGAATCCACCGAGTGGATCATCACGGCGCGGTCGGCAAGGTATTTGACCTTGTTCTTCTGCAACGTTCCGATGAAGTGGAAGCGCACATTCTCCACGCCCATCTGCTCCAACGCCTGCGCGTGCTCGGTCAGCTGTTGCACGCGGTTCTCTCCGAGGTCGCGCACGCCGAGCCTGACAAGCTCCGCGATATGCTCCGCGTCGGTATATTTGACCGCCGCAATCAGCGTGGTCTTTCCCACTCTGCCCGCGCGTTCCTCCGCCGCACGGATATCCTCCCGCACCTCCGCGAGGTTGTCCGCAAGATACGCCAAACTCCCGCTCATTGCCTGTACACCTTTCCGTCGTAAAGATTCTTGCCCGAGAGCACCATCAGGTCGTTCAGCGCCACATACGGGATCTCGTTCTCGGGGTCCGGGTCGTCGCAAAGCGCCAGCAGATAGCCCTCGCGTTCCACTGCCGCGGCAATGCGCCGAAAGACCACCGTGCCGCTGTCGAACACATAAACGCCCGTCACGCCGCCGCGCGTTACAATCGCCTGTTCGGGAATATACAACCCGCTGCTCTCCCCCGTGGTCAGTTCCACGGTCTGGCAACGGCGGAACGTGAAGTCCGCCGGCGTGACGTCCGAGCGCAGGATCACAAGCACCGTTCCGTTCCCGTCCCCCGCGTCGCGCAGATCGGTACAGGTCAGGTTCAGCTCGCGGTTGTGATTTTCGGGAAACCGCACCGCATAGGTCGTGTCGACCTCCAGTGCGCTGCCCACATCCGCAGGCAACGTCAGCGCCAGATACCAGCGGTAGTCGTAGCAGATTTTCCCCGCCGCGAACCCGTCGCCCGGAATCGGCTCGGCGTTCTGCAGTTCGGCAAAGCCTGCGCCCGTCAGGGTTTCCAGTGCCGTTACGCTGAAGCGCTCTTCCAGACCGTCCACAGTCTCCCGTGCGTAATAATAGCCGGAGGCACTGTCGTTCCAGACGGTTCGGCTCTCTCCCGTCAGCATTCTGTCCCGCTCGGCGGTCAGCTGTTCGAGCGCGGTTCGGATTCCCTCCTCCGAAGAGAGCAGAGAGCCGTAGCGGTTCAGCGCCACGAGCATTTCGTCCTCCGCGTCTCCCACACCGACCCAATTGCCCGACCGGATCTCCGCGCGGATATCCGACAGGCGGGTCATGGCGTCGTTGCGGTATCCCGCCGCGTCCGAGAGTTTACTTCCCGTTGGCAAAAGGCTTTTCTGCAACAGGCTGATCTGTCGGTTCAGTGCGTCCAGTCGGGTTTGCGCGGCGGTCAGATTTTCCGCATCGGACGGATACCAGACCTGAAACAGCTGTGTGTTTCGCCCGACCTTTGTCCCGCTTGTTGCCAACGTATTGACCAGACCCTCTCTCGGGAGGGTCAGCAAGGTTTCGTCCCGAAACAGCCAGCCTTCTCCCGTCACCAGTGCGGTATCGGTGACCTTCCGCACGGGCGTGGTTTGCAGGCTTCCCGCCGACCCGCCGACTGCGTGGTAGACGGTATAGACGATCAAGCAAAACAGCAGGACTGTCAGCCCGATTCTTCCTGCGTGCTCTTTGAGATACCGCACACGGTTCATTGTTGTGCTCCTTTCATGGGAATTAAGAACAAGACCTTGGGACGCTGTCCCAAACCCTGCTTAGAAAACTTTTGAGAAAGTTTTCTAAGGACTTTCAAAACTTTAACTCAATTGGATTTTGGGCTCTGTTTTTACGTGGTACAGATTTTGGTGCAGCCGTTTGCCGTGCTGCTATTTCCGGCTGCTACGAGCCTCATCTCCGCTACCGGATAGAAACGGTTCAGGTGAATTGCTGACGAAACGCCCTCATCCGTCGCCTGCGGCGCCAAACTGCTTGCAGTTTTCTTCCCCCCTTGAAGGGGAAGGCTATTGTGCAGACTTCTTTCGCTTTTCTTTGAGGCAACACCGCGCAATTCCGATGGTGCGAATCACAACTTGCAGAGTCGAATTTTTCGTCAGACGATACAAAAATTCGCGGGCTGTAGCCGAGCTACAGGCAAGGATTTTTGTGAAGGATCACGGAAAAGGCACGAGCGAGTGCGCAACTGAAGATCGCGAATTGCGCGGTGTTGCCTTGAAACATTGATGCCTGAATACCTGAAGCACTTTTTAGAGATTTGCAGGACTTTTGTAAGCCTTCCCCTTTGAGGGGGAAGGTGGCGCCGCAGGCGACGGATGAGGGCGGGTATATTTTACTCCAACCCCTTCAGAACATCCTGATACAGGTAGAGCGAGCCGAGGCAGACGAGGGAAAGTCCCTCTGCTTCGGCGTCCGCGCGGGCGGCTCGGAGCGCGTCCGCAACGGTTGCATACGCGGTTGCCGCAATCCCGTGTGCATGAAAATGTCCTGCGTAGTCCTCGGCGGGGAGCGCGCGGGGATTTTCGGGGGTCACGGTATACGCCCGTGCGGTGACCGCTTTCAGCCCCTCGATCATGCCGTCGTAGTCCTTATCCGCCATCACGCCCGTGAGGATGAGAACCTTTTCCTCGGGGAAATAGGTCTGAATGCTCTGCGCGGCAGCGGCGATGCCCTGCGGGTTATGCGCGCCGTCGAAAAAGACCTGCGGGTCGGTTTCAAGGCGTTCAAAGCGGGCGTGCCAGACCACCGATTCAAGCCCTTGCCGGATTGCCTTTTCGGGAATGCGCATTCCCGCGCTCTCCGAAAGGATTTCCATTGCGGTCAGCACGGTTGCGGCGTTCTGCGGTTGGTATGCGCCGAGCAGGGAGAGGTGCAGGTCATGCAGGTCGCCAAAGTCGAAGATCGTTCCGTCGGTTGTCATACGGGTCACGCGCAGGCGGGAACGGTCGACCACGCGGAAAGGCGCTCTGACCGCGCCCGCGACGGTTGCGAGGGTTCTGCCCGCGCTGTCGCTTCCCCCGCCGAAGAGTGCGGGGCAATGCGGTTTGATAATCCCCGCTTTCTCTGCGGCGATTGCCTGCAGGGTATTCCCGAGCAGGGCGGTATGGTCAAAGCCGATGCCCGTAATGACCGACAGGAGCGGTAGCTCGATGACGTTGGTCGGATCGAGCCTGCCGCCCAGTCCGACTTCCAGCACCACGAGGTCGACCTTCTCGCGGCGGAAATATTCAAAGGCGATAGCGGTAATCAGCTCGAACTCGGCGGGCGGGGTCTCCAGTTTCTCTGCGGCGTCCCGCACAAGCGCGGTGATCTCTGCGAGGTCTTCCGACGGGATATTCTCGCCGTTTACGCGGATTCGCTCGGCGAAGTCCTTTACATAGGGGGAGGTGTAAAGACCGACGCGGTAGCCCGCGGCGCGCAGAATCGCGTCCGACATGGCGCAGAAGCTCCCCTTTCCGTTCGTGCCGCCGACGTGGAGGCAACGGTAGGCGTTCTGGGGATTCCCGATCGCCGCAAGCAAGGCGCGGGTATGGTCAAGTCCCGGGTGACTGCCGAGGGTGTGCATGGAGTGGATATATTGCAGGGCTTCTTCGTTGGTCATGAATCGTTCCTCTTTGACAACAGTTTTTGGACGCGGGGAAGCAGGAGACGGACGGTGACGGACGTAATCACGGCACGGACGCCGAGGTTTGCAAGACGCGGCGGAAGCAGAGCGGTCAACGCTTTGACCGAATAGTGCATCAGGTATCCGTCCAGATACAGGGCGGCGGTATTGGTTGCCGTAAAGACGATCTCGGCAATCAGGGTTACCGGAACCAGCAGATTGTAATAGCGCGAAGATCTGCGGGCAAGAAGCCCGAGTACGCCTGCGATTACCGCCATGCTCATAGCGGGAAGCATCCAGAGCGGCGCCGTCGGTCCGAGACCGAATTTGACCTGCTCCAGAAATGCGCCGACCGTTGCAACCAGCAAGGCGTCAACCGGACCGAACAGGTATGCCGCCAGCAGGAGCGGAAGCGATGAGAACGAGATCTTGGCAAACGGGGTGCGGATGGAGACAAACGCCGCAAGCACAAGGTAGAGTGCGGCAAACAGCGCGTCCAGAATCAGACGGTAGGTGTCCCTGCGGATATAACGGGTTGTTTTCATGATAAAAAATCCTCCTTTTCCACTCATATAGCGAAAGGAGGGTCGTCCGTTTCCCGGCAACCTTGCGCTGTATGAAGCGGGATGCAAGGTACAAACCGCAAGACCCCGGGGGAAAGCAGGCGGTTTTTCTACCCGCCCGGTCTCCGTTTCCCTGTCTGTTTCGTCCGCACGGCAACTCCCCGTCCGCGCGGCACTTCGGCTTTCGCCAACGCCTGTACCTTTACTCTTCACAAATTTTCCTACCCCTTTATTATACCCGCCCGCCCCTCAATTGTCAATCCGCTTTTTGCATATCATTTTCTTTCCCTTCTCCCCCCCTTTTGTGGATAATGTGAGTGGGTGGGGTGCGGAAGGCCTTGGGACTCTGCCCCAAGCCCCAAAGACCTCGGGGCTTTGCCCCGAACCCTACTTAAAAACTTCTTGAAAGAAGTTTTTAAGAATTTCAAGAACTTTAACACAATTGGATTTATGTCTCTGTTTTTACGTTGTACAGATTCTGATGTAGCCGTATTCCGTGCTGCGAATTCCGGCTGCTCCGAGACCAATCCCGTCCAGCGGGATTGGTACGGCGGCAACTTGTTGCCTTGCCTCATCTCCGCTACCGGATAGAAGCGGTAGGAAGTTACATTTGGATCGGGGCGGAACGACACGCGGGTCGTTCCCTACGGATTACGACCCTGCATGGTGCGTAAGCTGTCAGGAATGTAACATTGTAGGGAACGACCCATGTGTCGTTCCGCTTTACCCACCAACGATCAAACGCACTATGTTCGCACCCACCCTATAAATGCGTTGAAAGTTCTTGAAGGGGTTTGGGGAAACTTCTTTCAAGAAGTTTCCCCAACGCATCCCCCGCGTCCCCTCGCATCCCCCGCTGTCACGGAAAAGTCACTTTGGGGGAGTAAAATAGAGAAAAAAAGGGTTGTAATGAGAGGAGAAGTATGGTATAATGGAAACACAAAAAAGAAAGGGGGAACGCAAATGGCACTGCTGACTTTGAAGAACATCGGCAAGATATACGTCTCCGAGGGGAACGTCGCGGTGGGAATCCGAGGGGTCAACCTGACGTTTGACCGCGGGGAATTCGTGGCGGTCACGGGCAAATCCGGCTCGGGAAAATCAACGCTTTTGTCGGTCATCAGCGGCATGGACACCTACGAGGAGGGCGACCTGCTCATTGAGGGCAAGTCCACGGCGCACTACACACAGCCCGACTGGGAGGAGTACAGACAGAAATACATCTCGTTCATTTTTCAGGACTACAACATCATCGAAAGCTTTACGGTTCTGCAGAACGTCGAACTGGCGCTGATGCACATCACCGACCCGCGCGAACGCCGCAGGCGCGCAATGGAACTGATCCGCCGCGTGGGGCTTTCGGATCGCGTCCGCCAGAAGGGCAGCAAGCTCTCGGGCGGGCAGAAACAGCGAACTGTTATCGCGCGGGCGCTCGCGAAGGATAGCCCCATCATCCTTGCCGACGAGCCGACGGGAAACCTTGACTCCGCAACGGGCAAGGAGATCATCGAGCTGCTGCGCGAGGTATCGAAAGACAAGCTCGTCATCGTCGTCACCCACAATTTCGAGCAGGTGGAGTACTGCGCCACGCGGCACATCCGCGTTTACGACGGCGCGATCGAATCCGACCACGTCATCAGCGCACCTTCGGTTTCCCCCGCTTCCGCCGCTCCCGCGCCGATTTCCGCGCAGAAGGGCGTGACCGCATGGCATGGCGGGCGGATACTGGGGCGCTCCATGTTCGCCTCGCGCCCCAAGCTGACCGCGTTCATGTGCCTGCTCATGGCGGTCGGAATGCTGGGACTGTTCTTTGCGACCTCGATGTTCGACAGTATGAACGATCTGTTCGAGCCGAATCGGATGTTCCGCCACGTGGACGGGCGCGTGATCTTCACCCGCCGCGACGGCGCGCCCATGACCGACGAAGAGGTCAGACAGGCGGCGGAAACCTACGGCGCGAAAACCTCGCTCCACTACGACCGCCTGATTGACAGCGGCAATGTTTACGTCACCGAAAACGGCGTCAACAAAAGTGTGCTGGTTCGCTTTACCTACGGAGAGAAGGCGGATGGGAAGGTCTACGGTCGCTACCCCGAAGCCGCAGACGAGGTTCTGCTCTGCCTGCCGATTTACATGAAACCGGCATACGGGACGAACCCCGAAGCCCTCGGCAAACGGCTTGAACCCGACTATTCGAAACGCTACGGCAATTTCCGCGTGGTGGGCGTTTCCTACTACTACGACAACACCAAGGACGGGAAAGCGATTTTCAGCGAGTCGGGCTACAATGCCATGCTCGGCGCGAAAACACTGCTGGATCAGAACAGCAAGATTTCCGCAACCGTGACGGGAACGGACGGCAAAGAAGTTCTCTGCAGCATTGAGGACATCCGCGTTGACAGCAGCTATTCGGGATTTGCCATTGCGGGCAAGAACCTCAAAGCCGAAACAATCGGCTCGGTTACCCTGCAGGCAGCCTATTACGTCTACAATTACATAAGCGCCGACAGCTACGGCGAAAAAGAGCGGGTTCAGACCTGGACGCTGGACACCGCGCAGATGAAACTCGAGAATTCCGCCCCCTATTCCGACCCGAACAGCTACACGCTCACCATCGGCGGCGACCTTGCCGCCTCGCTTGCGGCGGAATACCTCTCGCTTTCCTACCGTCAGGCGTCGCTCTTCTTCGAGAACGACCGCGCGGCGGAAAAAGCGGCGGAGAAGATGTGCGGGGACGGGTTCATCGCGGTTACATCCGACACCGCCTACTCCCCCGACCCCTCCGAAACCATTCTTGCCACCGTGCTTGCCATCTTCACACTGTTTGAGTGGGTTCTGGTGGTTCTGTTCCTCGCGTTCTTCATCAACCTCTGCTCGTCCCGCACCATCGGGACATTCCGCGGCGACCTTGCCATTATGCGGTCGATGGGAATTCCCGTTAAGGTCATCCGCGTTGCCATGTACGTGCGGATGCTCCTGTCGCTGATCCCCGCCTGCGTACTGCTTGCGGTCTGCTCCGTGTTGGTTTACACCATCCCGCAGGCGAACGCCATCTTCCCTTACCTGCACCTGTGGCAGTATCTCATTCTTGCGGTCGGTATGCTTCTGATTACGCTCCGCGTTACACATAAACAGATCCGCCGCCTGTTCGGTCAAAGCGTCAAAAAAGCCCTGAAAGGAGGGAACGCCGAATGATCCGCATCGAGCATCTGAACAAATTTTTCAACAAAGGCAAGCAGAACGAAATTCACGTCATCAACGACATCAGCCTTGACCTGCCCGAGAGGGGCATGGTTGCCATTTTCGGCAAGAGCGGGTGCGGCAAAACAACGCTGCTCAACGTCATCGGCGGTCTGGATCGCTTTTCCGGCGGCAGTCTGACCGTGAACGGTCAGGACATCCGCGAGGACACCGACGCCCTGCGCAACCGCGAAATGGGCTACATCTTCCAGAACTACAACCTCTGCCGCGATGTCTCCTGCTACGACAACGTTGCAAACGCCCTGCGCCTGTGCGGGATGAAAGACGGCCGGGAAATGCGGGAACGCGTGCACGCCGCGCTCGCAAATGTCGGCATGGAGGGCTTTGAGAACCGCACGCCGGACTCGCTCTCGGGCGGTCAGCAACAGCGCATTGCCATTGCGCGCGCTATTGTCAAGAATCCGCGCGTCATCCTTGCCGACGAGCCGACGGGAAACCTTGACGAGGCGAACACCGTCCTTGTCATGGATCTGCTCCGCGAGATCGCCCGCGACCATCTGGTTCTGCTCGTCACGCACGAGGAAGATCTGGTGGATCATTACTGCGAAACGGTGATCGAACTGTCCGACGGCAAGGTGGTCAACGTCCGCGGCAACGAAACCGCGAACGGGTTGCGCGTAAAAGACAAGAACGACATCTGGCTCGGCGAGCTGGAGAAGCACGAGGAAACCGACGACGGCAGAGTTTCGGTGACCTACTACGGCGAGAAGCCCGCCTCCCCCGTCCGTCTGCGCGTGGTCAACAACGGCGGAAAACTCTATCTGCAGATCGACACGGCGGGCGTGCAGGTTCTGGACGACTCCGGCGAGGTTCGCCTGCGCGAAGGCGTATTCGAGGCGCGGAACGAAACCGTGCGCGGTAGCGAACGCGTGAACATGACGAAGCTTCCGCCCGTGACGGGGTCGCGGTACGGTCGGCTCTACACCCTCCCCTCCGCCCTGCGGAGCGGCTGGCGCGCGAACTTCGGCAAAGCCCGCAAGGGAAAGAAGTTCCTGCTGGTGCTGATGACGCTCTTCTCGGCGGTTCTGGTTCTGATGACCTCGCTGTTCGGCACTTCCATCCGCACGCTCCGGGACGCAAAGACCGCCAACAGCAAAAACACCTTCTACCTCTACACCTCCGCCGACAGCGACGTTTCCGAAAAACTGCTCGCGGCGCTGAGTGACCCCGACAACCCCATTGACGACGTTCAGTTGCTCATGGGCTACGGAACGCGCGGGGACGAGAAATTCAGTTTCAACACGGGCTTCTTTGAGACCTTTTCGCTCGGCTACGGTCGTGCCGACACGATTGAGGGACATGCGGTGCTTCTGGACCGCTCCTGCGCGGACGGCAAGAAACTCGTTGCGGGCAAACAGACCGACCTCGGCAGGGCAGATCTGCTGATCTCCTCGGCGCTGGCGGACCTGCTTCTGAAAGCAAGCACGGTCGGCTATCTGCGGAATTACGGCGACCTGATCGGGCTTTCCTCGACCTCGCTGTCGGTGACCGACCCTGTGACGGGCAAAAGCCGGATGCTTTCGATTGCAGGCGTTGTGGAGGACAGTGAAGCGGCAATTTACGCGCACCCGCTTGCGGTGGCGCAGTACCGTCTTACGCGCTTCCCCTTCTCTCTGGCGCTCCCCGTTACGGCGGGCTACCAAAAGGAACTGACCGCAGGCAACCTTGTAGTTTGGTCGGACGGTTCGCTCCCCGCCGAAAAGCTGCCGAAAGCAGGCGAAAAGCTAACGGTTCACGGCATCCCCTTCACGGTTGCGGATGTGGTCACGGTCAAGCAGGGCGACACGAAAGACCCGAATGCCGGCACCACGCTCTGGGGCACTTACCTGCTTGTCTGCGAGGATGACTACATCGCCCTCTCCCGCCAAAACGGCGTAACCGACGCGCGGTTTGCGGGACGTATCGTCACTTACGAGGAAAGCTTTGACAGCGAGAAGGTGCTCACCTCTTCCTATTACAACGATAACACGTCCCGATTCAGCGCGATTCATTCCACCGACCCGAAGGCGACCGAGGCATGGCTGAAGTCGAATTTCGGCGACCTGAAGGGAGAGCCCGTCAGCGGCGGCTACTACTCCACTGCGCTCTACACGCCCGAGATGCTGTACGAAACCGAGCTGACCGGAAGCCGTGAGAGCATTATTTCGTCTTTCATCAGCATGGCTGTGATTGTCGGCATTCTCTGCGTTTGCATTTACTTCATCATGCGTTCGTCCCTGATGAAGGGCATCCGCGAAGTGGGCATTTACCGTGCGATCGGTGTGACGCGCAGGAATCTGCTGTTCCGTTTCTTTATGGAATCCGCGGTTCTGACGGCGCTGACGACGGTGATCGGTTTCCTGCTCTCCAGTACGGTCATGCGGCTTTGGCTTCGCGCCACGCCGCTGATGGAACGTCTCTTCTACTACCCGTTTTGGCTCGCGGGCGCTCTGCTGATTCTGATCGTTGGCGTTTGCCTGCTCTGCGGCGTGCTCCCCGCTCTGACCCTTCTTCGCAAGTCCCCAAGCGAAATCCTTGCAAAGTATGACATCTGAAAGACCTTGGAGGCGCAGGAACCCCTCTTTCGGAGAGGGGTTCCTACCCTCCAAACCTCCCTGACCTCCCGAGAACTTCCCCCAAGAGCACCCGCCCTTGCAGAGCGATGATTTGATTCGCAATGCACAGGCGGGTGCTCTTGGGGGAAGTTTTTTGTTGGCTTGGGAGGTATGGTTTTTTGAAGCGTGCGGCTATCGCGCTCTTTTTGTGGGAGGGGCGCGTTCGGAGGAGGGGCGTTTGATGGCTGTGTATAACGTTATTCCGAATGTGTCCCATGCTCCGGTTGGGCGGGAAGTTCCATCGGTTGAAGGATATGCGCTTCTGTATTACCTCAGAACCTTTACAATTGCCTTGCGGATGCGGGTGGGGGAGGCGGCGTGGCAGGGGGCGTGAAGTTCGCCGGGGAAGAAAATGGCGAAATGATTTTCGGGAACGCAGAGGCGTGTGCAGGCGTCAAGCGCCGCAGGGGCGTACAGGCGATAGTCCCTCTCGGCGCTTTCCTCGGTCACCGGGGGTGCGACAACGGGCGAGAACATCAACTCGTTGCCCGAGAGAATGACCTGAACGTCAATGTATTTTTCGTGGCTTTCCGCAACAGCGGTCGCGCGTGGTTCTGCGTCTACCGTGCAGATATTCACAAAAATTTCCTCGGGCGTATCCGTGCCCGCGAGAACGTGCTTGCCGTCGGGAGCGCCGGAGGCAAGAAGCCCGCGCAGATATGCAAACGCGCGGGGGAAGCGGGGATGGAGCGAAACGTAGTGCTCCAGATTTTCCAGACTGTCTGTAACCATTCTTTTCTACCGTTCCTTGCTGTGGTTTTTTCGGTTTCTATTTTACCACAACCGCGCGGGTGTGTCAATACTTTTTCGGCGCAAAGGGGCGAAAAAGCGCAGAAAGACTTGACATTTCCGCCTGTTTGTTTTATAATAAAGGAGTAACTTTATTTTTCGGAGGACTGAAATGGAAGCATCTCAAAGAGCTTTACTTGAAAACGCGGCAAGAAACATCCGCATCGGCGTGATTGAGGAAACCCACGCCGCAAAATCGGGGCATCCGGGCGGGTCCCTTTCCATCGCGGACATCCTCGCGTATCTGTACTTTTCCGAACTGAATATCAAGCCCGAGAATCCCGCATGGGAGGATCGCGACCGCTTTGTTCTTTCCAAGGGGCACTGCGCTCCGGGGCTTTATGCCGCACTGGCAAACCGGGGCTACTTCCCCGTGTCCGAGCTGACCACGCTGCGCAAACTGGACTCCCGCCTGCAGGGACATCCCGATATGACCCTGACCCCCGGCGTGGATATGTCGTCAGGGTCGCTCGGACTCGGCATCAGCTCGGCGGCGGGCATGGCGCTCGCGGGGAAAATTGCGGGCAAGAACTACCGCGTTTACACCATTGTCGGCGACGGCGAGAGCGAGGAAGGGCAGGTCTGGGAGGCGTGCATGTTTGCGGCGCACTATAAACTGGACAACCTCTGCGTGATTGTGGACTGGAACGGGCTTCAGATCGACGGTCCTGTGGCGGAGGTCATGAACCCCACGCCGCACGACAAGAAACTGGAAGCGTTCGGTTTCCACGTCATCACGGTTGACGGACACGACTTCGACGCGCTGGAAAAAGCGTTCAACGAGGCAAAGACGGTCAAGGGCAAGCCCACCGCCATTATCGCAAAGACGGTCAAGGGCAAGGGCGTCTCCTTTATGGAGAATCAAGTCAAGTGGCACGGCACTGCTCCGAACGACGAGCAGTACGCCGCCGCACTGGCAGAGCTGACGAAATAAGGGGGATAAGAAAATGGCAGATAAAATTGCAACCAGAGAAGCTTACGGCGACGCGCTTGTCGAGTTCGCCGATCAATACGACTACATTGTGATGGACGCGGATCTTGCGGAGGCGACCAAGACGGTCAAATTCAAAAAGGCGCACCCCGAGCGTTTTTTTGACTGCGGCATTGCCGAGGGGAACATGATGAGCGTTGCGGCAGGCGTTGCAACCACGGGCAAGACCGTGTTTGCTTCCTCCTTTGCGATGTTTGCGGCGGGCAGAGCCTTCGAGCCGGTTCGCAACTCCATCGGTTACCCGCACCTCAACGTCAAGATCGGTGCAACGCACGCGGGCATTACCGTCGGCGAGGACGGCGCAACGCACCAGTGCAACGAGGACATCGCCCTGATGCGCACGATCCCGGGCATGACCGTTGTTGTTCCGTCCGACGCGGTGGAAGCCCGCGCGGCGGTCAAAACCGCGTTGGAGACGAAAGGACCGTTCTATCTGCGCTTCGGCAGATTCGCAGTGCCGGTGATCAACGACCGCCCCGACTATCGGTTTGAACTGGGCAAGGGCGTGAAGCTTGCGGACGGCACGGACGTGACGTTGGTTGCCACGGGCATTATGGTCGGCATGGCGCTTGAGGCGCGCGAGATGCTTGCAAAGGACGGCATCCGTGCGCGGGTCATCAACATTCACACCATCAAGCCGATTGACCGCGACATTCTGCTTGCGGCGGCGCGCGAAACGGGCGCGATTGTCACGGCGGAGGAGCACAACATCATCGGCGGTCTCGGCGGCGCGGTTGCAGAGACGGTTGCCGAGGGGTATCCTGTTCCGGTTCTGCGCGTGGGCATGAACGACACTTACGGGCATTCGGGCACAGTTCCCGCGCTTCTCGAGCGCTACGGTCTGACGGCGGCGCACATTGCGGAGCGCGCAAAAGCGGCGGTTGCGCTGAAGGCGAAGAAATAAGCTTTGGCGCAACGTTGCATTCTGGCGTCGGGGTCTCCGCGCAGGCGCGAGATCCTGGCGCATCTGGGTTTGGAATTTGAGGTGGTTGTTTCCGACGCGGACGAGCGGACGGGGGAGACCGACCCGGCGCGACTCTCGGAAGAGCTGAGCGCGCGGAAGGGGCACGCGGTGCGGGATCTTCTGGCGGCGCGCGGCGAGGATGTGGCGGGAAAGCTGCTGATTGCTTCCGACACGACGGTGTTCTGCGGCGGCGAGATTCTCGGCAAGCCGCGGGACGCCGCCGACGCGCGCCGGATGCTTTCGATGCTCTCGGGCAGGCGGCACGAGGTGGTAAGCGGAATCTGGCTCTGCCGGGACGGTTTGGAGGCGGTTTCGCACGCTGTGACTTCGGTTGAATTCGCCCCGCTGACCGATCCTGAGATCACCTCCTACATTGCAAGCGGCGAGCCGTTCGGCAAGGCCGGCGCTTACGCGATTCAGGGGCTTGCGTCCTCCTTCATCCGCGGGATTGACGGCGACTATTTCAACGTTGTGGGTCTCCCTGTAAACCGGATGTGCGATCTCTACCGCTCTACGTTTGGCGGGGAACTGGTGCTACGGGGGGAATGAAGAAAGACCTTGGAGGCGCAGGGAGACCCCTTTCGGAGGGGTCTCCCTACCCTCCAAACCTCCCTGACCCACCCCGAACTTCCCCCATTTCCCCGCCACTTACGAAGCGGAATTTTGTTTCGCTTTTTGAGCGTGGCGGGGACATGGGGGAAGTTTTTGTTGCTTTGGGAGGTGCGGATTCGTTGCAGCGTGCGGCTGTCGCGCCTGATTGGCGGGTGGGGGACTGCAGGCAGAATCCCGGCGCGTGTGCAAGGGTAAAAACGGCAAGATACTCTTGACAAATCGTTCCAACGGGAGTATAATAAAAAAGCCGCAGGGTAACCTGCGGACTTGGGGACATCGTGCAAGAGACTTTTCGGGTCTTTTGTAAAAGACGCAAGGCGGAATCCGCCCCTTGGGAGCGGTAAGCCTATGGCGGTTACTTCCTCCGCATACCGGAGGAATCAAATATTTCTTTCTTCCTCCGGAAGTTTTTTCGGAGGGAGGTGATGACAGTGTACATAACCTTAAATGAGTTTCTCCTCTTAGGTACATTTGTGCTGAATCTCATCAGGCTGTTGCGTGACATCTATAAAAAGAAATAACCGCCCATACCTTCCAAAGTCAGCGGTTATTTCTTTAGCCCAGACGAGGAAGTAACCGTCGTTCGGTGTTTCCTCGTATCTTTATGATAGCACAACTTTTTCGTTTTGTCAACCCTTTTGCGAAATTTCCCGCGCCGGAAGGCGGCGCTTTTTTGTTTCGGTGGCTTGCTTTTGATTCCGATGCGGTATGGAGAGCGGGGGTATCCCGAAAAAACGTTGATCGGAATGCTTTGAAAATTCTTTTGGTTGGGATAATATACAAAGTTTTTGGCAAATACTTGTGGTGCGCGGAATCTGATTTGTGCAAAACGGAGAAAATTCGGGGAATTTTTATTGCACCTTGACAAATCGGGGGTTGCGTGCTATAATAAACTGTATTTGTTTGCGCAATGCCCGTACTATGCTCGGGCGCGGGACAAGTATTTTACTCTGACAGTTCATCCGACTGCGGTCGGGTGTCTGTATAAACATTAAATTCTGAAGAAGGAGGAAAATTGTCATGCCAACCTTTAACCAGCTTGTCAGACAGGGTCGCGGTGAGAAGGACTACAAGTCCAAAGCACCTGTGCTTCAGAAGGGCTTCAACTCCCTGAAGAACGCGGCAATCGACCAGTCTGCACCCCAGAAGAGAGGCGTTTGCACGAAGGTCTCCACCACCAGCCCGAAGAAGCCGAACTCCGCAATGAGAAAGATCGCGAGAGTCCGTCTGACCAACGGTCTGGAAGCAACCGTCTACATTCCGGGAATCGGACACAACCTGCAGGAACACTCCGTCGTGCTCATCCGCGGCGGCCGTGTAAGAGACCTGCCGGGTGTGCGTTACCACATCATTCGCGGAACTCTGGATGCACAGGGCGTTGCAAACCGCCAGCAGGGCCGCTCCAAGTACGGAGCAAAAGTCGCAAAGAAGAAGAAATAATTCGGACTTGCGCAAAACCGAAAAGCACGCTTAGCCCGTTCCCGTAATCCTTTCATAAATTTAATGTTTATACGGAATTACCCGACGCGGCGCTTACAAAAGTATGTTTTTTGAGTACCAATGATCTCATAATTTTAATGAAGGAGGGAAGTACAGTGCCGAGAAGAGGTCGTATTACCAAAAGAGATGTATTGCCGGATCCGTTGTACGGTTCCAAGCTCGTAACGAAGCTCATCAACAACGTGATGTATGACGGCAAAAAAGGTGTGGCTCAGACCATTGTCTACGACGCGTTCAAGATCGTAGAGGAAAAACTGGGTCAGGATCCGCTGGAGGTGTTCCAGCAGGCTCTCGAAAATGTGATGCCCGTTCTGGAGGTTAAGGCTCGCCGTGTCGGCGGTTCTACCTACCAGGTTCCGATGGAAGTCAGAGCCGACAGACGTCAGACTCTGGGTCTGCGTTGGCTGATTGCGTTTGCGAGAAAGCGCGGAGAGAAGAACATGTCCGAGAAGCTCGCAGGCGAGATCATGGACGCCAAGGCAAGTGCCGGCGGCGCGTTCAAGAAGAAGGAAGAAACGCACCGTATGGCAGAAGCAAACAAGGCGTTTGCGCACTACAGATATTGATCTGTACCTGATTTCGTAAGGAGAATCGTTTATGCCGAGAGAATATTCACTTGAGAATACCAGAAACATCGGTATCATGGCACACATCGACGCCGGAAAAACCACGACTACCGAGCGTATCCTGTTCTACACGGGTAAAACGCACAAGTTGGGCGAGGTTCACGACGGCGGCGCGACCATGGACTGGATGGTGCAGGAGCAGGAGAGAGGTATTACCATTACCTCCGCCGCGACGACCTGTTTCTGGAAGGGAAACCGGATCAATATCATTGATACCCCCGGTCACGTCGACTTTACGGTCGAGGTGGAGCGTTCCCTGCGTGTTCTGGACGGTGCGGTTACCGTTCTGTGCGCAAAGGGCGGCGTTGAGCCGCAGTCCGAAACTGTCTGGAGACAGGCGGACAAGTACAAAGTCCCGAGAATGGTGTACGTCAACAAGATGGACATCACGGGTGCTGATTTCTACCGTGTGGTCGATATGATCCACACAAGACTCCATGCAAACGCAGTGCCGATTCAGCTGCCTGTCGGTCATGACATGACCTTCCGCGGCATCATCGACCTGATGAACATGGAGGCGGACATTTACTACGACGACCTTGGTAAGGATATGCGCGTGGAGCCTGTTCCCGCGGATATGCTGGACAAGGCGAAGGAATACCGCGAAAAGATGGTGGAGGCGATTGCTTCGACCGACGACGAGTTGATGGAGAAGTATCTCGAGGGCGAGGAAATCTCTGTTCCCGAGCTGAAGGCTGCGCTCCGCAAGGCGTGCATCTCCAACGAACTGGTTCCGGTTGTCTGCGGAACTTCCTACCGCAACAAGGGCGTGCAGAAGCTGCTTGATGCAATCATCGACTTCATGCCCTGCCCGACCGACATTCCCGCAATCCGTGGCGTGAACATGGACGGCGAGGAAGAGGATCGTCACTCTTCGGACTCCGAGCCGTTCTCGGCGCTGGCGTTCAAGATCATGACCGACCCGTTTGTCGGAAAGCTCTGCTATTTCCGTGTTTATTCGGGTGTGGTGCACGCGGGCGATACCGTGTACAACTCCACCAAGAAAAAGACCGAGCGTCTGGGAAGAATTCTGCAGATGCACGCGAACGAGCGGCGCGACATCGACTGCTGCTATGCGGGTGATATCGCGGCGGCAATCGGCGTGAAGAACACCACAACGGGCGATACCTTCTGCGACGAGAAGCATCCCGTCATTCTGGAATCCATGGAGTTCCCGGAACCGGTTATCCGTGTGGCAATCGAGCCGAAGACCCGTGCGGGTCAGGAAAAGATGGGCATCGCGCTTGCGAAACTGGCGGAAGAAGATCCGACGTTCCGCACCTACACCGATGAGGAAACGGGTCAGACCATCATCGCCGGTATGGGTGAGTTGCATCTGGAAATCATCGTTGACCGTCTGCTCCGCGAGTTCAAGATCGAAGCGAACATCGGTAAGCCGCAGGTTGCATACAAGGAGACCATCCGCAAGAAGGTCGACCACGAGTGCAAGTACAAGAAGCAGTCCGGCGGTTCGGGTCAGTACGCGCACGTCAAGATCATTCTGGAGCCGAACGAAGCGGGCAAGGGCTACGAGTTCATCAATGCCGTTACCGGCGGCGCAATCCCGAAGGAATTCATTCCTGCGGTGGATGCGGGTATTCAGGGTGCAATGCAGTGCGGCGTTCTGGCGGGCTACAACGTTGTGGACGTGAAGGTTACGCTGTACGACGGATCTTATCACGAAGTCGACTCTTCGGAAATGGCATTCAAGATCTGCGGTTCTATGGCTTTCAAGGAAGCGATGAGAAAGGCAGACCCGGTTCTGACCGAGCCGATGATGAAGGTTACCACGATTGTTCCGGACGACTACATGGGAGAGGTTATCGGCGATTTCAACAGCCGCCGCGGACAGATTCTCTCGATGGAAGCGACCGGCACGGGCGTGCAGGAAGTGCAGGCATACGTCCCGCTGTCCAATATGTTCGGTTATGCAACCGATCTGCGTTCCAAGACGCAGGGACGCGGACTGTATTCCATGGAACCCAGCCACTTCGCAGAGGTTCCGAAGTCCATTCAGGAAACCATTATCAAGGAGCGCGCGAAGAACTGATCTTTTGCGCCGACTTGATTGTGTTTTACCAATTTCAAAAAATAAAACCTTATTTTACGGAGGAAATTCAAAATGGCAAAGGCTACATTTGAACGTACAAAGCCCCATGTCAACATTGGTACCATCGGTCACGTTGACCACGGCAAGACCACTCTGACCGCAGCGATCACCAAGGTCCTCTCTCTGAAGAACGGCAAGAACGAGTTCCTGGCTTATGACCAGATCGACAACGCGCCCGAAGAGAAGGCAAGAGGTATCACAATCAACACCAGACACGTTGAGTACGAAACCGACAAGCGTCACTATGCGCACGTCGACTGCCCCGGCCACGCCGACTACGTGAAGAACATGATCACCGGTGCGGCTCAGATGGACGGCGCAATCCTTGTTGTTGCAGGTACTGACGGCCCTCTGCAGCAGACCCGCGAGCACGTTCTGCTCGCCCGTCAGGTCGGCGTTCCGGCTATCGTTGTCTTCCTGAACAAGACCGACCTCGTGGACGATCCCGAGCTGCTCGATCTGGTTGAGATGGAAGTCCGCGACCTGCTCTCTTCCTACGATTTCCCGGGCGACGACATTCCGGTCATCCGTGGTTCTGCCCGTAACGCTCTGGAATCCACCAGCACCGATGTCAACGCTCCCGAGTACAAGTGCATCCTCGATCTGATGGATGCTGTTGACAGCTATATCCCCACTCCCGAGCGTCAGGCTGACCTGCCGTTCCTGATGCCTGTCGAGGACGTGTTCTCCATCTCCGGTCGTGGTACTGTTGCTACGGGTCGTGTGGAGAGAGGTACCGTCAAGGTTTCCGATGTGGTTGAAATCGTCGGTCTGTCCGATGAGAAGAAGTCCACCACCGTTACCGGTGTCGAGATGTTCCACAAGCTCCTGCCGCAGGCAGAAGCGGGCGACAACATCGGTG
This sequence comes from uncultured Eubacteriales bacterium, assembly GCA_900547725.1. Classification (GTDB taxonomy): domain Bacteria; phylum Bacillota; class Clostridia; order Oscillospirales; family CAG-272; genus UMGS1865. Next base: position 24,622 of record URHR01000023.1, read on the forward strand.
CGCTGCTCCGCGGTATCGCAAAGGACGAGATCGAAAGAGGTCAGGTTCTTGCAAAGCCGGGTTCGGTTCATCCGCACAGAAAGTTCGTCGGTCACGTTTACGTCCTGACCGAGAAGGAAGGCGGTCGTAAGAAGCCGTTCTTCGCAGGCTACCGTCCGCAGTTCTATTTCAGAACCACCGACGTTACCGGCACCATCGAGCTCCCCGAGGGCGTTGAGATGTGCCGTCCGGGCGATAACGTGGATATGACTGTCGAGCTGATTACCCCCATCGCTTGCGAAGAGGGTCTGCGTTTCGCTATCCGTGAGGGTGGCAGAACCGTCGGTTCGGGTGTCGTTTCCAAGATTCTCGCCTGACATTTACGGGGGAGCGACTGCGGTCGTTCCCCCTTTTTTCGGAGGTTACTTATGAAGTTGTTTATCGATACCGCCAACATTGACGAGATCCGCGAGATCAACGAGTGGGGCATTCTGAGCGGTGTGACCACCAACCCCTCCCTGATTGCGAAAGAGGGCAGGGTGTTCAAGGATGTCATCAACGAGATCGTGCAGATCGTGGACGGACCTATCAGCGCCGAGGTTATTTCGCTTAACACCGAGGGAATGGTGCGCGAGGCGCGTGAGTTGGCGAAGATTCACAAGAACATTGTCATCAAAATTCCGATCACCGAGGAGGGACTGAAAGCGGTTCACGTCCTCGCGGCGGAGGGAATCAAGACCAACGTGACGCTGATCTTCAGCGCGGCGCAGGCGCTGCTGGCTGCAAAAGCGGGCGCGACCTACGTCAGCCCGTTTGTCGGCAGACTGAACGACATTGCCGAAAACGGTATGTCGCTGATTTCCGACATCGCGCTGATTTTTGACAACTACGGTCTGGAGACCGAGATCATTGCGGCAAGCATCCGCGGACCGCAGGATGTGGTGGACGCGGCGAAGTGCGGCGCGCACATTGCAACCGTTCCCTACAAGGTTCTGCGCCAGATGGTGAAGCATCCGCTGACCGACAACGGCATTCAGCGCTTCCTTGCCGACTGGGCAAGCGTTCCGTCCGGGAAGTAAGACCTTGGGGCGCTGCCCCAAGCCCCGCTGAAACCCTTCTTGAAAGAAGGGTTTCAGAATCCCAAGAACTTTAACCGAAGGGGCTTTGAGAATTTTTCTAAAATTGCATAAATATGCATAGATATCTTTGGGGATGGTGTGATTCCATACCGGCAGTGAACAAGCCGACGCAGGTCGGGCTTGCAGTCTGCGAACTCTGCGGGAGCGCCTGCAGAGCCGATCGGGTGAAAGTCCCGAACCGACGGTGATAGATCCGATTTGGTCGGATTTTCAGTCCGGATGAGAAAAGATAGAAGCTTTTGCGCCTTTTGCGCGGAAGCGAAAGCCCCATGGGAGTTTTCCGTTTATCGGGACTCCGCATGGGGCATTTCTTTTCTCCTGCAAATGAAAGGAGAAATACACAATGAAAACAGAAACTACAACTGCAACTGTAAAGAGCACGCGGCGCAGAAATCTGCGCATGATTACGGTAACCGGCATTCTGTCGGCGATGGGGGCGGTGCTGATGGCATTGGAATTCCCTGTGCCGTTCATGCCGTCGTTTGTCAAGTTTGATTTTTCGGAGTTGCCCGCACTTCTGGCGACCTTCAGCATGGGGCCTGTTTCGGGGGTGTTGGTTTGTCTTGTAAAGAATCTGATTCACCTGCCGTTCGGTTCGACGGGCGGGGTAGGGGAGTTATGCAACTTCCTGTTGGGGGTCTGTTTTGTGCTTCCCGCCGGAATCCTTTACAAGTTGCGGAAGAACCGCCGCACGGCGCTGATCGGTTCTCTTCTCGGCGCGGTTGCGATGGCGCTTTGCAGTGTGCCTTTGAACTATTTTGTGAGTTACCCTGTTTACACGAAGTTTCTGCCGCTTGAGGCGATCATCGGGATGTATCAGGAACTTCTGCCCGGTGTGAACGGTCTGCTTCAATGTCTCCTGATTTTCAATCTCCCGTTCACGCTCCTGAAGGGGCTTCTCAACACGCTTCTCGTTCTTTTGATCTACAAGCCTCTTTCTCCCATTCTGCACGGGAAGAGGTAAGGGAAAAGACCTTGGAGGGAGAGGGGAAGACCTTGGAGGGAGAGAGCCCCCTCTTGAAAGATGGGGCTCTCTCCC
>URHR01000024.1 GCA_900547725.1 uncultured Eubacteriales bacterium
GGAGCAACCTGTCAGTAGCGAAGCGTTACTTTTCTCAAAAGTTTTCTAAGCAGGGTTTGGGACAGAGTCCCAAGGTTTTCACACTAACTTCCTACCGTTTCTATCCGGTAGCGGAGAGAGACGGCAGTCGTGCCAATCCCGCTTGACGGGATTGGTCTCGGAGCAGCCGGAATGCGTAGCGCTTAAACGGCTACAAAAAATCGGCACCACATAAACATAGGGGAACAATCCCCCTTCGTTCAAGTTCTTGAAATTCTTAAAAACTTCTTTCAAGAAGTTTTTAAGTGGGGCTTGGGGCAAAGCCCCAAGGTCTACGTCTACAGTCCCAGATATTCCAGAATCCCCGCATAAATGCCGTCTGCAAATAACCCGGGGCGCGAGTCCATCAACTGCGCGTCGGACGGGTTCGTGATGAAACCAAGCTCTACCAGAACCGCAGGCATCGCCGTGCGGCGCAGAACGTATAAACCCGGACGAACCTTCATTCCGCGGTTTCGTAAGCCCGTGAGACGGTTCAAACCCGCGAGAATGTCCACCCCTAAACGGAATGCGGCGGAGTTCTTCTGATAGGCAAACGCCTCACTCCCCGTCGCATCCGGGTTCAAGGACGCGTTGGTGTGCAGACTGATGAAATAGTCCGCCCCCCATTCATTCGCATCGCGTACACGCACCTGTAGGCTCGTGCTGTTGCTGCTCCCGAGCGACGTCGTGGGCGTCGGGCGCGACTCGCGTACCTCAAAATTCCCGTTCGCCCGTAACCGCTCCCCGAGCGCCTTTCCAACGCGGTAGGTGATGTCCTGCTCCCGCAGACCGTTTCCCTCCGCACCCGCATTCGGATTTTCGGGGTTGTGCCCCTGGTCAATGTAAATTTTGATCGCCATACTGTTCCCTCCCGTTTTCAGACTGTAACCTGTAAACTGTAACCTGTAAACTGCTGACAGTTTATGCGCAAAAATGCGTTTTGTGAAAGGAGAACCGCTCATGAACCAGACCCCCACCAACGACCGGGGCGAAGAAAAGAACCGCGTCGAGGGCGGAACGCTGTATCTCGTCGCCACCCCCATCGGTAACCTCTCCGACCTCTCCCCCCGCGCGGTCAAAGTGCTGAGCGAGGTGGATTTCATCGCCGCCGAGGATACCCGCAACACCGCAAAACTGCTTGCCTGCTTCGAGATCCGCAAGCCAATGGTCTCCTATTTCGAACATAACAAACGCGAACGCGGAGAGGTCATCGCCGCGCGACTGGCGGACGGCGAATCCTGCGCACTGGTCACCGACGCGGGAACACCCGCCATCAGCGATCCCGGAGAGGATCTCGTGGCGCTCTGCGCCGAGCGCGGCATCCCCGTGACCTCGATTCCCGGTCCTGTCGCCTCCATCACCGCACTGACCCTCTCGGGACTTCCGACAGGGCGCTTCTGCTTTGAAGGATTTCTGTCGGTCAACAAAGCCGAACGGCGGGAGCGCTTGGAGGAACTGCGAACCGAGCGGCGAACCATGCTCTTCCACGAAGCGCCGCATAAACTTCGCGCAACGCTTGCGGATCTTGCTGCGGCATTCGGCGCGGATCGCCGCGTGGCGCTCTGCCGTGAACTGACCAAGCGGAACGAAGAAGTTCTGCGCATGACGCTCGGGGAAGCGGTCAGCTACTACGCAGAAATCGACCCGCGTGGGGAGTATGTTTTGGTTGTGGATGGCGCGCAGAAAACAGCGGCAACCGACGGCGCATTCTGGGCGGACATGGATATTCCCACACACGTTGCGTTCTACATCGCGCAGGGAATGAGCAAATCCGACGCAATCAAAAAAGCCGCCAAGGATCGCGGCGTGCCGAAAAATACGGTTTATCAAGAGATGGTGGGAAGATAAAACGAGCAGAACAAAAACAGCAACCGCCCGTTCATGGCGGTTGCTGTTTAACTTTTTTGACGGGTTAATTCAACCGCAGCGAGAAAAGAAGCGCCTTTGCTTCGTCCTGTTCGGCTTTTGAGGTTGCGGAATTCAGCTTTAGCTCATGCGCACTGCGTTTTGCGCCGCCGCGGAATACCAACCTGAACCAACGGCGCACTTCGTAAATCGGAAGTAACAGGCGTTTGCCGTTCAACGAAGGATATTGGAATTTCAGCGTGTCATACGGCAACCAGATGCGGGAGAACGCATAGCGTATCTTACTTCCCTTTTTTGCCTGTTGAAGCGTGACCCGATTCTCGGTTGTTCCGTAGACTCCGCCGTTCAGCACAAACTGCTCAACCCGACGGGTCAGGTCATCATGCACGGCAGTCCCGAACCAGACTTCGGACAGCTTTTCCGCAGTGGATGCAAATACATCCAACCCGCCCGCTTTCAGCAATGCGGAACAGACATCCGAACAGCCACGCCCGCAATGGTTCAGAACCCAAATGTCAAGGAACGGGCGAACGCCGCACCCGCCGTTTACAAAATGCTTTGCCATGTGCGCAACATGGTAGTAGTAGAACAGCGCGTCATCCATAACGTATTCGGATGTACCGTCGATCGGGTTTGAACGAGTCCAGACCGATTCCAACACTTTATCCGCATCCCCGACAATATTGCTTTCAATCAAGGTGTAGTGCAGTTCCACGTGAACCCCGCTCGGGGCATACAGACTGATGTCGTGCGACTGCTTGGATTCGGCGCGGTAGCCGCTTTTTTCGGTCAAAAGTGCCGCCACGCGATCCAGCTCGGACGTATGCACCAAGAGATCAATGTCACAACTGGTGCGCATCCACGGCTCGGGATAATACCGCCGCAGGACGGAGCCTTTGAGCGGAAGGAACGGGATCTGCGCTTCGTTCAGAACCTTCCGCAAGCAATTGAGTTCATAGTTGATCTGCTCGTAGCGATAAACTGCCGTCATCAACTGCTTCTCGAATTTTGACTTGATTTCAGCATTTGAAATCAGTTTGTTTTTTATCAATGCGTCGCCGACCAGATGCGCAAGGTCATGCGCTTTGGAGAGTTTGTACAGCGCCGCCAGTTCCTCGTCTGAAAATGGATCTTGCGATGGGTCAATCGCTTTGCTGCAGACTTCGCTTGCGATCAGGGCTGTCATCTTGTGAATTATTTTTTCCATAAATTCGACCATCTTCCTACGCAGAGTTACTCCCATTTCTTGTATGCGTTCAATTAATCAAGAGCATTCTTATCCTCAACCAGTGAGTCACATCGTGCGATTTTAAACATCAAACATACGAATACCCCATAAGGAATTGTCCCAACTACAGTCATAGACTCCGCCACCGCATCAAATAGAAAAATTAATATAAAGAAATAAGCTAACCGTTGGTGCTTTTTTTCTGCTTTCTTCTCAATGCGCCTTAGCATCATACTCCATGTTCGCAATAACCATATAACACCTACAGCCCCCAGAGAAGCAAACACGGTAAGAACTCCATTGTGAAAGTTTTCAAAGTTATACTTAAATATATTTCCAAAAATCGAAGAAAGGGGCTCGTTGTCCATCTGCTGAAGTAACCCCTGATACATTTCAAAGCGACCTGTATCTAATTTCTTTCCGAAAATTTGTATATTTCCAATTTTTTCATTGAGAAAAAACTGAAGCAAAATCATGATTATTGGAGCAAATAATGCTATATATCTAAAAAATCTGTTTGGCTTAAGAAGCGGTATTAAAAAAGTACACAACACAGCAAATATAAAGCAAGCAAAAACAGTCCGTGAACTAAGGAGATATAAAATATATGCCAAAACTCCAATAGATACAAGAATAACTAATTTACAAAATATTTTTTTTATTGACACAAAGCTCAGCAAAAGAATCATGACAACAAACAAAACACAGACAGCAGTTCCATTTGGATTACCCATTCCCATTGTGAAAACCAAATTTCCATACTCTCCCATCGGAGTATATGCAATGGAAGGAAAGACAAAAGCATAAACAGCAAAAACAACAGTCATAATTGCTGAGAAACACTGAACGATCTTAAATTCAACGCTCCCCCAATTGTCAACATGATTCGGGAAAGAAAGTGCAGCGTAATACGCAACAAAAGAAATAACTGTAATAAGTTTTTGTCGCAATTCTTCATCGCAAAAGTTATGGAAGCTGATGATAGCTGAAATTATAATAATAATGAATAATGGAATTATAATTCTTTTTGTATGTCGATTCGTAAATGAGCCAACGAAAGCATAAAACCAAAACGAAACAATCATTATATATCCAAGAAATGCCGCCATGCGTGGAAATATCGGAACAAGGGATAGGTTCAGCATTGCAACGATAAAACTTACTTGAATAAAATATTTTAATTTTATCATTTTTTTACCATCTCTGTATATATATTATAATAACTTTTAGCCATATGCTCAGCAGAAAAAAAAGATTTTACATTCTTTAACTCGTTTAAGCTCAGTTTACATTTTTCTCGATGCTCTCTCAACTCATGAATCTTTTTTGCCATTTCAACTACATTTTCACCTTTAATTGTGTATCCAAAAACTTTATCCAGTACATATGGAACTGCAGTTTTGTCAAACCCCATACTTTTCGTCCCGGCAAATGCAGCTTCAATGAAAGTCATTCCGAATGTTTCCTCAAAAGACATACTGATATGAAGATCAGCTTCCGAATATAAAGAAAACAGATGTGCCTGATCATTAATTCTTCCAAGAAACAGAATGTTTTGAGGAGCATCCTGCCGAATCCGCTCATCAACACATCCTACAAGCTTTATTTCGCATGCATCTCCAAGCAGTTGTGCCAATTCGATAAATCGGTTTATACCCTTTCGAGCATCCCAACATGCCGCAACACCCAAAATTCGAAATTTATCGGCCGTCCTTTGCGGTAAATCGACATTCAAGATGGGAGGAAGCGCATTCCACACGGTGAGGATTGGATATTGGACAAGCATCGTACGCTTTGCTTCCGCCTCCACCCATGGAGACACCGCCACAAAGCAAAGCTTGTCCAGCTTTTCGAAAAGTGCTTTTTTTACCGAAAACAGCTTTTCCGTCTGCTTCGGTCTGCAATCCAACATCGCAGGGGGCGCTCCACAAGCACGGCAGCCATTCTGAAATTTCTCGCATCGTTGAGCGGAGTAGTAATAGCACCCTCCTGTAGCTGCCCACAGATCATGTAGTGTAAATACCACAGGTATTCGTTTACGAGCCAGATAGTTGAAAAGAAAAATGTAATCTACATAACCATGATGCAAAACATGAAGATGGACAACATCAGGCTTCCACTTCTTTATATGCCAGACGATCCTGCGTGTCTGAAGAAAAGCAAAACACGGATTGGTTCCGAAAGCTTTACACATTGTTCTCCGAAGTAATCTCTCAGTTGGTGTTTCATAGCAAACCGTGTTATTGTCATCCGGTTCTCCGACAGCAAAAAGCACCTTGCTCTCATGCCCATTCTTTATAAGCCATCTATGTATTTCGCCCTCTATTAGCTTCTGCGCACCGACAAACGCAGCTCCAACTTGCAATATACGCATCTTTTTTTCCATCACAAAAGTTTATTTTTAAAAGTAGATACCTTTTGAATTCCCACTATAACCATAGTATTCCATCAATTTCTTATCCTTTTCTCGTCCTGACAAATGCCCAAGATGCAGGGAGTTCGCACATATTTTTTCAAAGTATTCATCAGCGCTTTTAATTCGCCTTGCCGGAACTCCAACCATAACCGAATTATCCGGAACATCTCTTGTTACAACAGCACCCGCTCCAATAACAACCCGGTTTCCAATGTGTACGCCAGGAAGAACAATAACATTGTTTCCAATATAAACATCATCTCCAATCGTAATGGGCTTGGTTATTTCTAGATCAGGGACATATTTTCTGAAAATCAAAACGCCGCCATCATGTGTAATAAACTTTACGCCATCTGTAATATACACATTTTTCCCAACCGTAATAATCCATGGCTCGCTTCCCCAAGCGACCCTTCCGTAGATATGAAGTTCGTCCTTTTCAAAATTTACGCCCACTTTTTGAGCGTATTTCACGGGATTGATTTTTGAAAGCAGGATTTTATAAATCTTTTTTATATTCATCGCGAATTCTCCCTCGTTTGTCTCAAAAAAGCACTCATTTCTATTGCTTTTTTATAAACATTGAAACTTCTTCTTTATATTTTCGCCAATCAAACGCATCCTCTGCCGTTTTTCTTGCCGACAACCGCATGCGATTCATCTGTTCGCGGCTTAATGCGAGTATGCGTCTCAGTGCGGAGCAACACGCATCCGCCGAACAGTCTTCTATGATAATACTGTTTTCTCCGTCCGTCAGGTACATGGCAAGGTCAGAAGACAAATTGCAAAGCATCGGCGTTCCGAGCGAAAGGCTTTCAACAACCTTTGTCGGGAATCCCGCTTTAGCATAGCGCTCATCCGACGGACGCAAAAGAAATGCAAAATCCGAACCGGCGACCTGCCGGAGAACCTCGCTGCGAGGCTTTCTCCCATCAAACACGACCGACTTCGGAATTTCATCCGCAGAAGCAATGGCATATGTTTGCAGATATTTTTCAAGTGTCATTCCGATCACATGAAAATCAATTTTATTCTGTTCTTCCGCCGAAAGTAATGCGATCGCTTCCACCAGTTCGCTGAGGTGATCCTTTTTCCCCGGAGAGCCTGCATAAACAATTCGGATTTTGTCGCTCATATCGAAGACTTCTCTCGTCTCGCAGGCAGACATGCTCTGCACATCCATAATCACGGGGATTCGAACCGTGCTGATCCCGCGTTTGTTGAAATGATCTTCAAGAAAGGTGCTGATGGAAAACACACGGAAATTCCGATCGATGCCATATGTGTTCAAGTGATTGTTGGCAATATATGCCGGAGAAAATACCCCCATGCGGAACTCACTCGGAGAGTACCATTCAACACTGTCAAAATACAGTGGGATTCCATATTGTTTTGAGAGTTTTTTTACATATCGAAGGACAACACCCCCGCCGGAAACATACATGATCCCCTCAATTTGGGACATATCGCAATGCTTCGCTGCTTTTTTTACATTATATCCGAATAAAACCCTGCTCGCGAGTTTTGAAAACAAGTCTTTCCGCGCATAACGAAGCGAACAATATGGAATACCGTCATGTTCCTTTATCTGAAACGAAGTTGGATTTCCCATTCCGATAATAAACGGCGAATAGCCTAATTCAGATAAGATTTTTGCAAAAACATGTGTACGAACAGCCCCCGCATTCTCCTCCGGATAAGCATCTCCGGTAACAATTATAAAAGTCTCTTTCATCAGCACTCCATAAACCAAGAAAATTGAAATAGCATTTCCTGTGGATTATTATTTTTTCTCGTTTCTCATCCGTATAACTTTTGCTGGTACACCGCCGACGATCGCATAAGCGGGAACATTATGTGTAACAACCGCACCCGCCGAAACAACCGCACCTTTACCAATTGTGACTCCTTTTAGAATAATCGCGTTTGCTCCAATCCAATTATCGCCTTCAAAAACTACATCCTGATCGTTCTCAGGAAGTTTATCTTTATCAGTTACCGCTATCATGGGGCGATCCAAAATATCCGTCCGGTGGTCGCCTGTTACAACTGTCACTCCGGGTGCAAACATCACATTATCCCCTATTAGAATCTTAGCTCGCGAAGCCAAAAACGTAAACCCGCTTCCAAACGAAACATTATTTCCTATTTCAATATTTTGGATTCCTGAAAAACTACCTCTTGCTACTCTGACATTCTTTCCGCACTTTCCCAAAGACGCTCTGATTACGGGAAACGCAAAAAATCTGTACATGGCATGAGATGCCTTTTGAAAAAAATCATAAAGTGTCATTGGTAACTTTCTCCGTAACATTTTCATAAGACCGAATCAGGATTCGCATAACTTGTTTTGTTCCGTATTGCTCTTTAACCTTTTTCAAGTTCCACAAAGACATTTTTTCTCGGATATCGGAATCGTCAAGCTGCATAACAGCAGCTTTCATAGCCGGAATGTCGCCAACCGCCACAACGATTCCTCCTTGATCCTCCAGCATTTCGGCATTGGCTCCGACATCGGTCGCAACAGCAGGCAAACCGCGAGCCATGGCTTCCGCTAAAGCCAGTGAGAATCCCTCCGTGTGTGACGGAAACAAAAACAAATCCGCAGCATCGAGATCGGAAATAACGGTCTTGTGTTCCTGTACTCCGGCAAACACAATATTATCAGAATGCTTCCTTAGGGCTATCTCTTTGCTCACTTCGCCTGCCAATATAAAAGTGATATCGGGAAAATGTTTTGCAACCTCAAAAATTTCCACTGCGCCTTTGCTTACCGACACCCTGCCTGTAAACATAACATTTCGGATATGTTCACGGATAACTTTGGATGGTGCAATTAAATCCTCATCCACAAAATTCGGAATCTTTGTACTTTCAACGCCGTACACTTCGCGCAGATACTGTCTGCTGCTTTCACACAACACATATTCCATCTTGCATATTCGCAGGATTCTTTTCAGAAAGTGTCTTGTGATATAATTTGTATCCCATTTTGGCACATCACAATGAAAATGCAATATAACGGGAATGCCTCTTTTAGCGACCTTACGCGCAATGAAATAATCCCGAATAATCCCGAATGCTCCGATACTGGTATTCAAATGCGCAACATCGTAAGAGCCGTGTTTCAGCCTTTCATTGAGTTGTTCTATAATTCCGCGTGTACGAAAAAATTCGTCTTTTAAGCTTCGCTTTGCAGTCGCGCATACGGCGCGTCTGCCGTTCATGGCAACATTAACCAAATCGCAGGAAAAGTTTTCGATCTCTTTGCACCCTGTCAAATAATGCTCTGTCCAAACAGCAATCCCGCCGCTCGGATGATCGGCCTTGGCTGAAATCAATAAAACATTCATTGCGCTTTCCCCACATCTAAAGTTTGCGTTTTATTCTGTGCACACATATCTATTTAATCTTCCTGCAACGAATCAATGAATTGTATACCTGTTCGTATGCAATTCTGCATTCGTATCCGTTTTCCGCAAGTACATCGGCAAGATAGGTGTATATCTGTCCCATGCTGCGAATGCCGCAAACCGAGTTGATTTGGAATACTTTCATTTTTCCTCCGTGCTCAAGGCTTGTTCCAAATGGTCGATAAAAATCTCCTTGGAAAAATGTTGGGCATAGTAGGTTATGGCGTTTTTCGAAAATTCAGCAATGTTGTTATGCCTTACAAATTCACGCACACATTCTGCCAAGCCCTCGGCATCCTCTGCGCCGCAACAAAAACCGCATTCGGCATCTCGGATGACGGAACTCGCCTCGCCGTCAATCGCCCCCAGAATCGGCTTTCCCGCCGCCATATAGGACTGCACTTTTCCCGGCAAAGTCATGCTGATAATCGGATCTTTTTTCATGGTGACAAGCATTGCATCCGCCAAGGCGTAGTAACGCGGCATTTCCGACATGGGCTGTCTGCCGTAAAAAGTAATTGATCCTCCGCCTTCTTCCACCAAAGCTTTGCAGCCTTCCAACGCGATACCATCTCCGACAATGTGCCAATGCACTTGGGGAATGTCCTTGCACAAAGCCGCCGCTTTCACAATAGTTTCCACGCTTTGAGCCGTGCCTATATTTCCGGCAAACATAAGGTCGATGGTATCGTTCGGTATTTTTTTACATACATCGGGAGAAAAAGAAGTTTCGGCATACTGCGAAAGATAATCTGTATCGTTTCTGTCGAATTGTTCTTTAAAATAGTTCGAAAATGACTTGGATGATAGCAAAACCAGATCCGACTTACCATAGATACGCTTGGATACTCCATGAAACCATCGATAAATGATTCCTCTGTTGATACCACCCACGCCAAGACTTGCGGGCCATAGATCAAGGCAATACAAAACCGATTTTTTGTGATGCTTCTTGGCATACCAAAGTCCCGCTTCCGCCATCATAACCGGAGACAATTGGTAAACGAAAACTACATCATATGAGTCATCGAGCTTTTTGATATATCGCTTGGATTGATGTGGAAAACTGTAGTAATTCCAAAATCGATGTATTGCTCCCGTTTTGCGCGGATGAATCCGACAACGATGTACCTTTACCCCATTGAGAACCTCATCCGTTTTTTGTCCCCGTTCATAGCCGGGATAGATTTCTCCCATCGGGTAATTCGGCGTACCCGTCACAACGGACACCTCATTGCCTCGACGAACCAATTCCTCGCAGATATCTGCAATGCGAAATGGTTCCGGATAATAGTATTGGCAAATAACAAGAATCTTCATTTCAGCATCTTTTTCTTTTCCGCCTTCTCCTTTTCCGCTTCCTCTCGTTTCAATTCTCCCGTGCCGCCTTCTACGACGCCGTCGTGCTTCAGAACCGAGCGGATCGTTCCGAAGAAGCATTTACAATCGAACGGGAAGCTCATTCTCTCCACGTACTCACCGTCCAGTCTGGCTTTGACGGGAATTTCCAGTTCGTCCCGTCCGTTGATCTGCGCCCATCCGGTCAGTCCGGGTTTGACGTCGTTTGCTCCGTATTTGTCTCGCTCCGCGATCAGGTCGTCCTGATTCCACAAAGCCGGGCGAGGACCGATGACGCTCATCTGCCCGGCAAATATATTAAAAATCTGCGGCAATTCATCAACAGACGATTTTCTGATAAACCGTTGCCAACGGGTCAGCATGGCTTCCGCATTTTGCAGCTGATGAGTTGGCGTGTCGTGCGGGGCTGTTACCGGCATGGAACGGAATTTCAGAATGGTAAAAGTTTTTTTATGTATTCCGACCCGCTTCTGTCTGAAAAAAACAGGGCCGGGTGAATCGATCCGGATGATGATTGCCACAATCGCCATCGGCAATGCCAGTACCACGATTCCGAGAAAAGACAGGACGATATCAATCAACCGTTTGAAAACGCGCTTATACATGACTCTGATTCCCCTTCCGGTTTTCGGCTTCCATCTTTCTGCATTTGTTTTTTGGATTACATCTGCTCATACGCAACAAAGGAGTTCCATCTCTATCTACTTCTTTTTTATTGTATAATACCATAAAAGGGTGTATTTGTCAAGGGCTATCCGGATTTTCGTAATGAAAACCATCGAAATTTGTAATTCTCTGTTTTGCTTACATACACACGGATCATGTTGCGGTTTCGACAGCCTACGGTCGGTTTCCTGCGTTTTCTGTTCTTTTCTTTCCCTGTGAACAGAGGTCTCCTTTGAAAAAAACAAAAATTTTTCCCGAACCTCTTGACAAAGCGCACGTCTTATGCTATACTATCAAGGTCGTGTTAGTCAAAGCTAACCGATTGCAAAACAGGTGCGTGCGGTTCGGTATTTCCGCGCCGCACAATTTCAACACTTTTGGTTAGTTCCGACTAACTACATACGAAAAAGGAGAAAAAACAATGAGCAGACTTGCAATTTTATGCTTGCCGAACAAGGCTTTGCTCGATGAGGCAGCGGAACGGGTTGCCGTCGGGGCGCTTGCGATGGGGGCACAGCCCGACCGTCCCGACGCGGCGGAAGCCTTTGAGCCGTCCATTCTCGCCGGCTACGATGCGGTGGCGTTCGGACTTGGGACGGACTTTGACAAAGAGGCATTCTTATCCCGCTTTTCCCTTTGCCTTCCCAAACTGAAGGGGAAAAGCATCGGCTTCTTCGGAGAGACGGAGGAAAACGCGGACTTCCTCGGCGCGTTGGTACGGATCGGGGAAGCGGCGGGTTGCCGGATGCGCCCGAATGCCCCTGAGGAGACGCCTGACGCAATCGGAGCAGCTCTGGTTCGGAAAAAGGAAATCCGTCCCGACCTCGCAGGCGTGATTCCGATCATTTTTTCCACCATCACAGGCAACGCCTACAAATTGGCGGTTGCGGCGGCGGAGGCGGTTCCCGACCATGTGGGTCCCTACAACATCCGTTACATCAACGACGAGGTGATCGACAAGTTTGACACCTTTGTTCTCTCCTACTGGTGCAATCACGGGACGGCGGACGATGACACAATCGATCTGATTGCCCGGATGCGCGGCAAAAAGCTGATTGTCATCGGATCGCTCGGGGTATCGGTTGACACGGCGCACGCCGCCAAGGTTTGCGAAAATGTCGTTGCGCTCGCCTCGGAGCACAACATTCTGCTCGGTCACTACCTCTGCCGCGGAAGCATCGATTTGCGGCGCACCTTTGCGCGGACGCGGATCCCCGCAGGAGAGAAGGGGCATCTTTCAATGGAACGGTTTGAGAAGCAGAAGCAATCTCTGGGGCATCCGAATGCCGAAGAACTGGACGGAGCGCGCCGCGCGGTTGCGGAATTTCTCAAAAAGGCATGAAGCAGAATTCGGTGAGCTCAAAAGCCGCGCGGGACAGACCCGCTCCCGACGGAATGGTGCGGCGACGGGCATCGCGGCTGATTGTCATTGCGGTGTTCGGCGCGCTATCGGTTCTTTCGGTATTGGTCTGTACGGGAATCGGAAGCGTGAAAATCTCGATTCCGGATGTGGCGCGGGCGCTGTTCGTGGATGACGGAAGCATGGCGCGGCTGTTGGTCTGGAATCTTCGGTTTCCTCGCGTGCTGGTTGGCGGACTGGTTGGGGTTTGTCTCTCGCTTTCGGGTTGCATCCTGCAGGGCGTAATGCGCAACACGCTGGCATCGCCCTCCACCATCGGTGTGACGGGCGGCGCAAGCTTTGTGGGGTATCTGACATTGGTCGCCTTTCCCGCCTATGCGCGTCTGCTTCCGATCGGTTCGATTCTCGGGGCATTCGTCACAACGATGCTGATTTATGCGTTGGCGTATCAGAAGGGGGTATCCCCTGTGAAAATGATTCTCTCGGGCATGGCGGTCTCGGCGCTGTTCGGCGCGTTCAACGACATCATCAAGACCTTCTTTGCGGAATCGCTCGGCAACGCCTCCGGCTTTCTGGTCGGCGGGCTGAACGGGGTCGGTTGGGAGAATCTGCGCATGATTCTCCCCTATGCCGCCGTCGGGTGCTTCATCTGCGCCACGCTGCCGTCCCGCATGAACATTCTGATGCTCGGGGACGAAACGGCGAACGCGCTCGGGCTTCGGACAGAGCTCTTCCGCTTCCTTCTGATCGCGGTTTCCTCGCTTCTTGCAGGGGCGGCAATCGCGGTGGCAGGACTGATCAGCTTTGTGGGACTTGTCGTCCCGCACATCGCGCGGCTTCTGGTGGGTTCGGACTACAAGTACCTCTTTCCCGCTTCGGCTCTGCTCGGCTTCTCTCTGGTCTGCATCTGCGACACGATCGGGCGTGTGATTCTGCCGCCCGGCGAAGTACCCGTGAGCATCATTCTTTCGTTTATCGGCGCGCCGTTCTTCCTGTATCTGCTGCGCACGAGAGAAGGAAAAAGGGGGTGACGGGATGTATTTCGGATTTCGGGACGTACAGGTCCGATACAGCAAAAAGGAAATTCTGCACGGGCTGACTCTGGAGATTCCGCGCGGCAAGGTGGTCACGCTGATCGGGCAGAACGGATGCGGCAAGTCCACCCTGCTCAAAACCGTCTCCAAAGCGGTAACGCCGAAGGCGGGCGAGGTGGTCTACCGGGACAGGAAGCTTTCCGCCTACCCGCCCAAGCAGCTGGCACAGAAGATCGCTTACCTTGCGCAGGTGCACGAATCTCCGCCCGACATTGACGTGCGCACGCTCGTTTCCTACGGCAGATTCCCCTACTCCCGTTTTGGGCGCGGGATGACCGCCGTGGACGGGGAGATCATAGACCGCGCGTTGGCACTCACCGGGCTGACGCATCTGGGCGACCGCATTCTCGCCACACTCTCGGGCGGAGAGCGGCAACGCGCATGGATTGCCATGACCATTGCGCAAGAGCCGGAGATTCTCATTCTCGACGAGCCGACAACCTATCTGGACGTCAGCTATCAGGTGGAGGTTCTGGAACTGGTGCGGCGGCTCAACCGCGAATTGGGAATTACCATCGTCATGGTTCTGCACGACATCAACCTTGCCGCGCGCTATTCGGACGCGTTGGCGGCAATCCGCAACGGCATTCTCTTTGCGGCGGGAACGCCCGCGGAAATGGTAACGGAACAGAATCTGCGCGACATTTTTGAGATTGAAGCCGCCGTTTACAAAGACCCGATTCACGGGTGTCCGTATTTTATTCCGCAAAGGACAACCTTCGGCGTAAAATAAATTCAAAAACCATGTTTTGGAGGAAACACAAATGAAACGTATTTTTGCACTGCTTCTCTGTGTCTGCATGCTTGCGGGGGTTCTGACCGCCTGCAAGACAACCGACACCAAAGCCGGGGACACGACCGCCACTCCCACCGGCACGAACGCCCCCACCGACGGCACATCGGAATCTGATGGGGACAAAAACGAAGCTCTGAAAGCAAGCCTGAAGGCAGGGTTTCTCAAGGACGCGGACGAAGTGACGGTCAACGAGGATTCCGTAACCTTCAGGGACGCGACCTCTGCGGACGGCTCTGCGGTGACCGTGAAGAAGAACCCAGCGAAGGTGATCAATCTGTACGCTTCCTTCACCACGCTCTGGTATGAGGCGGGCGGATCGGTTCTCGGTTGCATCGGCGGCAACAGCTCGCAGGAACTGTACAAAGAGTATATCGGCAGAGACATCACGACCGACGAGGGCATGACGGTTGTTGCCACCAGCTCTTCGGGTAAGAAATGGAATGTGGAAAGCATCGTTGCGCTTCAGCCCGATCTGATTATCTGCTCCACGGCGATGAGCGGTTATTCCACCATCGAAGGTCCCGCAAAGGCGGCAAACATTCCGGTCATTGCGGTCAGCTACAACGATTTCTCGGACTATCTGAAATGGTTCAAGGTATTCTGCAATCTTTCGGGTCATGCCGAGCTGTGGGAGAGCATTGCGCTGAAGGCGCTTGACGAGGTTGTGGAGGTTCTTTGCGAGATTCCCGACGGGAAAGCGCCGACGGTATTCAGTATGTTTGCAAACGCAAGCAAACTGGAAGCCAACACCTCCTCTACGGTAGTTGGCGGAATGGTGACCGCCATGAAGGCGACGAACATTGTGGACAGCTGGCCGAACACCGAGGGGGCTGACCGTCTGACCATCAATCTGGAGACTGTGTTTGCCGCAAATCCCGATATTATTATCATTCAGTGCCACGCGGGAACGGACGCGGCAAAGAAACAGGTTGCCGAAACCTACGGGAACAATGCCGTTTGGAATTCGCTGAACGCCGTGAAGAACGGGAAGGTATTCTATCTGGAAAAGACGCTCTTCCACAACAAGCCCAACAGCCGCTTCGCCGAGGCTTATCAGGTATTGGCGGAGATTCTGTACCCGGATGTGGCATTCTCCTTCAAGAGCGCGGAATGAGCTTTTCCGAACGGTATAAAAGTCACCACGACGCATCACGCGATCTGAAAAACCGATATACCGCAGACACCGCAGGGAGGGACTACCTTCCTGCGGTGTTGTCGGGAACGGCAAAAAGCCGCCGCGTGATCTATCTGCACGTCCCCTTCTGCAACAAGGTCTGCTCCTTTTGCCCGTTCCACCGTCCGGATGAATTGGATCGGCGGGAGTACCATCTCTACCTCATCCATGCAATCCGCCGCGTGCGGGAATACCCGTATATGCAGGCGCCGATTGACGCGGTGAACTTCGGCGGCGGAACTCCGACCTCGCTCTCCCCCGCGCAGATGGCGGCGGTACTCGCAGAACTGCACGGCAGTTTTTCGATCTCTCCCGACGCGGAAATCAGCGTGGAGACCTCGGCAACCGGGCTTTCGGACGAGATGCTTGCGGTTCTGCGCGAGGGCGGGGTCAATCGGCTGTCGGTTGGTATTCAGAGTTTTCAGGATCATGCCAGACGTCTGCTCGGCAGGCGCGGGGACGGAGAATTTGCCGCCTCGCGCGTTGCGGCGGCGATGCGGGCGGGCATCCGCAACACGAGCGTGGATCTGATTTACAACTACCCCGGGGAGACCGAGGCAGACCTGCAAGCCGATCTTGACACCATTGCGTCGCTTGACGTTGCGGGCATCTCCTTTTACTCGCTGATCCTGCACGAAAAAACGCCGCTTTTTCGGCGGCTTGACGAGGAAGCGAAGGCGAAAATGCGCGACATGGGGCGGGAAAAGGCGTTTTTTGATCAGATATTCGAGGGGCTTGCGCCGCACGGCTACCGCCTGAAAGAGTTGACGAAACTGGTCAGGGACGGGCGCGACCGCTACGACTATATGGAGATCCGCCACAGTGGCGGAAGCTGTATTGCGCTCGGGCACGGCGCGGGCGGCAACCTTGAGGATTACTTTTATCACAACTCCCACGCCGTGTCGGATATTTCGGAGGACATCCGCGTCTGCTCGCGCGGGCGGGTTCTGCTTCCCGAATACCGCGTGCTTGACGCGCTGATTTACGCCCTGCAAAAGGGCAGCACCTCACTTGCGCCGTTTTCGGAACGGTTGGGAGTCGACCTCTCCCGCCTCTTTGCGGAAAAGCTCGCGGGCTATGCCGATGCGGGCTATCTGACATGGGACGGCGACGCGGTGACACTGACGCAGGACGGCGTGTTTTTCGGAAACAACATCATATCGGAACTGATCGGCTGTATCACGGACAGAAACCGATAAAACAAAGCGAGCGGGCATCCGGCGGATGTCCGCTCTGTCTGATGATACAGAAGAATCTTATGATTTCTTCAAAAATCGGGCTTTTCGGGGGCACGGCGGCGGAAAAATGTCCCCCGCCCTCTTGAAAAATCGAAATAAATGCGGTATAATATAGAGAGGTACTTTTTTTACACTCGGAAAGGCGGTCTCTATGGCAGAACAGAAAGACTTGCGGATCGGGCTGCTCGGTTTCGGCTCGATGGGCAGAACCCACACATGGGCGGTTCGGAATCTCCCGTTCTTTTTCGGGGCGCTTCCCTTCCGTGCGGTCACGGCGGGGGTCTGCACCACAACGGAGGAGAAGACCCGCCGCGTGGCGGAGGAATTCGGCATTCCGATTGCGACGGCAAACGAGGACGACCTGATCGGAAATCCCGACATTGACATAATCGACATCTGCACGCCGAACAATTGCCATTACCGGACGGTGAAAAAGGCGCTGGCGGCGGGCAAGCACGTGCTGTGCGAGAAGCCGCTTTGCCTGACAGGCGCGGAGGCGGACGAGCTTGCCGCACTGGAACGCGCAAGCGGCAGAACCTGCGGAATGGTGTTCAACAACCGTTGGTTAGCTCCCGTAATGCGCGCGAAACAGTTGATTGACGAGGGGCGGCTCGGCGATCTGATCAGTTATCATGCGGTCTACCGCCACAACAGCTGTCTTGACCCTGCGCGGCGCGCCGGGTGGAAGCAGAACCGCGACATTTGCGGCGGCGGAACACTGTTTGATCTCGGCTCGCACGTCATCGATCTGATGACATGGCTCTGCGGGCGGATGATCCGCGTTGCGGGACACGCGCAGATTGTTTGCCCCACGCACCTTGACCGCGACGGCAACGAATGGCGCACGAATGCGGACGAGGCGTTCTATATGAACGCAGAGACAGCGGACGGCGTATTCGGCACAATGGAATTCAGCAAGGTGACGGTCGGAGAGAACGACGATCTGTCGTTTGAAATCTTCGGGCGATCCGGCGCGCTGAAATTCTCCCTGATGGAACCGAACTGGTTGTATTTTTACGACGCGACGCTTCCCGACGCACCGCTCGGCGGATCGAAGGGCTACACGCGCATCGAGTGCGTGGGGCGCTACCCGGGCATGGTATTCCCCTCTCCGAAAGCGCCTGCGGGGTGGTTGTACGGGCATCTGTACTCCATGTACGCATTCCTTTCGGCTGTGGCGGAGAACCGCCCGTTCTCGCCCTCCCTTGCGGACGGGGCGGAGGTTCAGCGGGTTATTTCGGCGGTCGGTGAACATCCGATGACGCTTGAGACGGTGTCGCCATGCTGACGATCGGACTGACCGGTCCGACCGGAGCGGGAAAAAGCACGGTTGCGGGGTTGTTTGCCTCGTTCGGGCTTCCGGTTCTTGACGCGGATCGCATTTACCGGGAACTGCTCATTCCGCCTTCGGACTGTCTTTCGGAACTGGTGCGGCATTTCGGGCGGGAGATTCTCGCTGCCGACGGCACGCTCAACCGTCGGGCGCTCGGCAGAGTGGTCTTTTCCGATCCCGCCGAATTGGAGATTCTGAACGGGATTTCCCACCGCTACGTGATGAACGACGTGCGGCGGCGGCTTCGGGGATTTCGGACGGACGGCTGCCCCGCGGCGGTATTCGACGCGCCCCAACTGTTTGAAGCGGGCGCGGATGCGCTTTGCAACATTATTGTTTCGGTGCTTGCCTCCCCCGAGGTACGGCTCGGGCGGATCATGGCGCGGGACGGAATTTCCGAGGAAGCCGCGCGTGAACGCATGGCGGCGCAAAAGCCCGACGCCTTCTTCCGCTCACACTCCGACTACATCATCGAAAACAACGGCGGAACGGAATCGCTGACCGCTTCGGTGCGGCGGATTCTTACGGAAACGGGGGTGCTTGGAGAATGAAACTCACCTCCCGCCGACTGATTGCGCTTTTTCTGTTGATTCTGCTGTCGGTCGGTTTCGGATTCGCTTTTGACGGCATTGCAACGGCGATAGAAAAGCACAAATATGCACGTCCCGCCGCTTACCGCGACCTGATTGCCTCTGCGGCGGTGGAAGCCGGCATTCCCGAAGCAACTGTCTGGAGCGTGATCCGCATGGAAAGCGGCTTTGACAGCGGCGGACAGGGTGCGGACGGCGGCATCGGGCTGTTTCGTCTGACCCCCGAGCGATTCCGCGCGGTTTACTCGGAGATTCTGCACGAGGACGCACCCGAGGACGGGATGCTTTACGACCCTGCAACCAATCTGCGCGCGGGGTGCGCGTTGCTCTCCGAGCTTTACGGGCGGTACGGAATGTGGGAACCGGTTTATGCCGCATGGCACGCAGGAACTGACGCGGTGGACAAATGGGTACTTGACCCGAATTGCCTGAACAAGCAGGGCAAACTGACAAAGATTCCCGACAGCGCGGCGGCGAAATTCGTCTCGGGCGCGGTCAAGGGACAAAAAATGTATACAAAACTCTATTTTCAAGGATAAAGGAGAAAAAGATCATGGCAGACAAGCAGGAAAAGAATCCGAACGTATACGAGAAAAAGACGGTATTTGAAGCCGCAGGCGAGGAGATTGTCCGCAAGGCTTACGATTATGCGACGGGATATGTGAAGTTTCTGGACAGCGCAAAAACCGAGCGCGAGGCGGTTGTGCTCGGCATAAAGATGGCGGAGGCGGCGGGCTATCGCCCATATCGCTTCGGCGACAAAATTTCGGTTGGCGACAAGCTTTACTACAACAACCGCGGCAAGAATCTGTTTGTATTCCGCGTGGGCACCGAACCGATCAACGAGGGCATCCGCATCACCTGTGCGCACATCGACTCCCCCCGCCTCGACCTGAAGCAGAACCCGCTGTTTGAGAGCAGCGACATGGCGTTCCTCAAGACCCACTACTACGGCGGCATCCGCAAGTATCAGTGGCTCGCAATGCCACTGGCGCTTCACGGCGTGGTGGTACGCGAGGACGGCGAGGTTGTGAACATCACGGTCGGCGAGAACGAGGATGAGCCTGCAATGTATATCACCGATCTGCTCCCGCACCTTGCGGCGGCAGACAATGCAAAACCCGTTGGGACGGCGTTCCCGGCAGAGAAACTGAATGTTCTGGTCGGCAGCCGCCCGCTCGACGGCGAAGAGAAGGACGCGGTGAAGGCAAACGTGCTTGCTTACCTCAACGAGAAGTACGGCATCACCGAAGCCGACTTCCAGTCGGCGGAGCTTTGCATCGTTCCTGCGGGACGGGCGCGCGACGTCGGGTTTGACCGCTCGATGATCTGCGCCTACGGTCACGACGACCGTTGCTGCGCTTATCCTTCGCTCACCGCTCAGATTGACGCAGACGAGAAGGTGCACACCACAATGTGCATTCTTGCCGACAAAGAAGAAATCGGAAGCGAGGGCGTCAGCGGTATGCAATGCAGTCTGATTCTCGACCTGATCTCCGCGCTCGCGCAGGAACTGGGCGGCAACGATGCGGCGGTTCGCGCAAACTCCAAGTGCCTTTCCAGTGACGTTGGAGCAACCTATGACCCGAACTTTGACGAGGTTTACGAGAAGCGCAACGCGGCGCTGATCAACTGCGGCGTGGCAATGTGCAAGTTCACGGGCGCGCGCGGCAAGAGCGGCACTTCGGACGCTTCCGCCGAACTGGTTGGCTGGGTACGCCGTTGCCTGAACGGCGCAGGCGTGGTCTGGCAGACCTGCGAACTCGGCAAGATCGATGTGGGCGGCGGCGGAACGATTGCGAAGTACATGGCAAACCACAACATTGATACCATCGACCTCGGCGTTCCGGTGCTCTCGATGCACGCACCCTATGAGGTGATTGCAAAGACCGACCTTTACGAGGCGTACCGCGCGTTTGTCGCGTTCTATCACTTCTGATGACCGAGGCACTGCTGACGCGCCTGAAGGAAACCGAGGAGCGCTACCGCGGGTTGGAAGCTTCGATGTCTGACCCTGCGGTTGCTTCCGACCCCGAAAAGCTGCGCGGCATTATGAAGGATTACAAGTCCCTGACCCCCGTGACCGAGGCTTACCGCGCATGGAAAGCCTCGCAGGATCGCATTGCCGAGGCGCTGTCGCTTCTGGAGAGCGGAGACGCAGAACTGCACGACCTTGCAACCGAAGAACTGCGCGACGCGCGCACGGCAGCAGAGGAACGCGAGCGGGAGCTGACGCTCCTGCTCCTTCCCCGCGACCCGCGCGACGAAAAAAACGTGATGATCGAAATCCGCGCGGGCGCGGGCGGCGAGGAAGCGGCGCTGTTTGCGGCGGTGCTTTATCGGATGTACAATATGTACGCAGCGAGCGTTGGATTTGTCTGTCGGATGATGAGCGAAACGCCGACCGAACTGGGCGGGTTCCGTCAGGTGGTCTTTTCGGTGGAGGGCAGCGGGGCTTACTCCCGCTTCCGCTTTGAAAGCGGCGTTCACCGCGTGCAACGGGTTCCGCTTACCGAATCGCAGGGGCGCATTCAGACCTCCACTGCAACGGTGGCGGTTCTGCCCGAGGCGGAAGAGGTGGATATTTCCGTCAATCCCGCCGACCTGATTTTCGAATCCTGCAAATCAAGCGGCGCGGGCGGTCAGCACATCAACAAAACCGAATCCGCCGTGCGCCTGACGCACAAGCCGACCGGCATTGTGGTGGAATGTCAGGAAGAACGAAGCCAATTTAAGAACCGTGACAAGGCAATGATGATGTTGCGGACGATCCTTTACGACCGCGCTCTGCGGGAACGCGACGACCGGATTGCCGCCGACCGCCGCGGGCAGGTCGGAACAGGCGACCGTAGCGAACGCATCCGAACCTATAACTATCCGCAGGGACGCGTGACCGATCACCGCATCGGGCTTTCCCTTCACTCCCTCGATCGCTTTCTCGACGGCGATATCGGCGGAATGATCGACGCGCTCGCAACCGCCGAATCGGCGGAGAAACTGAAGAAAGAAACCGGCGGGGAGTAATTGCGCATCTGTTCGGATTTTTTGCGCGGATTCATCTTTCCTGCTTTGCATGAGCAAATTTATCCCCCCTCATCAGTCGCTAACGCGACAGTTTTTTCCCCCCCGAGGGGAAGCCTTCTGTACGCTGTGCGAACATAGTAAGTATAACTTTGAGTAGTGACTTGACCGTATGGTTCGCCCTCATCCGTCGCCTGCGGCGCCACCTTCCCCCTCGAAGGGGAAGGCTATTGTGCGGATTTCTTTCGTTTCTGCTTTGAAATATTGACATCTGAATGCTTGAAGCCCAAAATGGTAATATCTAAATTCCAAATGGTTGAAGCACTTTTTTTGAAATCAGCAGAGCCTCCGAAAGCCTTCCCCTTCGAGGGGGAAGGTGGCGCCGCAGGCGACGGATGAGGGCGTGTATATAGGTTCCCGCTTATCACCTTGTCGTGCAGTGCAAAAGGACGCTTGCAAAAAGGCTTTCTCCTTAGGGGAAGAAAACTGCAAGCAGTTTGGCGCGTAAGCGACTGATGAGGGGGGATAAACCTCCGCCCCCATAAGAATATATCTTTCAACCGAAGCGGAACGACACATGGGTCGTTCCCCACAAGTTTTATTTTTAATGGGTCAGGCTCTTTTTAGGGGCGCAATCCGTAGGGAACGACTCGCGTGTCGTTCCGCTTCGATTATCAACTAACCTGAACTTTTTCTATCCGGTAGCGGAGATGAGGCGAGGCAACAAGTTGCCGCCGTGCCAATCCCGCTTGACGGGATTTGGCTCGGAGCAGCCGGAAATAGTAGCACGGAATATGGTCACACCTAAAATCTGTACGATGTAAAGACAGAAATAATAACCCAATTGCGTTGAAGGTCTTGAAGGTTCTTAGGGGTGGCGGTTGCCAAGCAACCGCCAGTAGCGAAGCGTTACTTCTTCCTTAAGAAGTCACCTAAGCAGGGCTTGGGACAGAGTCCCAAGGTCTTAAACCGTCTTAAAAGGAGAACAGCTTGGAAACTGAGATCGTTGTTGTAAGCGACCCCGCACGGCAGGAAAGCGATTTGCGGCGCGCGGCGGATGTCCTGCGCCGCGGCGGACTGGTCGTGTTCCCGACCGAAACCGTGTACGGACTCGGCGGCGACGCAACCGACGCGGAAGCGTCTGAAAAAATCTATGCGGCGAAGGGCAGACCCTCCGATAACCCGCTCATCATTCATATCGCAGAGCCTGCGGACGCGGAGAAGTACGCCATCACAAACCCCACCTACTACCGCCTTGCAAAAGCGTTTATGCCGGGGCCTTTGACCGTCATTCTCCCTCGCCGGGAGATCATCCCGCTTGCAACCACGGGCGGACTGGAAACCGTGGCAGTCCGTTGCCCCTCACACCCCGTTGCACACCGCCTGATCGCACTGTGCGGCTTTCCGATCGCCGCGCCGTCCGCAAACCTCTCGGGGAAGCCCTCCCCTACCTGCGCCGCAGATGTCGCGCATGACATGAACGGACGCGTGGATATGATCCTTGACGGCGGAGAAAGCGAAATCGGACTGGAGTCCACCATCGTCAAAATCGACGGTGACAGCCTGACTCTCCTGCGCCCCGGCGGAATTACTTACGACGCGCTCTGCATGGTCTGCGACCGCGTGACGGTTGCCGACGCGGTGACCCACCAGCTTGCCGCCAACGAGCGCCCGCTCTCCCCCGGGATGAAATACCGCCACTACGCGCCCGACGCGCCGGTGGTCCTGCTTCACGGGGACGAGGACCGGATTCTTGCTTTCCTGCGCGCGGAACAGGCGGCGCGAAAGTGCGCAATCCTCTGCTACGACGAGGAATGCGCCGCGCTCGCGCCCGAAGGGCTGATTCCCGTTGGCGCGCGGGACGACCTTGCCACGCAGGCGCACCGTCTCTTTACCGCCCTGCGGCAGGCAGATCGCTCCGGCGCGGAGATC
The DNA here is from genome assembly GCA_900547725.1 of uncultured Eubacteriales bacterium. Classification (GTDB taxonomy): domain Bacteria; phylum Bacillota; class Clostridia; order Oscillospirales; family CAG-272; genus UMGS1865. Next base: position 23,508 of record URHR01000024.1, read on the forward strand.
ATTTACGCCCATCTCCCGCCGCAGGATGGCTTGGGTCTGGCTCTCTACAACCGCATGATCCGCGCGGCGGCGCACACCGTGCGCGAGATCCGCTGACCGCTCCCGACGACAACTTACAGAAAGGAACCTCCGATTCGACATGGCGAAAAAGAAAGAAGAAAAAGTCATTCACTATGCCCCCATCGTTTATCAACCGATCACCGAGACGATTGAAAAGAACTACATGCCTTATGTCATGAGCGTCATTGTCTCGCGCGCGATTCCCGAAATCGACGGTCTGAAGCCCGCACACCGCAAACTGCTTTACACGATGTACAAAATGGGGCTTCTCACAGGTCCGCGAACCAAGAGCGCGAACATTGTCGGTCAGACCATGCGCCTGAACCCGCACGGTGACGCCTCCATTTACGAAACGATGGTTCGTCTGACGCGCGGCAACGCAACGCTTCTGCACCCGCTTGTGGATTCCAAAGGATCTTTTGGTAAGCAGTATTCCTCCGACATGAAATACGCGGCAGCGCGTTATACCGAATGCAAACTCGACCCGATTTGCGCCGAGCTGTTCGGCGGCATTGACAAGAATGCCGTGGACATGGTGGACAACTACGACGCGACGATGAAAGAGCCGCTCCTGCTTCCCACCACCTTCCCCAACATTCTGGTCATGCCCAACATGGGGATTGCGGTTGGTATGGCTTCCAACATCTGCTCGTTCAACCTTGCGGAGGTCTGCGACGGGACGATTGCCCTGCTCCGCAAGCCAAACCTGACTGTTGACAAGCTGATGGAGATCATCAAAGCGCCCGACTTTTCGGGCGGCGGCATGATTCTTTACGACCGCGAGCAGATGAAACAGATTTACGAGACGGGGCAAGGCTCGGTTCGTCTGCGGGCACGTTATGTTTACGACAAGACGAACAACTGCATTGAGATCGTACAGATTCCCTACTCCACGACAATCGAGCTGATTCAGGCGAAGCTGACGGCGCTTTACAAGGAAGGCAAGCTGAAGGAGGTCACCGATTTCCGCGACGAAATCGACCTCAACGGCTTCAAGCTGACGTTGGACATCCGCAAGGGCATTGACCCCGACAAGCTGATGGCGAAGCTTTTCCGCCAGACTCCGCTTGAGGACAGCTTCAAGTGCAATTTCAATGTGCTGATTGACTCCGTCCCGCGCACGATGGGGCTGATCGGGATTCTTTCGGAGTGGATCCGTTTCCGTCTCGGCTGTCTGCGGCGGGAACTGGAATTCGATCTGCAGAAGAAAAAAGACCGCCTGCATCTGCTGTTGGCGCTCGGAAAAATTCTGCTTGACATTGACAAGGCGATCCGCATCATCCGCAAGACCGAAAAGGACGAGGATGTTGTGCCGAACCTGATGAAGGGCTTTGACATTGACGAGATTCAGGCAAATTTCATTGCCGACATCAAGTTGCGCAACCTGAACCGCGAGTACATTCTGAACCGCATTTCCGACATTGAGGGACTTCAGAAAGAGATTGCGGAGATGGAAGATATTCTGGCGGACGAACTGCGGCAGAAGGCGGTTATCATCGGGCAATTGACCGAGATTAAGAAAAAGTACGGTCAGCCGCGGCGGTCGCAGATTGTCAACGACTGGACGCAGGTTTCAACCGAGGAACTGAACGAAGCGGAGAACTATAACGCGCGGTTTGTGCTGACACGGGAGGGATACTTCAAGAAGATCACCTTCCAATCTCTGCGTGGCAACGACGAGCAGAAATGCAAGGACGGCGACGAGATTCTCAACATGATAGACGGCGAGAACCGCGACGATCTGATCTTCTTCACCGATCACGCGCAGCTTTACCGCGCGAAGGCGGACGATTTTGACACGACAAAGGCTTCGGCTCTCGGCGAATATCTGCCTGTGAAGCTGAAGATGGATTCCGACGAGAAGCCGATTCTGATGAACGTTCAGAACAGCTACCCTGCGAAGGAAAACGTGGTATTCCTGTTTGCGAACGGCAAGGGCGTTCGGGTATCGGTTTCAAACTACGAGATCTCGGGCAACCGTCGGCGGATTACCTCGGCGTTCTCGGACAAGTCCCCGGTTGTGGCGGCGTTTTACGAAAAAGAGCCGTTTGAACTCCTTTTGGTTTCCTCCGACAATCGCGGGATTGTGATCAAGTCCTCTTTGATTCCGGTCATGTCCACGCGAACCTCGGGCGGTGTGACGTTGATGTCCCTGAAGGCTGGGCAGACGGTGGTTCGCGCGTCGCGCGACCTTTCCTCACTTGCCGACGGTTCCAAGGGGTTGAAAAAACTGAAAATTCCGGCAACCGGCGTGCCGCTGAAATAAGCCGGATGGAGGTTTACGATGCAAAATAACAATCAGCCCAAGCCCCGTCACTCTTTGGCTACCCGCATTCTCGCTCTGATTCTGAGCATTCTTGTGGCGGGCAGTGCTTTGACCGTTATTTTACAGCTTGTTTTTAACATTTTCGGATAAGACCTCGGGGCTTTGCCCCGAACCCTACAAGGGGCTTCTTGAAGAGAAGCAACGCTTCGCTACGGGCAGTTGCAATGCAAC
>URHR01000025.1 GCA_900547725.1 uncultured Eubacteriales bacterium
CAGACAGACAGACAGACAGACAGACAGACAGACAGACAGACAGACCTGTTTGCGCTTTTGTAACAGGTTCTTTTCGGGATACCCCAAAAGCGATAGCGATAGGCTGAAAAGCCGAAGCTGTCGCTTTTTTGTATTGATGTAAGCACGCAAAGCGTGATTGCATAAATGTCATTGAAAAAAATCAAGAAAAGGAGAGAAAAAAACAATGACAAAGCACGTTTCTACCAAAAGAGCGTTGATTCTGAGCCTGCTTTCGATGCTGCTCTGCGTATCCATGCTCGTCGGTTCCACTTACGCGTGGTTCACCGATACCGCGACCACCTCGGTGAACAAGATTCAGGCAGGCACGCTTGACGTGGTGCTCGAAATGAAGGACGGCGACAACTGGGTGTCTGCAGAGGGCAAGACCCTGCAGTTCCTTGTTGAGGGCAAGATTCCCGCAGAGGGGACCAAGATTTATTGGGAGCCGGGTTGTACATACAGCCTGCCCGAGCTGCGCGTTGTCAACAAGGGCAATCTGGCACTGAAGTATCAGATTGCGATTACCGGAATCAAAGGAAGCGCAAAACTGAACGAAGTGATCGAATGGACGATTACGGGAACAGAAGATTCCCACCTTTTGGCGGGAGAAAATAAGGCTATCTCCATTTCCGGTCACATGAAAGCGGATGCGGGTAACGAATATCAGGGACTCAGCATCGACGGCGTCAGCATCACGGTATATGCAACGCAGTATGCTTATGAAAAAGATAGCAAAGATGAAAAGTACGATGAGGACGCAACGCTTCCGGTCATTGCTTCGGTTGCTGATTTGAACACCACGATGACTGCCGCCTCTATCCCGACGGTCAAGAATGCCGACGGAACTGACAGCACCAAGCACGTTCCCGTGATCGTTCCGGTTGGAGAGAAGGCTGCAGAGGACATCGCTTATTCCGAGAATAATTCCGGTTACACGGGCAAGGGCGTGATGTTCGGTAGCTCCAATCTGAACAAATATGCGGCAACTCCTGCCGATGCAGGTGATTACACCTTTATTTTCAAGGACGGCATTGTTAACAGCGCGGCAACGGGATATGGTTCCATTGACAATTATAAAGATACATCTGTTTATATGTTGGTTCCCGGGAACAGCGATGTTGTGTTTGAAAACATGACTTTCAATGGCGTAGTCAGCTTTGACATTCAGAAGTATACCTCCCCGTGGAGCAATCTGAACTCTATTACCTTTAAAAATTGCACTTTCAACGGCATTATTATCGGTACTTGCCCCGCTTCCAATGTGACCTTTAACAGTTGCGAGTTTACCGCTTATACGAACACCGCATCTGCCAATAACTCCAACCCGATCTGGTGGAGAGAGGACACGGAAGGCTCGGGAGCGAATGCGAACCCCATTAAGACCTTCACGTTTGTGAATAACAAGGTTGTCGGAACACGTCCGATTAAGATTGAGCGTGTCGGCAAGACTGTAAGCCCTGTTTTCACCATTATGAATAACACCTTTGATATCAGCGCACAGGAAGGTGATACTGTAACCAAGAACATGGCGATTAACATCGGCATGGGTGAAAATCCGAATCTGCCGTTTACTCTGATTGATGAAGGTAATACCATTTCCGCAAACACGGCTGCTCTCTACACCGCATCTCTTACCGGCGGCTCGAACTGGTACAAAGAAATGCCCGGCATGAAGGTGTTGGATGGAGACGGTAAAGAAAAGGTTATCACCGCATTGGTTTGGAAAACTACAACGGGTGAGACTTTTGAACTGAAATCGGTCAACTAACAGCACTGTTTTTACCGCCCCGCTCGCACGAGCGGGGCGGTTTTTTGTCTGTTTGACGATTCCCAAAACAAAAATTCGAGAAAATCCGCAAAAGCTATTGTAAAATGTTCCACGATTTGGTATAATATAAGGTGGTTTTACGGAGGGAGGGGAGTGCATGAAGCAAAAAACGCTGTCGACGGAGGTTTGGCGCGAATTATGGCGGGACTCAACGGTGATTCTGTCGCGCGACGGCAACCGGTTACGTCTCATTTTGGCAACGCTGATTGTTGCAACCGCCGCCCTGCCGTATCTGCTCCTGCTTCAGCTTGCGGGGCTTCTGCTCTCGCTTGAGGGGCTGCCCGCAGCGGGCGCGGCTCTGATTTCCAGTTTCTTCTCGGCGCTCCTGTTCCTGCTGACCCTGCTCCTCACGCTCCCGCTCGCGTCGGGGCTGTTCTATCTCGCCGGGCGAATGGAGGCGGACGAGGAGACCGTGCTTGCGGACGTGTTCCATGCCTTTACAAACGGCGCGGTTTACCGTTCCGTTCTGCGCATGGGGGCGTGTATGGCACTTCCGTTTGCCGCGCTGTATGTCGTTCCGCGTGGAATCGTTGCGGCGCTTGCGGGCTTTGCGGGGAAACAGATTTTGCGTTGGATTCCGGTCGCGCTTGCGGCAGTGGGGGCGGACTGTCTGCTGATTTTCCTGCTTCTCGGCGGATTCCGTTGGATCTTTACAATCTTTCGCCATGAAAACAGGCAAACCCGCACAGAAAGCGCGCGACGTGTGGGGGCTTGGTATTGGGGGCATTTTCTGCCGTACCTGATCCTGTCTGTGCTCTCGGTTCTGATTTATCTGCTTGCGGACATTCTGCCGCGCATGCTGATTTCCTATTTCCGCCTGTGGCGAATGCTGACGGGCGGCGCTACTATTGACGATGCTTCGATCGGAGGATGAAAACATGAAAGAAAGCTATTATCTGACAACCGCGATTGCGTATGCTTCGCGCAAGCCGCACTTCGGCAACACCTACGAGGTGATTATGGCGGACGCCGTTGCGCGCTATCAACGTGCGCTCGGCAAGGACGTCTTTTTCTGCACGGGAACGGACGAGCACGGGCAGAAGATTGAAAATTACGCCAAGGAGAAGGGGATCACCCCGCAGGCGTATGTGGACGGCGTTTCGGGCGAAATCCGCGGGGTCTGGGATCTGATGAACACAAGCTATGACTACTTCATCCGCACAACCGACGAATCCCATGTCAAAACCGTTCAGAAAATCTTCCGCCGTTTCTATGAGCAGGGGGACATTTACAAGAGCGAATACGAGGGGTGGTATTGCACGCCCTGCGAATCCTTCTTTACCGCAACGCAGGCGGAGGGCGGCAAGTGCCCCGACTGCGGCGCGCCGCTCACGCAGGCAAAGGAGGAGGCGTACTTTTTCAAAATGAGCAAGTATGCCGACCGTCTGATGACCTACATTGACGAGCACCCCGACTTCATTCAGCCCGAACTGCGGAAAAAGGAAATGGTCAACAACTTCCTCAAGGCTGGCTTGCAGGATCTCTGCGTATCCCGGACTTCGTTCAAGTGGGGCATTCCCGTCGACTTTGACGACCGCCATGTTGTGTATGTCTGGTTGGACGCGCTGACGAACTATATCACGGCGCTGGGTTACGACCCCGATAAGACCTATGCCGGGCAGTCGGAGCACTTCCGACGCTACTGGCCTGCCGACGTGCACGTCATCGGCAAGGACATCCTGCGTTTCCACACCATCTATTGGCCGATCTTCTTAATGGCGCTTGATCTGCCCCTGCCCAAGCAGGTGTTCGGTCACCCGTGGTTCAACTTCGGAACAGACAAGATGTCGAAATCCAAGGGCAACGTCATCTATGCAGATCAGTTGGCGGAGCATTTCACGGTGGACGGCGTGCGCTACTATGCGCTTTCCGAAATGCCGTTTACAAGCGACGGCTCGATTACCTATGAAGCGGTGATCAAGCGCTATAACACCGATCTGGTCAACAACCTCGGCAATCTGGTCAAGCGCACACTGGATATGGAGAAGAAGTATTTCGGCAAGGTCATTCCCGTGCCGCAGGGTGAGGAGGGGAGCGACCGCGAGCTGAAGGAGACTTGTCTCTCCGCATTTGCCGACATGAAGGCGGAAATGGACGCGTTCCATATCGCCGACGCACTGGAGCATATCTTCGCAATGCTCAGCCGTGCGAACAAGTATATCGATGAAACCACGCCGTGGAGTCTTGCAAAAGACGAGGCGAACCGCGGGCGTTTGGGCACGGTACTCTATAACCTGATGGAGACCATCCGCTTCGGCGCGGTGATGCTCCTGCCGTTCATTCCCGCAACCGCAGAGGAAATTCTGAATGAGCTGAACACAGACCGCCGCGACTTTGCATCCCTTGAGACTTTCGGCGCGCTCCGTGCGGGCGATACCGTGGGCGATTCCCGCGTGCTGTTTGCAAGAGCCGACGAGGAAAAGGAGCTTGCCGCATTTGAAGCCGAACGGCAGGCACAGCTTGCGGCGTTGAAAAAGGAAGAGCCCCAAAAGCCCGAAAAGCCGGAGGGATGCGCCATGATCGGCATCGAGGACTTCATGAACGTGGAGCTTCGCACTGCAAAAGTGTTGGCTTGTGAGCCTGTCCCGCGTGCAAAGAAACTGTTGAAACTGCAACTGGATCTCGGCTATGAGCAGAGACAGGTCGTGTCAGGCATCGCAAAGTGGTATAAGCCCGAGGATCTGATCGGACGGAAGCTGATTGTGGTTGCAAACCTCAAGCCCGCAACCCTGTGCGGCGTGGAGTCCAACGGCATGGTGCTTGCCGCAGGAGAAGAAACCGTCCGCGTGGTGTTCCTCTCCGACGATACCCCGCTCGGCGAACGGGTCAGATAAGGGACAAATATGCTGATTTGAGAAGGAGCAAATACCATTCACGCCTTTTCTTTGCAGGAAGAAGGCGCAAAGAAAAGGCTTTGCGAAAAGAAACGCCGATAGGGAGATTTCGCCGCCTGCGGGCGACGATCAGCGCTACACGGCGCTGAACCCGTGCCGCCTTTTAGAAAAGGCGGGCGAAAACTTTCCCTGCAATGTTTTCCTTCGAAAATCTAAAATTTTTCAGAAAACGGGACTCACAGTCCCGTTTTCCAATGAAAGGAGTCACGCATTGAATATTACGGTTATCGGTTGCGGCAGATGGGGGTCGCTGATCACTTGGTATCTTGACCGCAGGGGACACAACGTCACGCTTTACGGTCGCGCCGGGTCGCGGCATATGCAGGCGTTCCTCGAAACGCGCGCAAACGATCTGCTCACACTCTCCGAAAGCGTCAACCTCTCCACCGATCTTTCCGCCGCTACGCAGAACGCGGAGGTTCTGATTCTTGCCGTTGCGTCCCAGGGACTACGTGCCCTCATGGACGAACTGCGCCCGCTGAACCTGCGTAATCGCGCCTTCGTTCTCTGCATGAAGGGAATCGAGATCGGAACGGGCAAGCGCCTTTCCGAAATCGTGCGCGAGAATACCGACCCCTCAAACGGCGTTGCGGTCTGGCTCGGTCCGGGGCACGTTCAGGAATTCTATGCAGGTATCCCGAACTGCATGGTCATCGACAGCGACGACGAAGCGCTCAAAGCCCGTCTGGTTGACGCCTTCTCGGGTGACCTGATCCGCTTCTATTACGGGCAGGATCTGCTTGGAAACGAGATCGGCGCGGCTTCCAAAAATGTCATCGGCATTGCCGCAGGGTTTCTCGACGGCATGGGGCTTTCCACCCTCAAAGGCGCTTTGATGAGCCGCGGAACGCGCGAGATTGCCCGCCTGATCGAGGCGATGGGCGGCAATCCATTGTCCGCTTATGGGCTGTGCCACCTCGGCGACTATGAAGCAACGGTCTTTTCGCCGTATTCCCACAACCGCAGCTTCGGGGAAGCTTTTGTGAAGGGCGAGCCGTACACCGCGCTTGCCGAGGGCTACTACACCGCCGCCGCCATGCAAGCGCTGAAGGCGCGCTACGGGGTCGACCTGCCCATCTGCGACGCGGTTTACCGTGTGCTCTATGAGGGGGCGGACGCCAAAGGGGAGATCGACGGGCTGTTCCGTCGTTCCCTGAAGCGGGAGATTGACGGCAAGTGCTGTCGGGAGGTCTGACGTGGCAACTCAGATTCGCGGAATTTTTGACAGTCACGCGCACTATTTCGACCGCCGCTTTGAAGCGGAGACGGGCGGAGCGGATGCGATCCTCTCACAGATTATGCCCGACCCCGTTGCGCATATCGTCAATGTCGGCACAAACCCCGAAAACTCCGCCGAAGCGGTGAAGCAGGCGGCGCGCTATGCGGGAATGTTTGCGGCAGTCGGCATTCACCCCGAGGATTGCCACTACCTGCCCGACGAGCAGCTTGCCATGGATCGCCTGCAGGCACTTCTCGGAACTCCGGAGAGTCGGCGGCGGGATAAAATCGTTGCGCTCGGAGAGATCGGGCTGGACTACCACTATGAAAATTACGGGGAGACCCCGTTGAATCGGGCGAAGGAGCTGCGCTTTTTCGAAGCGCAACTGGATCTGGCGGAGGCGTTGAATCTCCCCGTTATCATCCATGACCGCGAAGCGCACGGCGACTGTTTTGAAACCGTTCTGCGGCATCCGAATGTGCGCGGCGTGTTTCACAGCTACAGCGGGAGCGCGGAAATGGCGCATGAACTGGTGCGGCGCGGGTGGTATCTCTCTTTTTCTGGAACGCTGACCTTCAAAAACGCCGCGCGCGTGCGGGCTGTTGCGGAAGCAGTTCCGTTTGAGAGAATTCTGGTGGAAACCGACGCGCCATACCTCGCGCCGCACCCTATGCGCGGGAGTCTGAACCATTCGGGGCTGTTGATCTATACGTTGGGGGCGCTTGCGGAAGTCAAGGGCTGCTCCGCCGAAATTGCTGCGCAAAAGACCGCGAAAAACGCAGAAGAGCTGTTCCGAATCGCTGATTTTGTATAAAACTGCCAAAAATAGACGACGGAATTCTACATCCCGTCGGTAATAGAGTTCAATTTCGCTCTTGCAAAAACCTTTTTTGTGTGATATAATAAAAGAAAGCAGGAAAATCCGCACAATTTTGTGCGTTGCGATCCATAACGGTTTGATTTTCGGCTAAACTGAAGAAAGGTTCACAGAAAAAGGGTATCACAATGGCTAAGATTGAAACAAAGAACATCAGAAACATTGCCTTGCTCGGGCATGGCGGAAGCGGAAAGACTTCCCTCGCGGAGGCAATGCTCTATCTGACGGGAGAAACGGACAGACTCGGAACCGTAACCGCGGGAAATACGGTCTGTGATTATGATCCGGAAGAGGTTTCCAGAAAGATCTCGATTTCGGCTTCCGTTGCGCCGATGATGTGGAAGGATATCAAGATCAATGTCATTGACACGCCCGGATATCTGGATTTTGCGGGTGAGGTTGTGCAGGCGCTGCGCGTTGCCGACAGCGCGATCATTGTAGTGGACGGAAAGGCGGGCATCGAGGTCGGAACCGAGTTGGCATGGGATTCCGTTACGGCGGCACGTCTGCCCCATGCGTTCTTCATCAATAAATTTGACGACAATGAAGCAAGATTCGGACGGGTACTGGATTCGCTTCACGAGACTTTCGGTAAAAATGTCTGCCCGCTGACCATTCCGATGGTGCGCGGCGGCGAAGTGGTGGGTGCAATCGACCTGATCGATCAGACCGCGCACGTTTTTGACGCAAACGGCCGCCACAGCGTGGAAATGATCCCGGACGAATCCAAAGAAGCCGCCGCGAAGTACCGCGATATGCTGATGGAAGCGGTTGCAAGCACCAACGAGGATCTGATGATGAAGTACTTCGAGGGTGAAGAGATTTCGCACATGGAGGCGGTCAACGCCGTCCACGAGGGCATCATTCACGGCGAGATCGTGCCCGTATTCTGCGGCGCGGCAACCAAGCTTTGGGGCGTTTGGTCGATGCTCGATAAAATTACCGAATCTTTCCCGCGTCACACCGCCAAGAAGCAGGAAACGTTGGTAGACGGCGGGAACATCGACATCGTTCCCGAGGGCGAACCCGCAATTTTCGTGTTCAAAACGGTTGCAGACCCGTTTGTTGGAAAAATGTCCTTCTTCAAAGTGATGAACGGCAGTATCCGTCGCGACATGACCCTGCGCAACAACACCACGGGCGATAACGAGAAGCTGGCGCACATCTATACCGTGCGCGGCAAGAAACAGACCGAGGTCGAGGAACTTGCCTGCGGAGACATCGGTATGGTGGCAAAGCTGAACAATACGAATACGAACGATACGCTGACATGGAACAAAGCGTTTGAATACCGCAGAATCGTGTTCCCGAAACCGTATTACGTCAAGGGCATGACCCCCGCCTCCAAAGGCGACGAGGGCAAGATTTCCCAGAGCATCGCGAAGATGGTCGAGGAGGATTACACCCTGCGGTTTGAGAACAACCCCGAAACCAAGCAGCTTCTGATCTACGGCTTGGGCGAGGTTCATCTGGCGGTTCTTGCCGCACGGCTGAAGAGCCGCTTCGGGCTGAATATCAAATACGATACGCCGAAGATCGCTTATCGCGAAAAGATCACCAAGTCGGTTGACGTGGAAGGCAAGCACAAGAAGCAGAACGGCGGTTCGGGACAGTACGGGCACGTCAAAATGCGCTTTGCGCCGGGAGAGGATGAGGGACTGACCTTCACCGTTTCGGTTGTGGGCGGAACTGTGCCGAAGAACTTCTATCCCGCAGTGGAAAAGGGCATTCAGGAGGCAATGCAGAAGGGCGTTGCGGGCTTCCCGATGACGCATCTCGCGGCGGATCTCTACGACGGCTCTTACCATGCGGTCGACTCGGACGAAATTTCCTTCAAAACGGCGGCTTCTCTGGCATATAAGAAGATGCTGGAGCAGGCAGGTCCCGTGATTCTGGAGCCTGTGGGAGATCTGCAGGTGACAGTTCCCGACGTACTGGTGGGCGATGTGATGGGCGACCTGAACAAGCGCCGCGGCAGTGTGATGGGCATGGAGCCTGCGGCGCATAAGGGCTACACCACCATTCAGGCGATTGCGCCGAAGGTGGAGCTGTTGGATTACCCGATCACGCTGCGCGCCATGACGCAGGGAAGAGGCTCGTTTGACTTTGCGGTAACCGGCTACGACACCGTTCCTGCCAACCTCGCGGCAAAGATCATCGAGGAGAACAAACAGCAGGGCTGATTCCGGTATGGAAGAAGCGGAGAAAATACGATTCCTGTATTTTCTCCGCTTCTTTTATTTTTTTGTGGGTGAGTTTCGGATTGTCAGAACAGCCCGCTGATTTTTCCGTTTTCGTCTACGTCGATCCGTTCTGCCGCAGGTGATTTCGGAAGCCCGGGCATGGTCATGATATCGCCCGTGAGCACCACGACAAATCCTGCGCCTGCAGAAATGCGCACATTCCGAACGGTTACCGTAAAGCCTTCGGGCGCGCCGACCTTTGTCGGGTCGTCCGAGAAGCTGTATTGCGTTTTGGCAATGCAGACGGGGCAGTTGCCGAAGCCGAGCGCTTCCAATGCATCCAGCTGCTTTTTGGCGGCGGGATGCAGGGCAACTCCCGCTCCGCCGTAAACGCGGCGGACAACGGTTTCCACCTTTTCCGTCAGGGACATTTCATCGGGGTAAGCAAAGCGGAAATCCGCCGTTTCCTCTTCGCAGAGGCGGACGACCTCCCGCGCGAGCGCTTCCGCACCCTTTCCGCCCTCCGCATGAACGGTGGAAAGAACGGCGTTGACGCTCATTTCCCGACATTTTTCCATCAGGAACGCGATTTCCCGATCCGTGTCGGTCGGGAAACGGTTGACTGCAACCACAACGGGAAGTCCGAAAACGGTTTTCATATTGGAGACATGGCGCGCAAGGTTGGGGAGTCCCGCCTCAAGCGCAGACAGGTTTTCCGTGCCCAGTTCCGCTTTGGGAACGCCGCCGTGCATCTTCAATGCCCGGATGGTTGCCACCACAACGGCGGCGTTCGGCGAGAGTCCCGCCATGCGGCATTTGATGTCCAGAAACTTTTCCGCGCCGAGGTCTGCGCCGAATCCCGCTTCGGTTACGGCATAATCGGCGGATTGCAGTGCCATCCGCGTGGCAAGTACCGAGTTGCAGCCGTGCGCAATGTTGGCAAACGGACCGCCGTGTACGAACGCGGGAGTTCCCTCGAGCGTTTGTACCAGATTCGGCTTGAGCGCGTCGCAGAGGAGCGCGGTCATAGCGCCGGCCGCCTTCAGATCTCCGGCGATGACGGGGCGTTCGTCATAGGTATAGCCGATGACGATGCGGGAAAGGCGGGCTTTCAGATCCGAAATAGAGGATGACAGGCAAAGGATTGCCATGATTTCCGAGGCGACCGTGATGTCAAACCCGTCTTCCCGGGGCGTGCCGTTGACCCGTCCGCCGAGTCCGTCCACGATAAAGCGGAGTTGGCGGTCGTTCATGTCCACGCAACGCTTCCATGTGATTCTGCGCGGGTCGATTCCGAGCACGTTGCCCTGTTGGATATGATTGTCGATCATGGCGGCAAGCAGGTTGTTCGCGGCGCCGATGGCGTGGAAATCCCCCGTAAAGTGCAGGTTGATATCTTCCATCGGAATGACCTGCGCATATCCGCCGCCCGCAGCGCCTCCCTTGATGCCGAATACAGGTCCGAGGGACGGCTCGCGCAGGGCAACCGCTACTTTTTTGCCGATTCGGGCAAGCCCGTCGGCAAGACCGATGGTCGTGGTGGTCTTGCCTTCTCCTGCGGGGGTTGGCGTAATGGCGGTTACGAGGATCAGCTTTCCGGTTTTCTTTTCGGCGGAATTCAGATAGGACAGGTCAATCTTCGCTTTGTAGTTTCCGTATTGCTCCACAAATTCCGGCGCAATACCCGCGCGCTCCGCAATTTCGGAAATGTGCTTCGGGCGGCAGGCTTGGGCAATCTCGATATCCGATAAAACTGCCATGGCGGTTCTCCTTACGATTTGAAATATCTGACTGCGGATTCAAACATCCGGATGTCGTAGTTCCCGGGGACGTTCCGATACAGTCCGTTCCCGATCCGTTCGCTGTGTCCCATTTTTCCGAACACTCTGCCGTCGGGGGAGGTGATGCCTTCCACCGCTCCTGCGGAGTCGTTCGGATTGAAGCGGATGTCGTTGGTGGCGTTACCTTCAAAATCCGCATACTGCGTTGCAATCTGTCCGTTTGCGGCAAGGCGGGCAAGCCATGCGTCGTCGGCGTAGAATCTGCCTTCGCCGTGCGAGATGGGGACGTTCACGATTTCTCCGACCTCCATCAGCGACAGCCACGGAGATTTGTTGGAGACGATGCGGGTGCGCACGATGCGGGACTGATGCCGCGCAATGGTATTGTAGGTGAGGGTGGGGTTGGACGCGTCCGGTTCGACGATCTTTCCGAAGGGAACAAGACCGAGCTTAATCAGTGCCTGAAATCCGTTGCAGATTCCGCACATCAGCCCGTCCCGCCGCTCGAGCAGGTTCGTAACCTCTTCCCGGATTTCGGGGTTGCGGAAGAACGCGGTGATGAATTTGCCGCTTCCGTCCGGTTCGTCACCGCCGGAAAAGCCGCCGGGAAGAAAGACGATCTGCGCTTGCTTCAGTTTTGCCGCAAACTCCGAAACGCTTGCCGCGATATCGTCGGCACTGAGATTCCGGATCACTGCGATTTCGGGAATCGCGCCCGCGTCGGCAACGGCTTTGGCGGAATCGTATTCGCAGTTTGTACCCGGAAAGACCGGAATCAGCACGCGCGGCTTCGCCGCTCTGATTGCGGGCGCGCAACGCCCGGTTGTATGGTAGGAGAGGGTTTCCGGCTTCGGTGCGCGATTCCGGATGTTGCAGGGGAATACGCTTTCCAGTTTGTCCTCATAAACGGTAAGCAATGCCGCGAGCGGGACGGTTTCAGCGCCATGCGCAATCTCAGGGGCTTCCGTTGTCGTTCCGAGCAAGGGGTAGTCCTCTGTTCCGCCCGCCATTTCCAAGAGGAAGGAAGCGTAGCTGTTGCCGAATATTTCGTCTGTTCCGATCCCGTCCGCATATCGGAATCCGATGCCGTTGCCGAAGCACATTTTCATAACCGCCGCGGCAATGCCGCCCATTCCGGGCGTATAGCAGGCAACGGCTTTTCCGCTGTGCAACAGATCGCTGACCGTTCGGAACACCGCAAGGAGCGATTCCGTCTCGGGCAAGCCGTTTTCGTCATATGCGGCACGGAGCAGAATCACGTTGTGTCCCGCCGCCTTGAATTCGGGGGAGACGATGTTGCCGACTTTGGAGGTCGTAACGGCGAAGGAAACGAGCGTTGGCGGAACGTCCAGCTTCTCAAAGCTTCCGCTCATCGAATCCTTTCCGCCGATCGCGCCGATGCCGAGTTCCATCTGCGCCTTGAATGCGCCGAGGAGCGCGGCGGCAGGCTCGCCCCAGCGCGCGCCGTCCTTCCCGGGATGCTTGAAATATTCCTGGAAGGTCAGGTACACCTTTTTGAAATCAGCGCCTGACGCAATGAGTTTGCAGACCGATTCCACCACGGCAAGATAAGCGCCCTGATAGGGGTTCTTTTCGGAGAGGAACGGATTGTAACCGAACGCCATGAGCGAGCAGTCGTCGGTGTGCTTTTTCTCCATTGAGATCTTCTGCACCATTGCCTGCGCAGGGGTGAGCTGATTCCGCCCGCCGAACGGCATGAGAACCGTTCCTGCGCCGATGGTGGAGTCAAACCGCTCTGCCAGTCCGCGCTTGGAGCAGATGTTGAGGTCTCCCGCAAGCGCCGTATACCGCTCCGAAAAGGTCTTGTCGGTCGCGGGCTGATCCGGGGTCAGGGGGGCTTGCGTTTTGATCCGGATATGCTTTTCCGCACCGTTGGAATTGAGGAATTCCCGGCTGACATTGACGATTTCCGCGCCGTTCCATGTCATCCGAAGCCGATTGTCGTCTGTCACACGGGCAACGGGCGTTGCCGAAAGATTTTCCATGTGCGCAAGCTGCAGGAAGGAGTCCACATCCTCGGGTGCTACCACAACCGCCATGCGCTCCTGACTTTCGCTGATTGCCAGTTCGGTACCGTCCAGACCCTCGTATTTTTTCGGGACTGCGTCAAGGTTGATCGACAGCCCGTCCGCAAGTTCTCCGATGGCAACCGAGACGCCGCCCGCGCCGAAATCGTTGCACTTCTTGATTTTGCGGCAGGCGTCCGGATTGCGGAACAGCCGCTGCAGTTTGCGCTCCTCGGGAGCGTTTCCTTTTTGCACTTCCGCGCCGCAGGTCTCGAGGGACTGTTCGGTGTGGGATTTGGAAGAGCCGGTTGCGCCGCCGCATCCGTCGCGCCCGGTCGCACCGCCCAGAAGGATGACCACATCTCCGGGGGCGGGAACTTCGCGCCGCACGTTGCATTCGGGCGTTGCGGCAATCACCGCGCCGATTTCCATCCGCTTGGCGGCATAACCGGGATGATAAATTTCATCCACGATTCCCGTGGCAAGCCCGATCTGGTTGCCGTAGGAGGAATAGCCTGCTGCGGCGGAGGTTACGATCTTCCGTTGCGGCAGTTTTCCTTTGATGGTCTTTTCCATCGGCGTCAGGGGGTCTGCCGCGCCGCTGACCCGCATTGCGCCGTAGACATAGGAACGTCCCGAAAGCGGGTCGCGGATCGCGCCGCCGATGCAGGTGGCAGCGCCGCCGAACGGTTCGATCTCCGTCGGGTGGTTGTGGGTCTCGTTCTTGAACAGGAGCAACCAAGGCTCGCGCACGCCGTCCGCTTCCACCTCGATTTTGACTGTGCAGGCGTTGATTTCATCGCTTTCGTCCAGATCGGGCAGTTTTCCTTCCCGTTTCAGTGCCCGGACGGCGATGGTGGCAATGTCCATCAGACAGATCGGAGCGGTTCTGCCGAGCTTTTGCCGCAGTTCCTTGTATTCTTCATAGGTTTTCTGCAGGAGCGCATCCTCAAACGAGATGTCGTCGATAACCGTCAGAAACGTTGTGTGGCGGCAGTGATCGGACCAGTAAGTATCCGTCATGCGGAGTTCCGTAACGGTAGGATCGCGGTTCTCGGAGCGGAAATAGTTCTGAAAGAACGCAAGGTCGTCCGTGTCCATGGCAAGCCCGTATTTCCGGCGGAACGCGTCCAGTTCCGTGCGGTCAAGGCGGGTAAAGCCGTCCAGCGTTGCCACTCGCTTCGGAATCTCGTAGGGAATCCGGAGCGTTTCGGGCAGTTCCAAAGACGCCTCCCGCGCTTCCACAGGGTTGATAACATATTTTTTGATCGCGCGGATATCCGCGTCCGTCAGATCCCCGGAGAGAATGTAAATCTTTGCCGTTCGGATCAGCGGGCGCTCGGATTTGGAAAGAATCTGAATGCACTGCGCCGCAGAATCCGCCCGTTGATCGAACTGTCCCGGCAGATATTCCACGGCAAACACCGCGCCGCCCCTCGCGTCAAAACTGTCGCTCACCGTGTCCAATTGCGGTTCGGAAAAGACGGTTTTTTCGGCGGCGGAAAACAGCTCGGGGGAAATGTTTTCCGCGTCATAGCGGTTGATGATGCGCACGCCGCGCAGTGCGGTGATGCCGAGCAGGGAAACGGCTTCCCGATAGAGTGCTGCCGCTTCCTCGGCAAGTTCCGGCTTTTTTTCGACATAAACCCGGTAAACCATCTTAGTTCTCCGTTCCCATCAGCGCTTTTTTGCCGATGTCTTTTCTGTAATAAGCGTTTTCAAACGAAATTTTTTCCACCATCCGATACGCGTCTGTGATCGCTTCGCGGAGCGTGTCCGCCACAGCCGTGACCCCGAGTACTCTGCCGCCGTTTGTCAGCAGTTTGTCTCCTTCCAGCGCGGCGCCCGCAACCGAGACCGCAGGGCGGAGGTCTTCCGGAATCCGAATCTCAAATCCTTTTTGATAGGATGCGGGATACCCGGTGGATGCCATGATGACGCAGCAGGCGGCGCCGTCACGGATTCGGACGTCGGATTCGGAGAGCGTTCCGTTCTCGGTCTTTTGCATGACCGTGAGCAGGTCGCAGTCCAGAAGGGGAAGTACCACCTGCGTTTCGGGGTCACCGAAGCGGCAGTTGTATTCGATCACCTTCGGTCCGTCCTGCGTCAGCATCAGCCCGAAATAGAGACAGCCGCGGAAGGTTCGCCCCTCCCGGTTCATGGCTTCCACGGTTGGGAGGAAGATTTCTTTTTTGCACCGTTCGGCGATTTCCTTCGTGTAGTAAGGATTGGGCGCGATTGTTCCCATGCCGCCCGTATTCTGTCCGCGGTCGTTGTCCAGCGCGCGCTTGTGATCCATGGACGAGACCATCGGAACTACGGTTTTTCCGTCGGTAAAAGTCAGAACCGAAACCTCAGGACCGGAAAGGAATTCCTCAATGACGATCCGGTTCCCGCTTTTTCCGAATTTTTTGTCCCGCATGGCTTCGGTTACGGCACGGACTGCTTCCTCGCGGGTTGCGGCAACGGTCACGCCCTTTCCGAGCGCAAGACCGTCCGCTTTGATCACCACGGGAAGCGGGGAAGTTTCCAGATATGCCAAAGCCCGATCCATATCGTCAAAGGTTTCGTATGCCGCAGTCGGAATTCCGTATTTCTTCATCAGATCCTTGGCAAAGACCTTGCTGCCCTCGATGACGGCGGCATTTGCTCCCGGACCGAAGCAGGGGATTCCGACCTCTCTGAGCCGATCGGCACAGCCGAGCACCAACGGGTCGTCCGGCGCGACGACCGCAAAATCAATGTGTTTTTCAACGGCGAACGCAACAATGCGCTCGATTTCGCACGCGCCGATCGGAACGCAGACTGCGTCTGCGGCGATTCCGCCGTTTCCGGGCAGCGCGTAAATCACTTCCACCGTCGGATTTTCCTTCAGCTTTTTGATGATGGCGTGTTCTCGCCCTCCGCTTCCTACAACAAGAAGTTTCATTAAAGGAAGTACCTGCCTTTCGTGAATATACCGTGCGTTTCCGATCAGTGATGGAACAACCGAACCCCTGTGAATGCCATGACCATATTGTAGCGGTTACAGCATTCGATGACCGCGTCGTCGCGGATCGATCCGCCGGGTTCTGCAACATAGCGCACGCCGCTTTTTCTCGCGCGCTCAATGTTGTCGCTGAATGGGAAGAACGCGTCCGAGCCGAGCGAAACGCCGTCGATTCCCGCAAGATAAGCGCGGATCTCTTCCTCCGTGAGCGGGTCGGGGCGTTGCGTGAAGTATTTCTGCCAGTTGCCGTCGGCGCAGACATCCTCTTCGTTTTTGTTGATATATCCGTCGATGACGTTGTCCCGATCGGGTCTGCCGAGCGTGGGAAGGAAGGGGAGTGCAAGCACCTTTTCGTGCTGACGAAGAAACCACGTATCCGCTTTGCTGCCCGCGAGACGGGTGCAGTGGATTCTGGATTGCTGTCCCGCGCCAACGCCGATTGCCTGCCCGTTGAATGCGTAGCAAACCGAGTTCGACTGCGTGTATTTGAGCGTAATCAGGGAGATCAGCAGGTCGCGGACGGCGGATTCGGGAAGTTCCTTGTTTTCGGTCACGATGTTCTTCAGAAGAGCCGGCGTAATTTCAAGGTTGTTTCTGCCCTGTTCAAAGGTGATTCCAAAGACCTGCTTGCGCTCGGTCTCCGCCGGTACGTACAGCGGGTCGATCTGCACGATGTTGTAGTTGCCCTTCCGCTTGGTTTTCAGGATTTCCAGAGCCTCGGGGTCGTATCCGGGTGCAATGATTCCGTCCGAAACTTCCCGACGGATCAGCTGAGCCGTGGGAACATCGCACGGATCTGACAGGGCAACCCAGTCACCGAAGGAGCACATCCGATCCGTTCCGCGTGCCCGTGCATAAGCGCAGGCGAGCGGGGACGCGTCAAGTTCGGGAATATCCTCCACAAAGCAGGCTTTTTTCAGCTTCTCCGACAACGGAAGACCGATTGCGGCGGAGGTAGGACTGACGTGCTTGAAGGACGCGACTGCGGGAAGTCCCAACGCCGCCTTCAGCTCTTTTACCAACTGATAGGAATTGAAGGCGTCCAGAAAATTGATATACCCGGGTTTTCCGTTCAGAATTTCGATCGGAAGATCCGCGCCGCTTTCCATAAAGATTCTTGCGGGCGACTGGTTCGGGTTGCAACCGTATTTTAACGCAAACGATTTCATGGCGACTCCTTATCGGTTTTGATTGATCAGGCGGTTTTCTTCCGCGCCCGTTTCCAAATTGGTGTAACGGACGTAAAGAGAAATGCGGTTTTCCGCGTCGAGCGCGTCCCAGAGGGAAGCGGTAAACGCGTCGATGTCATCCGGAACGGATACCCGCTCCGGCTCTCCCTGAAATGTGGGGAGCGGATTGCCGTCGCAGACATAGGTATGAAGAAAGTGTCCGAGCCCCGGGAGTGCGGCAAAGGAGAAAGTATAGCGGTTGCAGGCGCTTCCTGCGGCGTCCGCACTTTTGAGAATGCTCATTTCATAGCGGAAATCCTGCTCCGAAAAGGTCAGCATTCCGCTGATGCGCGGAGTCAGATTCGGAAAATCCGGCTCGAAGGCGCGGGATTCCAAGGCTTCCGAAAAGGTCTTTCCCGCGCGGAGTCCTTCATAAATCGTGTCGGTCTGGTCTCCGTTGGTTACGATGAGTCGATTCCCGTAACGGCGTTGCGCCGCGTAAATAATCAGGCTCGGATCTTCCACGCGGGAGACGTCGTATGGCTCTGTATAAAGCACGCCGTCCCGCTCGACAAAAATGCGGTTGCGGCTGTTTGCGCTCCTGCCCATAATGAAATATGCCGAGCAGGCATATTTTCCGTTTGCGGATTTTCCGATGACGATTCCGCGACCGACATAGCGGTTGCCGCGGATGCGGTCGGCGATCGGGAGAACTTCGTAAATGTCAGTCATGATTTTCTTTCTCCTTCAGAATTTTTTCGGAAACCAGTTCTGCCGCGTCGGGGAGAATCTTCCACTCCGCAAGCCGCATCACGCGTTTCTGCAACATCTCGGGGGTGTCGCCGTCGCAGACCCGGACGGCTTTTTGCAGAATGATTTCCCCACCGTCGGGAATCTCGTTGACATAATGCACCGTAGCGCCCGTGACCTTGACCCCTTTTTCCAGTGCCGCCCGATGAACCCGCAGACCGTAAAATCCTTCGCCGCAGAATGCGGGGATCAGAGAGGGGTGCACGTTGAGAATCCGATGGTCGAAGCGGGATGTGAAATCGCCGCTGAGAATGCTCATGAACCCTGCGAGAATGATCAGGTCGACGGAATAGTCCGAAAGCAGAGCGCAGATCCGCGCCTCCATGCCTGCCTGTCCGCCGCACTCGTTTTTCACGGCAAGGGCGGTCGGGATTCCCGCTTTTTCGGCTCGTTTCAGTGCATAAGCGTCCGCGCGATTGGAGATGACAAGCGCGATTTTGCCGCTGTGCAGAAGTCCTTTCCGCTCGGCGTTGATGAGCGCCTGAAGGTTTGTTCCGCCGCCGGAGACCAGTACGGCAATGTTGATTTGATTCTGTTCCGTTTTCATTTTTTCTGCGTGAGCGTCCTCAGATTATCCGGATTCTTTCGTTTCCGTTTTCTTCAATTTTGCCGATGATATATGCGTCCTCTCCGGCTGCGTGCAGCAGGGAAAGCGCGGTATCGGCTTCGTTCCCCGGCACGACAATGCTCATGCCGACCCCCATGTTGAAGGTGTTGAACATATCGCGCTCGCTGATGTTGCCTTCCTTGGCGATCAGATCAAAAACGGGAAGAACCCGAACGGCGCGTCTGTCGATCACCGCGCAAAGCCCTTTGGGAATGCTGCGGGGAATATTTTCGTAAAAACCGCCGCCCGTGATGTGGGAAATGCCGCGCACCGAAACCGTTTCAAGAAGCTTCAGCACAGGCTTTACGTAGATCTTGGTCGGCGCGAGAAGCGCATCTCCGAGCGTTTTTCCGCCGAGTTCGGGCAAACGAACCGTCAGGTCGCGGTTTTCCACGTCAAACACCTTGCGGATCAGCGAATAGCCGTTGGAATGAGGGCCGGAGGAGGGAAGCGCGATCACAACGTCTCCCGCCTGCATATTCCGATTGTCAATGATTTTGTTTTTGTCCACGATACCGACGCTGAACCCGGCGAGATCGTATTCATCCTCCGGATAGAACCCCGGCATTTCGGCGGTTTCTCCGCCGATGAGCGCAGCTTCCGACTGTACGCACCCGTCGCAGACTCCCTTTACGATGTCTGCAATCCGCTCGGGAATGTTCTTCCCGCAGGCAATGTAGTCCAGAAAGAACAGGGGGCGCGCGCCGCAACAGATGATATCGTTGACGCACATGGCGACGCAGTCGATTCCGACCGTGTCGTGACGGTTCAGCAGAAAGGCGAGCTTCAGCTTGGTGCCGACGCCGTCTGTTCCGCTGACAAATACCGGTTGGGTCATGCCGCCGAGGTTCGGCTGAAACAATCCGCCGAATCCGCCGATTCCGGACAGAACGCCGTCGGTTTCGGTGCGGGCAATGTGCTGTTTCATCAGTTCAACGGCACGGTATCCTGCGGTGATATCCACACCGGCTTTTGCGTATGCTTCCGATTTTGAATTTTCCATTCGTTTACTCCTTGTTTTCCGGTTGGGACTCGAAACGGTCTTTCCGGGACGCGGCGGGAATTTCCGTCGGATACTTTCCGTCAAAGCAGGCGGTGCAGTATCCCGTGCCCTTCACACCCTTTGCAATCTGTTTTACACTTTCCACGCTGAGAAAACCGAGGGAGTCCACGCCGATCCGATCCGCAATTTCGTCGGGCGAATATTTGCAGGCGATCAGATTTTCGCGGGAGTCGATGTCTGTGCCGTAGTAGCACGGATTGAGAAACGGGGGAGCGGAAACGCGCATATGAATCTCCTTCGCGCCCGCGTCCCGCAAAAGGCGCACAATGCGCGCGCTGGTCGTGCCGCGCACGATGGAGTCGTCGATCATCACAACCCGCTTTCCGCGTACAACCTCCGAAATCGGGTTCAGCTTGATGCGCACCCGATCCTCGCGGCTTTCCTGCCCGGGGGAGATGAATGTCCGCCCGATATATTTGTTTTTGATGAATCCGAGCTCATACGGGATTCCCGATTGCTTGGAATATCCGATTGCCGCGTCGATTCCGCTGTCCGGAACTCCGATCACCACATCCGCCTGCACGGGGTACTCCAGTGCGAGGAACGTTCCCGCGCGCATCCGCGCCGCGTGAACGCTGCAACCGTCGATCACCGAATCGGGGCGGGCAAAGTAAATATATTCGAATACGCACATGGAGCAGGGGACGCGGTTGCAATGGGTCTTGATACTGCGGACTCTGCCGTCCTCGAAAACCACAATCTCGCCCGGCAGGACGTCGCGCACGAATTCCGCACCGACGGAATCCAACGCGCAGCTTTCGGAGGCGACGATGTATCTGCCGTCCGATGTCTTTCCGTAACACAGCGGGCGGAAGCCGTTTTCGTCCCGCACGGCGATCAGCTTGCTGTCGGACATGATGACAAGCGAATAGGCACCCCGCAACCGGCACATGGCGTGTTCCACTGCTTCCTCCGGCGTATCGGTGCTCAGCCATTCCTTGGTGATGATATAGGAAATGACTTCCGTATCGCTTGTGGTGTGGAAGATGGAACCGTTCAGCTCCAACTCATGCCGCAATTCTCCGGAATTGACCAGATTGCCGTTGTGTGCAAGTGCGATCCGTCCTTTGATGTGATTGACCACGATCGGTTGCGCGTTGTTGCGGTCATTTGAGCCTGTTGTGCCGTACCGGACGTGTCCGACGGCGATTCTGCCTTTCCCGAGACGGCTCATGATGGCAGGGGTAAAAACGTCGTTGACAAGCCCCGTGTCTTTGTAGCCGTTGAAAACGCCGTCACGGTTCACCACGATTCCGCAGGATTCCTGCCCACGGTGTTGGAGTGCAAAAAGACCGTAGTAAGCGGTGTGTGCAACTTCGGTCGTTTCGGGCGAAAAGACGCCGAAAACGCCGCACTCTTCTCTCAGATTACTCATACTTCCTCCGCAGTGAGAAAACAGGATCGATCAGCCGAACACACGCTTCATCATTTCCCGATAAGCGTCCTCCACGCCGCCCATGTCGCGGCGGAAACGGTCTTTGTCAAGCTTTTCTCCCGTGGTCGCGTCCCAGAAACGGCAGGTGTCGGGGGAGATTTCATCCGCCAGAACGATCTTTCCGTCTGGAAGTCTGCCGAACTCCAACTTGAAGTCCACCAGACGGACATTCAGCTTCAGGAAATATGCTTTCAGAATTTCGTTGACCCGGAACGCCATGGTTTTGATGGTTTCAATCTCTTCCTTGGTTGCAAGTCCCAGAGCCAGAGCGTGGTAGGAGTTGAGAAGCGGATCGTGCAGCGCGTCGTTTTTGTAGGAGAATTCGATTGTCGGCTCGGAGAAAACGATTCCTTCCTCCACGCCGTAGCGCTTTGCAAACGAACCGGCGGAAATGTTGCGGATGATGACCTCCAGCGGAACGATGGACACCTTTCTGACCAGTGCCTCCCGATCGTTCAGCTCTTTTACAAAGTGCGTCGGAATCCCTTCCTTTTCCAGAAGCGAGAAGAGGAAGTCGGACATACGGTTGTTGACCGCGCCTTTGCCGAGAATCGTTCCTTTCTTCAGTCCGTCCAGCGCAGTGGCGTCATCCTTGTAGGAGACAATGACCAGCGCGGGATCATCCGTTGCAAAAACCTTTTTTGCCTTTCCTTCGTAGAGCTGTTCCTTCTTTTCCATTGTTGGATCCTCCGATTTATTTTTTGAATTCCGCCGAAATGGCGATGTCTTTGCCAAGCACTTTCTCCGCGTCCGCGCGGCGTTTTTCCGCAAGCGCGGCAGCGAGTTCGTCGTCGCCGACGGCGAGAATCTCCGCGCACAGCAAAGCGGCGTTGACACCACCGTCTATCGCAACCGTGGCAACAGGGATGCCGGAAGGCATCTGCACGGTGGACAGCAGGGCGTCAATGCCGCCGAGCGAACCCGATTTTACGGGAATCCCGATAACCGGGAGCGTGGTGGAAGCCGCGATGGCGCCGGCAAGATGCGCCGCCATTCCGGCAATTGCGATGATTGCGCCGAATCCGTTTTGCGCGGCACTCGCGGCAAAGGCTTTCGCCTCATCGGGCGTGCGGTGCGCGGAGTACACGTGTACCTCAAACGGAATACCGAGAGACGCAAGCGTATCGGCTGCTTTTTTTGCAATGGGCAGATCGCTGTCGCTTCCCATGATTACGGCAACTTTTTTCATATCGGTAAACCTCCTGTCGGAAAATGAAAAACAAAAAGAGCACAGTTAAGGCTTGAGGTAACTTAACTGTGCCCAGACGGTCGGCGAAGAGACCTAAGCCCCCTCCTATTATTCTTTGCTCCCGCGCAGTATTCTCTGCAGATCCGTCAGTTACAAAGAACCTCTTATATAATAAGGATAACACATTCGGCGAAAAAAGTCAAGAGGGCAACACCGAGAAATCGCCCGATTTTTTCGTTTCGATTTTGTCAGCTTTGCATAGAATCTCCTTTTCAAGGGAGATTTCTGCGTTTGATCCCCGGAAAAAAGAAAATCCTTGGCGGAGTGCTGGCATTTTTGTACACACCCGATTTGTTTTTAGAAGCAGACGTTTCAGCCTGCTTTGCTGTCCTTTCCTGATGTTCTCAAATAAGGAATAAGAAAAGGCACAGCCCTGCCATAAGGTGGGGCTGTGTCTTTTATTGTTTAGAATAATGATTACGAATGTCAGTTTTTCATTTCAAAATTCTCGGTACTCCGTTTTTCGTATTGTTCGCAAAGTAAAATGTAATCTGCCTCAATTTTATCTAAAACATTGATGCCGAAAACATCGCTTTCCTCTGCATAATCTTCACAAAACATCTCATATACAGATGGAATAACACAGCTTAACATTAAAGATATCTCGAAATAATGAAGCAATGGATATCGCGATTCAACAACACTGCCATGCACATATACATGGCACATTTTATAAAGACGTTCCATCATCTCAAATGCAGCGAGGGTTTCATTTTCACAGTTTGCTTTAAGATAATTTAAAACACCCATGAAAGTATATGGCTTTTGCTTTACAATATCGTGATAGTTCGGAATTTTATCAACAAAACCATAATGCATATATTCAACCTTGTTGCGCTCATTTTTATTTTTGCGGTTTGCGAACAATTTATTAAATTCATCGGGAAATACTTGGTTGCAGCACGTTTGAAGTGTTTCAAAATAAGAGAATTTCTCGTCCTCGGCAAACAGTTCGGGATAAACACGCATAACAAGAAGTTTTGCATACAGTTCAAGTACGGTTCGGCAAGGTAAATATGCTGTTCCAAGGAAGTTATCTTCAAGGAGCGATAATGCAGACAATGCTTTGTTTGTGATTTTTGCAAAATAAAAAGCTGATTTGTTTTTTGCTCCGTTCAAATAAATCATATGATTCATTTTCATGCACAAAACAAACAACTCATACGGAACGGGGTAGTAGTTGAATCGTTCTCCCGACATAATGGGCTTGTGTCTAAAGTATGCACTACCATAACCCCTAAGAAAAATTTGTTCAGAAACTTGTTTTGTGAGTTTATTTTTGTAATTTTCGTCCTTTTCTATCCTTGATTTATCTTCCGTGGTGAGAAAAATCGTATTTGCTTTATGTACTCCAACGATATGTTTACAGATGTCATATTCCGGTTCTGGACCAATTCCGGTTACCATTCTTTCATCAGACCAGCGAAGATCATACAACTCAAAAAACTTTTCTGCAATTGCATTAAGAACTCGATATTTTATATCAATAAGAAAAGAACCTCTAATATCGTTTTTAAACAACTCTTTTAATGAGCGATTGTTTTGTCTTTGTATTCGCTCGGCAATTTGCGAAAAATTGTTGGGCAACATATTTTCAGAAATCCTCCTTATATTGTCGTATTGTCGAAAAAAGCCCCGAAAAATCGGGGCTTATGGCGGAGGGAAAGGGATTCGAACCCTTGTGAGATTGCTCTCAAACGGTTTTCAAGGCACATCAACCTGCCGGAAATTAAGGAATTTTAGAAGACGATAACGGACGATAAAAGAAGCTGAAAGCCCAGTATTTACAAGGGTTTTCGGCTCTTTTTTGTTCGAACTTCAAAAAATCCTTGTGCCATAAGGCATAGCGATTTCTAAAAATATTTCTAAAAAAATTTTTAGAAATTCTTTTAGAGATGCATCCCCGTTTGTGTGGTTCCTGCTGCCGAGTTTGATGCGGTCGTTCCCTGTCACAGCACTTCACGGCGCAAATATTTCACCGCTGTAAGCAAAGAGTACCGCTCCGCCAAAGCCGGATTGATAACTTGAATTTATTATAACACAAAGTAACAGAGATTGCAAGAGATAAGAATCAGCAAATTATTCCGCAAATTCAAAAATATTATTCCGAACCCTATTGAATTTATGCCGAAAATGTGGTATACTTATAATGGCAAATTATAAAAATTCGAAATCTCAACGTGACGAGGTATGAATCATGGCTATGACGACCAAGCAAGCCGCCGAGAAATGGGGCATCTCCGACAGACGCGTCCGTACGCTCTGCGTAAACGGACAGATTGACGGCGCATGGCGCGAGGGTAAACTCTGGTTTGTCCCCGATAACGCTCCAAAACCTGCAGACGGACGTATTCGCGGAAAGGAAACCCTTCTCGCCCAAATTGAAAGAAAGAAAAAAGAACTCGACGGTCGCAGACCGCTTACCGAAGGTGAAGTGGCGCGTCTGAACGAGGACTTCATGATCGAATATACTTACAACTCCAACGCAATCGAGGGCAACACCTTAACTTTACGTGAAATCGATATGGTTCTGAAGGGCTTGACCATCGATCAAAAACCGCTGAAGGATCACATGGAAGCGGTCGGTCATAAAGATGCGTTCTATTTCATCTGCGACCTTGTCAAGGATCACACTCCCCTTTCTGAATCGGTCATCAAGCAGATCCACTCCCTCGTCCTTGCGGATAAACCTCTTGATCGTGGCGTATACCGCAGAGTGCCTGTTCGCATCATGGGCGCAAAGCAGGAACCTGTCCAGCCCTATCTCATTGAGCCAAAAATGAATGACCTTATGCAGCAGTACGCGACCGATGAGCGCAATATCGTGGAAAAACTCGCCGACCTGCATATCGCGTTTGAGGCCATCCATCCCTTCATCGACGGCAACGGCAGAACCGGACGCCTCATCATCAACCTTGAACTGATGAAAGCCGGCTACCCCCCCATCGATATCAAGTTCACCGATAGAATGAGATATTACGATGCATTTGATCGTCCTGCCGATATGGTAACTCTATTTGCGGAGTATCTCAATAAGCGATTGGATCAGTATTTAGAGGTACTGGAACATTAAGGAGAAATACATGGAAGCTATTATTGCAAGTGTTTTGGGCGGCTTGGTTGGCGGTCTTTTTACCTTCCTTGGTGTATGGATGACGATACATCACGAAAACAAAAAGACACGCCAAGAAGAACGCAAACGGCAGAAAGAAAAAGAAGAACAGTTATTTGAAAAT
The DNA here is from genome assembly GCA_900547725.1 of uncultured Eubacteriales bacterium. Lineage (GTDB taxonomy): Bacteria > Bacillota > Clostridia > Oscillospirales > CAG-272 > UMGS1865. The sequence goes on from URHR01000025.1 coordinate 25,389, forward strand.
CGACCCCGTCTTGAAATTATGGGCTATAAGAAACTCGGCAAATATTCCCAACAAAGAAAAGTCGATGCATGTGTCCTTCTCTGCAGTATAAAAGAATACAAAAACGAAGGAAGAGCTATGTTCTTCTATGACGAATCCGTTATTACACCGGAAAATTGGGTTTGCGTAGAATACACTCTCCGTAATACAGGACATACCGAAATAGATCACATTTATTTTTCTACAAACCTTCCCAAAAACACCGCTATGTTTAATGTTCTTAAT
>URHR01000026.1 GCA_900547725.1 uncultured Eubacteriales bacterium
ACGCAGCGGAAAAGACGGTTATGAAGCTTGGCGTTCACGTCCTGCCGCGCTTTACCCGCGACACAACCGACCGCAACCGTACATCCCCGTTTGCCTTCACCGGCAACAAGTTCGAGTTCCGTATGCTCGGTTCTTCCAACAGCATTGCCTGCGCAAATATCATGCTCAATTCGGCGGTTGCGGAGTCTCTCCGCGTTTACGCCGACCGTCTGGAAAAGTCCAAGCACTTTGAAGCGGATCTGCATGATCTCATCAAGGAGACGGTCAGCGATCACAAGCGCATCATCTTCAACGGCAACGGCTATGACGACGCATGGATTCGCGAAGCAACCGAGGTTCGGGGACTGCTCAACCTGCGCACCACGCCCGACGCAATGCCGCACCTGCTCGACCCCAAGAATGTGGAAATGCTGACCCGCCACAAGGTATTCTCCCGCACCGAGTTGGAATCGCGGTATGAGATCATTCTGGAGAACTACTGCAAGTCGGTCAACATCGAGGCGCTGACCATGATCGACATGGCGCGCAAGGAGATCCTGCCTGCGGTGGAAGCCTATGCGCACGATCTCTCCGACACGCTGATCGCCAAAGCGGCGGCTGTCCCGGGACTTTCGGGCAGATATGAGAAGAATCTGATTGCAAAGCTCTCCGAACTGGCGGACGAGATCGACAGCGCCATCACCGCACTGGAGACCGAAGCCATCCGCTACAAAACCATTACCGACGTCACCGAAGCGGCGTTCATGATCCGCGACGTGATTCTGCAGAGAATGGCGGAGTTGCGCGTGGTCTGCGACGAGGCGGAAACGCTGACGGCGGAGAAGTACTGGCCGTTCCCGACCTACGAAAAGCTCCTGTTCGGAGTCAGATAATTTCAATCTATTATAGAATCAACGGGACGGACGGCTTGCTGCCCGCCCCGAAACCAACAAATTCGATTCATCCAATTTCAATAACGGAGTTAATCAGAATATGGCAAAAACAAGACCGGAGAGCGATTCAATCGGAACGCTGGAAGTCCCCGCAGAGGCATATTACGGAGTTCAGACCCTGCGCGGACTTCAGAATTTCCACATCACGGGGAATCCGATGGACAAGCGGTTCTACCGCAACATTGTCCGCATCAAGAAAGCTGCGGCGCTGACCAACCGCGAAGCGGGACTGTTGGACGACAGGATGTGCAACGCCATCACCGCAGCCTGTGACGAAGCGTTGGAAGGTAAGTTGGACGCGTGGTTCATCACCGACGCAATTCAGGGCGGCGCGGGCACTACGGCAAACATGAACGTCAACGAGGTGATTGCGAACCGTGCAACCGAGTTATTGGGCGGCAAAAAGGGCGAATACCTCTGCCACCCGAACGACCATGTGAACTGCTCGCAGTCAACCAACGATGTGATCCCCACGGCGGGCAGACTGACGGTCATCGGGCTTGCGGAGGAACTGTTCCGCAATACGCAGGCGCTGACCGACGCGTTGGACGGCAAGGCGCGCCAATTCAACGACGTCATCAAGATGGGAAGAACCCAGCTGGAGGACGCAGTGCCGATCCGTCTCGGGCAGGAATTTGCGGCTTACTCGTCTGGCATCAAGCGGTGCGTAACGCTTCTGCGCAAGGCGGTGGACGAAATGCACGCGGTCAATCTCGGCGGTACGGCAATCGGAACGGCAATCAACGTGCGGCGCGCGTATCTGTGTGGGGTGGTTCCCGCCCTCTCGCGCATCACGGGCTATGAGTTGCACCAAGCGGCGGATCTGATCGACGCAACGCAGAATCTGGACGGTTTCGTTTATGTCTCCGGCGCGCTCAAGGCAATGGCGGTGGCGCTTTCCAAGATGTGCAACGACCTGCGCCTGCTTTCCAGCGGACCGAAAACGGGTTTTGAGGAAATCATTCTTCCCGCCAAGCAGAACGGCTCGTCCATCATGCCGGGCAAGGTAAACCCCGTGATTCCCGAGGTGGTATCGCAGGTGGCGTTTGCCGTTATCGGAAACGACACGACGGTCACGCTTGCGGCAGAAGCGGGACAATTGGAACTGAACGCCTTCGAGCCGGTCATTTTCTACAAATTGTTTGAATCCTTCATCTGCATGAAGAATGCGGTCAAGACACTGACGGAGAACTGCATTGTGGGCATTGAGTCCAACAAGGAACACTGCGAAGCGCTTCTGTATGAAAGCGTCGGGACGGTAACGGCGCTTTGCCCGTACCTCGGCTACAAGAAGTCGGCTGAACTTGCAAAGCAGGCGTTACGCGAAAACCGCCGCATCAAGGATTTGGTGCGCGAGCAGAAACTGATTGACGACAAGCTGTTGGACGAGCTTCTTGATCCGTTCGCCATGACCGAACCGAGCAAGGTGTGAGGAACGGAAGACCTTGGAGGGGAAAAGCCGCGTTGAGGAACGCGGCTTTTCTTTTTTCGGAGGTTACCACCAACCAACCTGATCCGTGATCGTTTCGCCTGTTTCTTTGGATATCAGTTGCCATTTGAAAAGCGGAACTACCTGATCGAGGGTCAATTGGTTACAAAGGCCTTCAATCGGTGTTCTCATTCCAAGGTATACATCCAAAGATCCGATACCCGGATTCAGGTCAAATAAGACCTTAATACCCTGTGCCTTTTTCTCATAGTGGTAAGTAGTTCCGTCAGCGGTTTCGCCGGTGGTATACGTCCATTCGTAACCATACTTCACCCATTTTTCCTTTAATGTTTGCACATCCTCGCATATTTCATTCCCTCGTCTGAGAAATCGATTAAAAGAATAGCTTATTGAAGCAGGAAATTCGCTAGTTTGCGTGTCGGGCGCTTCGGCATAGAATGGATTATCAAGAGTAAGCTGATAGTAATATTTAATGGAGGCATTGGGAGAAGAATTCACCCAAATATACATTGAAATATCGCTTTTCAGAACATTACAACCAAACAGCGATTCCGGAGGATCCATAAGCGGCGCCGGAAATACAGTCAACATTTCAAAATAGCGTTCCTGTTCGTAATTCCAATAGCTTTGGGGTTGAATATCGCGTACTTGCTTGTAGAAATCGTTGACGGAAGTTCCGGTAAATATCACATTGTGGTCATGCCCACCGGGGCGAACGCAATCGCTCGGATAAATAAAAGGATCGGAAATCTTTTTACAGGAAGCGCCCATGCTGAAAAGCAACAAAACAGTGAGCAAAAGCATCCCCAGGTTTTGCTTTTTTTTCATCATTATATCCCCCAAACCAATCAGTATAATATATTTGCTATGGTCAATCTGTGCTCCGAACACCATTCTGTACTTCCGTTTACCTTACTATAGGTTATACAACTACTGTCCGTGCAGTGGATACCGCCCAAATTATGTGATAATTCATGTAAAATGATTTCACGTCGTTCATTCATCCTATTGTCTCCTTTATCATAAAATGTTACAATCGAGTCCCTACTGTAACCACCAATACTATCTGTGCATCCACGCATTTCGCTTATTACATGTCCCTCGGATTCAGAGAACTCACAAAACAGATAACTGACTATGCGACACACATATATATCCGGATCGTCACTCTTTAGAGTTCTGACTAAACGCGCTCCGCTTTTGTGGTGTTCAGCACTGCAATTTTGCAGAGCACCACAAGCGGAAGTACAAGAATCCCATTCTTCACTTGCAGCACAATGCTCTTTATCCCAATTTAATTCCTTATTATTCGATGCAGCTTTAATATTAAACCTAAGATTGAAGTTTTCCATATAAACAGATAAAGTGTCTTGAAGAAAATCGGTTAAGTCGTTTATTGTTGGAAAATCTGCTGTACCGACAATCCCATCATCATAATAAAAGATAATGTCCTTTGTTATGACTCGTTCATTCAATTTTTCAAAATTCCACTCTTCCCGATAACTCCCATTATCTGTAACACACCGTCGTTGCAATATTTGTTTATCCCAATCCGAGGTGGCAACGCACAGATTTTCGGGACTCAGCCGCGGACGAATAATGTACCGCCCTGTACGTACATTATCAATTTCCCATTGCTGATTTTCAGAACCGGCATAGGAGGCTTGAATCAATTGTACATTTTCGGTTGTCGAGTTTCCATCCGGAACGGTTAAAACCTTTTTACTCGCTTTATTCTGAATTTTGTAATACGGAGTTCCTTCAATCGGTTCAATTTCCCATTTTTGATGCCTGCCCGCAATAAATTTCCGCCCTTCGATTTTAGCGTTTTCTTTGTTAAAATCCGGGGCATAATCATCGCCAACCTGTAAATATTGGTGCGTATCGGTTTGATTGCGCAAGAACATCTCACATTTTGGAAGCATTACCCACTGATAGAAAATCCCTTGATAAAAGTTCTGGCTATTCTGGACATCACGATTGAATTTTCCTCTGATAATTACCTTTCCCGGATTGACTGCTCGAAGCACCCCGTTTGAATCGATACTCGCACAACTGAGTTCTCCGAATCGAGCATTTTCTACAGACAGCACGACAGGTCCGTTTGTTTGAGAAACAGAACTGAACATCACACCTTGCCAAGTATGTGCTTCTCCAACCGTAACAGTTTCTGTTATCTTATCGGATACAAAGAAGAATCCTTCGATTGTTCCTCCCGTGTATCGTTCCAATATCCATTTAGAGTAATTGGTTTTTGCCGATGTTGCGGAAACAGCCGCACCTTGCGTTGTATTTTGCGGGGCTGTCAAATATCCGCCATTATACAAGGTTACATATGCACCGTCCCTTTTGATCAGCCATCTCTCGGTCGAATTGATTTCCGACCAACTATCCGTAACCGAAATTGTCTTTGCAACTGCCGCCCTGCTTCCGGTCAAAGGAGCTGAAACCGACAGTGCAGAGTTTGTCATCAAACGAACCGTATAGTAATAATCTCCGTTATCCATTCTGACTCTATAGATTTTGAAAAGCTGCTTTCGGCTCTCTGCCGTTTTATCTTCTGCGGTAGATCGGACATTCTGCTGAATTGACGCCCCTGCGCGCCAATAAGCCGTTCCGCCGCCTACGGTCAAATACAGACCTGTTTCTGCGTTTTTCAAACGATATACTGCATTGTCAATCCACGGTTCGGTATAGGAAATTACCAAATACGGACGGTACGCAGTTCTTCCCTCGCTCGATACAATGATGGAATGCAACAAACTTCCGGCAGTCCTCTTCAAAACAACACCGTAATTGGAATATCCGTCCGCCCAATATTGCACAATATCTTTCATGACTAAACTAAACTGCTTAGGCGAAGAATAGTAAGCGCCTGCAGAACCGGACAAATTGACAGTATCATAGCATCGATAAGGATTGAACCCCATATTGGTTAGCTTTTTAGCCTTAGTCCATGTCAAATCTTCAGCCCAGTCCTGTGTGGCTCGATACTCCGCAAGCTCAAATGTTCCGCTTGTTACGGTGCTGTGGTAATAATAGTATCCGTAAAGAAATGCATAATTGACAATGGCTTTTCGCGGTATCGTGGGAATCACATTTTCCGGTCTGATATAAGTATATTTGGTTGACCCAACCCACAACTCTGTTCCAGAGCCGTGTAAGGTGTCCGGATGGTTATCCTCTATGTAGGTATCCGCAAATACGCTCGTTGAAACCGATGGGTCAATGGACACAGGAAATGCACGATCTCTCGTGTCAATCCATGTCGAATCCGCTGTAACGGTGAGCAAATATGCCCCATCCCCGACCTGCTCCAACGTGTAGGCTACGTCATAGCTGATCTCATCATTGGCATCCACCATAAACGGAGCGGGAATACGATACGGCGTTTCTCCCGTTTCCGAATCGGTCAGGTCGATTCCGCCATCATCGCGCAAAATTGCCGTCAGTCCATCCAAACGCAATCCGAATCTGTAAATATAATTGGCTTGCGGCTCGTTTACCACAATGGTTTCCTTAATATCATCGGCTTCCAGTTCATATTTCAGATGAATCCCATCCTGAATATTCCGATAGCAAAGTTCCGTGCGATTGTCGATCTTCTTCAAGCGTTCAATTTGTGCATCTCTTGAAAGATCGGTTGCCATTCGTTCAACCTGTTCGGCTCTTACCGGATGATTTCTGACCACAATTTCCGGTCTTGCCGAAGGGTCTGAGGCAAGTTCGCCACTCTGGAGATCGTTTGTCAGCATCCCCATGGTAATCCGATACGGCTTAGAATCAAGTGTTACGGTCAGTTGACCGACTCCCGTATTGGTAAAGCGAATGCGGTTATCATCGGTTGTATAATATGTTGTATTGCCATTAGCAGAATCAATCAATCGGTTGTCGATATCCTGCCAGTTTCCGTCTTCATCTTGCCTGTGAACCGCATAACCATAGATAATTGCCTCAATCGTGCCGTCCTCATGTCGAAAATGTTTGACATTCCGCGCGCGACGGTTCAATATTTCGATAGACTCCGGTTCGCTTGATGTATCGGATTCTTCATCCGGATTGAAAATTTCAACAGGTTCTTCTGTATCTATCCCCATCGATTCTGTGATTGGAGAGCCCGCAAAAGTTACAAAGGAAAAGGATGGAAGCAGGAGCACGAATACGAGAAGCATGGATAAAAGCTTGTAGGTTGTTCTTTTTTTCATGACATAATTCCTTTCTTTTTCTTTTGATATGTTTTTATTTCATTGCGGCTTCCGCGCAGTGCCGAAGTTGCACTGCGCTTACAACAGTAAGATGAACCTGCGCGACATAAAAATCGACACCTCCTTTCGGTATCGGCAGACAGAAACAGCGCACCCATATGCAAGAATATGGGTGCGCTTCTCGTCAATCTGTGCCGTTTCGGTAGGATTGGAGAATCGGGACACCATATCCTGCGTGGGGTTCGGCTTATTACAGTTTCAGTATAGCATATTCCATTGTGTTTGTCAAGCGTTTTTCGAAAAAGAATCCGAAAACCGCTGTTATTCATGTCTCGTCAAACAGCCGCCGTTCGACCTCGGCACAGATGGCGTGGTAGACGGGGAGGTGGTACTCCTGGACGATGAAGGTTTCGGTTGCGGGGACGCGGATGGTGATGTCGCAAATCTCCGCCAGTTTTCCGCCCGCCGCGCCGGTCAAGCCGATTGCGGTAGCGCCGACCGCTTTGGCGGTTTTGGCGGCGAGGACAACATTTTCGGAGTTGCCGGAGGTGGAGATGCCGAGAAAGACATCCCCCGCCCGCGCGCAGGCAAGAACGGTCTGCGCGTAGACCAACTTCGGCTCCACATCGTTTGCAAACGCGCTGAGAATGGCGCTCTGTTCGGGCAGGGAGATGGCGCACAGTCCCTGCTGGAACTTTGCCGTCATCTCGGCGGGAATGCCTGCATCAATCAGTTTCTTTTGCGCCGTTTCCGATAAGGGGCGCTTGGAGAGAAAGCCTTTTTCCAACTCTCCCACAATGTGCCCGCAGTCCGCCGCGCTCCCGCCGTTGCCGCAAAGGAGCAGCTTTGCCCCCGCGCGGTGCATGGTGACGATGGCTTCCGCGGCGCGTTCGATCTCCGGCAGGCAGTCCGTCAGCGCGGGATACCGCTTGCCGAGCAGTTCGATGGTATTCATTGTTTCTCCCTCCGTGCTTCCTCCGCGACCGCAATCGCGGCATAGTCTCCGATGGCGTTCCCCAACTGCGCGGTGCGGATCGAACAGACAGATGCCGACATGGGGAGCGCTTCTTCCCGGATGATGCGTTCCGCTTCCGCCCGCAACAGGTTCTCCGAGCGGGTAAAGACACTGCCGATGACAATTGCCTCCGGATTGAACAGGTCAATCAGGATCGAAAGCCCCCGACCGAGCTGTTCGCCGCAATAGCGGTAGACCTCGATTGCATCCGCATCGCCTGCATCCGCCGCATCGGCAACCGTTTTTGCGGTGACGGTCGGCAGATCGGCTTCCGTCTGACAATAGAGCGGATGCCGTCCCTCTTTCAGGGCTTGAATGGCGCGCATCTGACCCAACTGCTTCAGTCCGCCGCCACTGCAAAAGCCCTCGAATGAGCCTCTCTTGCCGTAGCCGACAGGACCGTCCGTCGCCATGCGGAGATGTCCGACCTCGCCCGCGTTGCCGTTTGTGCCGCCGTAGAGCCGACCGTCCAGAATCAGCCCCGCGCCCATGCCCGTGCCGAAGGTGAGGGAAATCATGTTTTTCGTTCCCCTCCCCGCGCCGTACCGCCACTCTGCCAACGCGCAGGCGTTCGCATCGTTGCGCAGAGCGACCGGCACACCAAAGCGTTTCCGCAACCGCTCGCAGATCGGTACTTCGTCCCAACCCGGCAGGTTCGGCGGGGAGAGGATAACGCCGCGATTCTCGTCCAACGGTCCTCCGCAACTGATGCCGATGGCATCGAACGGGGCGAAGGACGCAACCAGTTCTTCGATTTTTGCAAGGCTTTGCGCGTAAGGCAGAGTGGCGAACGCAACGCGGTTCAGGATTTTTCCTGCGTCATCCGCCTGCACGACAGCGCATTTCGTGCCGCCGATGTCGATTCCGATCAACATGGATTTCCCCTTTTTATCGTAGCGATTGATCACCTTCACGGTTGGAACAGAATCATTATAGCATATCTCCGCCCACCGCGCTTCCTGTTTTTTACGGAACACCAACAGAATTTTACGGTCTTTTATACCATCTCGATCCCTCTTGACAAATTCCGTTTCCTGTTGTATAATAGAAGCGGAATTTACACAGCGGGAGAGAACCGACCAATGCCAAAAGCCATTCTTCCATCGGATATCTGGGTAGACAGGAAGCGAAACATGACCGTTACCGAAAAGACGGTCGCTCAGACCACGAAATTTCATATGCACGAATACTTCGAGATCGAGCTGATTCTGGACGGCGGCGGAACGCAAAACCTCAACGGCGACACTTTCCCGCTTGAAAAAGGGTGTCTCTATCTGCTCTCCCCCATCGATTTTCATGCGGTTATGCCGCAACCTGCGCTATCGCTCATCAACGTCAGCTTTTCCGTGAACGCAATTTCGCCGCGGTTGTTGGGTGACCTGATGCGCCGGGAACACGCCCCGCTTCTGCGATTGACCGCCCCCGAACTTGCGCAAGCCGAATTTCTGACAAAGCTTCTCGGCGAAGGACTGACGGTTGACGATCCGCAAACCGGGCGCTATACCAAGAATCTGTTGGAGTGCCTGCTCATCCTGATTCTGCGGAAAAGCACCCAAGCAGTCCGCCGATGCACGGAGTATGATGCCCTTCCGATGTCCCGCTGTATGCGATATCTGTTTCTCCATTTTGCCGAATCGCCCACACTGACGGAAACCGCAAAGGTCGGCGGATATTCCGCAAGCTATTTCAGCGCCCAGTTTCATGACACAACGGGAAAAACCTATGTCGACTTTCTGAACGAGCTGAAGCTCAACTATGCCAAAATTCTCCTGCGATCAACCAATGATCCCGTCATCTCCATTGCGTCCGCAGGCGGCTTTTCTTCCCTTTCCAATTTCAACCGTGCCTTTCGGAAGGAAACCGGAATGTCGCCAACGCAGTATCGGGAAATCAATAAAAAGCCCTGAAAACCGAACGGTACAATCGGTTTTCAGGGCTTTGATTTTGAATGCGGAAATCGAAAGTGTTAAGCAAGCTATGATACGAAACAATTAAGGCAATACCGCGCGGTCCTGTCAATAGTTTTTCGCAAAACTTCATTTTCCCAGATACAATTTTGCGAAAAACTATTGACAGGACCGACATGTTCCCTGAACTCCTTTCGAATGTTTTGTGTAGCGACTTCATTCTACCGGAGTTTTGTGAGCATGTCTATATCTTTTTGGCTCTTTTTTGCTTTTGCGAAAAATATTATACCTTACCCTGACCGATTACATCCGCATAACAACCGGTCAATTTTTCCAATCAAAAAAGTGCAGGAACGTTCATCGTTCCCGCACTTTTTATTATCCTTATGACAACCTCGGAAGCAGAATCCTGCCGATCAGAAACAGGATCGTTGCCAGTCCGCCGGCAACCAAAACAAACCAATTGACCGTTTCCTGCCAACGCATCGCAATCAGTACGGTATCCATCACAAACATGATCGCAAACGGCACGACAAGAAGCAGATTTTGCCCGTTTCCTTCGAACACGCGCACGGTCAGAAACGTGAAACAAACAACCAATGCAACAGCGGTAACCGCTTCCAGTACGTGGAATACTCCCGAATGCGAAACAGTCGCTCGGTAAACAACCGGAATTGCCATGGAGAACGCTACAAGATAGCAAAGAGAGAGCCAATAGGACGCCGCATGTCCGTCCGCCTTTACCTGAAGGACGGTTTGCAGAATCATGGCAAGGATCAACGCGCCATATGCGACAAACTGAAGCGGTGCAACCGTATGCTCGGTGTGAACCATTCCCGAAAGAAGCAAAACGCCTGCGGTTATCACAAGCACCCGGTAATTCGGTGTAGCGCCTCCGAACAGGGACCGCCAGAAACCGCCGTTGAATCCGATCAGCAAAACCAAGGTTGCCGTCAGGGAAAGAACCGTCATCAGATTGACGTATCCGTCAAAAGGCGTTGCGAAAAAACCGCCCGATCCGACCGAAAACAGACTTCTGATCCGTTCCGTTCCAAGCACTGCAAAATACATCAAAAACAACCACGAAATCGCAACGTTCATTTTCATTGTCTCCTTTTCGTCTCCGCGATGGCAACGCTCCGATCGACTCTAACCGACCGATCAACATTATACCATAATACACAAATTCTGTCTGTTGTAAAAACAACAGACAGAAGCAAGATAGCGCCTGTCTGTTATGAATCAGTTTTCTTTCAGGAGTTGTTCCAACAGCTGTACCTTTTCGTTCGTATAGCGGTAAGCGCCCTTGAAGTCCTCTGTTTCGCGACAGCAGATTTCCAGATCGCACAGCACCGCGTATAAACCAACCTCGTCCAGAGGGGCTTCCCCGTTCAGCATCCGCAGAAGAATCGGCATCGCGTTCCGATATCCGTTCTTCGCCATTTCACACCGCGCACGCAGGTGCTCTGCGTAAAAGCGCGGATCGCCAACTTCTGCGCTTGCAAGAAAAGCGACGGCAGGTTTGTCGTCCCCTTCGTCCAAAGCGTCCAATGCCCGCGCATAGAGAGCGAACGGCTCTTCATCCCGAATCGCAACGGAACGGCTCGTATCCAATACATCGGAGGTCAGCATCGGAGATATCCGACGTTCCATATATTCGAAATAAACCGTCGCCTGCGCCGCAATCTGCGGAAGCGGATAAAGGCATTCATCCGCATACCGCAACGCCTCATCAAAATACCGGCAACAAAGCCGTAATTTTCCGTGGCGGAATGCCTCGCAGGCAATGCCGGCGTCGCAGGTTGCAAGCAGAAGGCGGATTTCATCGTCCGGTTCGGGGCAGGCAGACAGGCAAAGCGACCGACACCCCGCAAGATCCCCCGCTTTGTATGCGCGCTTGATGTTGGCCAGACTGTTCATCTTCTGATAAACAATTTCGTCCCCTTCTTCCGCGAGTAAAAAGCCGACCGGCACATTCAGCCGTCCGGCTATATAAACAACGGTAGAAAGCGACGGTTGCGCAGAGCCGTTTTCAATACAGCTCAGCATATTCCGGGTGATCTTGTTACCGGCAAGTTCCGATTGCGTCATCAGTTTTGCAACCCGCAAAGATCGAATCTTTTCACCGATATTCATCCGAAAACCATCACTTTCTACCGCAGGATTTACCGCGTTACCGCCAAGGGAAACTTACTGCGCCTTGGAAGCCGCCTTGTGTGCCTTGTATGTAGCCGCCATCGCCTTTGCGCGGTCGGTTGCCTCGTTCACTCTCTCGGAGGTTGCCTTGTAAACCTTGCCCGGGAGTTCGAAGAGCACGTGCAGACCCGCTGCAATCTTGGCGGAAATGCGCTTGGAGTAATCCACGCAGGTCTTGACGCGACCTGCCAACGACTTGCTGTAGAGGTAAGCGTCGAGATCTGCGCGCAGAGCCTCTGCCAGTTTCGCGAAATCCGCGTCGAGGCAAGCGGCAACCTTCTCTGCCGACTTTTCATAGAACACATCCGCAGCTCTCTCAGCCTCTTCCAGAATGACCTTCTTCTTTGCAATCGCGGGACCCATTTCCTCATCGCCCCAACGCTTCATCAGCAGGTCGAACTTCTCTGCCTTCTCGGCGATCTCGGCGTCCAGAATGGGATCGGAATCCTCTGCGGGTGCGGGTGCGGGAGTCTCAGCCGCCAGTTTTGCGGCTTCCTGCGCCTCTGCCAACTGCTTCTGGAGTTCCGCAACCTGCTCGTTGAGCGATGTAATGGTCGCATCCTTCTCCTGCAGCTTTTCCTCACGGTCCTTCACATAGAGGTTGACTTCCTCTTTGTTGTAACCGTTCATCTTGTTTCTGAACATTGTAACTACTTCAGCCATGATAAAAGCCCTCCAAATCTTTTATACATATTAGAGGTTTGCGGGTGATACACCACCCTGCGACATCTAATGATACAGTTAAATGATATCACATTTTTCAGGATTTTTCAATCATTTTTTGCGTCTTTTTGTATTTTTGTCGTTTTATACAAAACAGGAGCGCTCGCATTGTGAAAAATCATGAAACGCGACAACAGGCAGAGAGTGGGTCTTACTCTGCCTGTTGCCTTTTTCCTTACAGACCGCGCTTGATGTACGAGGTATGCAGGATCTCGTGCGCCTTGTGGCTGTTCGGCTCTCCGAAGAACTCCTTGTAAAGCGTCTGCACCGCGAGGTTATCCTGCGATTTGCGCAGGGATTCCTCCGCGTCGTCGCGATACAGGACTGCCGCGCGAACCGCGCGCAGATCGGTGTTCATCCGAACCTTTGCGGGCTGAATCGGCTGTCCGCCGCCGTTGACGCAACCGCCGGGGCATCCCATGATCTCGATGAAGATCACGTCTTTGACCTCCTCGTCGCCGTTCCGGATCATATTCAGCAGCTTCTTTGCCATGCCCGTGCTCGAAGCAACCGCAACCTTGACGTCCAGATCGCCCAACTTGTAGGACGCGAGCTTGATGCCCTCTGTTCCGCGCACCTCGGTGAAGTCGACCTTCTCAAGCTTCTTGCCGAGAATCACCTCTGCCGCATAGCGCAGAGCCGCCTCCATGACGCCGCCCGTTGCGCCGAAGATTGCGCCGGCGCCCGAGCCGATTGCAAACGGATCATCGAACTTTTCGTCCTCAAGCGAACGGAAATCGATGCCTGCCTTCTGAATCATGCGACCGACCTCGCGGGTTGTGATCGCCACATCCACGTCGGGCAGTCCCGCCGCACATTCGTCGGGTCTTGTAACCTCGAACTTCTTTGCGGTACAGGGAATCGCCGACACCATATAGATATCCTTGGGATCCCAGCCCATCTTTTCGGCATAGTAGGTCTTGACGACCGCGCCGAACATCTGCTGCGGGGATTTGCAGGTCGACAGATTGTCAACAAAATCCGGGAAGTAATGCTCGCAGAACTTGATCCATCCGGGCGAGCAGGAGGTAATCATCGGCAGAACGCCTTTGTTCTGAATTCTGCCGAGCAGCTCGGTCGCCTCCTCCACAATGGTGAGGTCGGCGGTCAGGTTCATGTCGAACACGCCGTCGAAGCCGAGCGCCTTCAGCGCGGCAACCATCTTGCCTTCGGTATCCGTGCCCGGCTCGTAGCCGAAGCATTCGCCGATCTGCGCGCGAACCGACGGAGCGGCACAGATCAGAACGTGCTTGTCGGGGTCAGCCAACGCTTCAAACACCTCGTCGGTGTCGTCTCTCCCATAGAGCGCGCCGACCGGGCAGGCAACGATGCACTGTCCGCAGTTGATGCAGGACGTATCTGCCAACGCTTCTCCGAACGCCGAGCCGATGTAGGTATCAAAGCCGCGGTTGTTCGCGCCGATAACCCCGATGCCCTGCACCTTCGCACAGGTCGCCACGCAACGGCGGCAGAGAATGCACTTGTTGTTATCGCGGATGATCGGAGACTTCGCGTCCACCTCATAGTGGTTGACAACGCCTTCAAAGCGGGACGCGTCTACGCCGTATTCACGGCAGAGCGTCTGCAGTTCGCAGTTGGTGGAACGCACGCAGGAGAGACACTTCTTCTCATGGTTGGAGAGCAGAAGTTCCAGATTCATGCGGCGGGACTCCGCAATGCGCGGAGTGTTGGTCTTGATTTCCATTCCGTCCGTGCAGGGATACACGCAGGCGGTCACCATGCGGAACGGTCCCATCGCAGGACCTCTGCGCTCGGAAACCTCAACCAGACAGAGACGGCACGCGCCGATCTCGTTGATGTCCTTCAGATAGCACAGGGTCGGAATGTCGATATGCGCCGCTTTTGCGGCTTCGAGAACCGTGGCGCCTTTTTCGACGGCATATTCCCTGCCGTTGATTTTTACTTTGATCATATCCATGTCCACAATCCCCCTTCTTAACCCTTGGAAATAGCCTTGAACTTACAGGTCGACATACAAGCGCCGCACTTCACGCACTTTGCGGGATCGATTTCCATCGAAGCCAGCTTGTGCCCGGGAGCTGTATAGTCGGTACGGTTGATCGCGCCTGCAGGACAGCTGCGCGCGCACATTCCGCAACCGATGCATTTCTCGCGGTCGATGTTATAGCGGAGCAACTTCTTGCACACGCCCGCGGGACATTTCTTGTCCACGATGTGCGCAATGTACTCGTCCTTGAAGTAACGCAGGGTGGAAAGCACGGGGTTCGGAGCGGTCTGCCCCAGACCGCACAGGGACGCGGACTTGATGTAGTTTGCCAGCTCTTCCATCCGCTCGATGTCCTCCATCTCGCCCTTGCCCGAGATGATCTTATCAAGAATTTCAAGCAGGCGTCTTGTGCCGACGCGGCAGGGCGTGCACTTTCCGCAGGACTCGTCCACCGTGAAATCGAGGAAGAACCGCGCGATATCCACCATGCAGTTATCCTCATCCATAACAATCAGTCCGCCCGACCCCATCATAGATCCGATGGCAATCAGGTTGTCGTAGTCGATCGGCGTGTCGATCAGGCTTGCGGGGATACATCCGCCGGAAGGTCCGCCGGTCTGCGCCGCCTTGAACTTCTTGCCGTTCGGGATACCGCCGCCGATTTCCTCGATGACCTCGCGGAGCGTGGTTCCCATCGGAACTTCGACCAGACCCGTATTGGTAATCTTGCCGCCGAGCGCGAACACCTTGGTGCCCTTGGACTTCTCAGTGCCCATTCCCGCAAACCATTCCGGACCGTTGAGGATGATCTGTGCGACGTTCGCATAGGTCTCCACGTTGTTCAGAATGGTCGGCTTATCGAACAGACCCTTGATTGCCGGGAACGGCGGACGGGGTCTCGGCTCGCCTCTCTTGCCCTCGATGGAGGTCATGAGCGCGGTTTCCTCGCCGCAGACGAACGCGCCTGCGCCGAACCGCAGAGAGATATCGAAATTGAAGCCCGTCCCGAAGATGTTCTCGCCAAGCAGACCCGCTTCATGTGCCTGCTCAATCGCGATCTTCAGACGGTGAATTGCAATCGGGTACTCCGCACGGACGTAGATGTAGCCTTCGTCAGAGCCGATTGCATAGCCCGCAATCGCCATCGCTTCCAGAACCGAGTGCGGGTCGCCTTCCAGAACCGAACGGTCCATGAATGCGCCGGGGTCGCCCTCATCGGCGTTGCAGCAGACATACTTTTTGCCCGTAGAGCCCATCGCGAACTTCCACTTCAGACCCGTCGGGAAGCCTGCGCCTCCGCGCCCGCGCAGTCCGGAATCCAGCATGGTCTGCACCACATCCTCGCGGGACATGGAAGACAGAACTTTTGCCAGCGCCTGATAGCCGCGGCGGGCAACGTAATCGTTGATGTTCTCGGGGTCAATCACGCCGCAGTTGTGCAGCGCAACGCGGTGCTGCTTCTTGTAGAAGGTCATCTCGCCCAGAGAGTTGACCACATGGTGGTCGCCGCTCTTTTCATGATACTCAAAGCGCGCAACCGGCGTACCGCCGACAATGTGCGTTTCCACAATCTCGGGGATATCGTCGGGGGTCACGCGGGAGTAGAACGTGCCGTCCGGATAAACGATCATAATCGGACCGAGTGCGCACAGACCGAAACAACCCGTGGTTACAACCTTGACTTCCTTTTCAAGATCATGCGCCGCCAGTTCCTCTTCCAGTTTCTCGCGCAGTGCGTGCGAGCCGGACGAAGTACAACCCGTACCGCCGCAGATCAGGATATGTTTGCGGTAGCCGTCGATCGTTTCGTGAACGCCCTCGCGGATCGCAACCGTGTTCTTCAGAGATTCGTAAGCTGCCTGAAGATCAGCAACCGATGTAATTTTCATCTTGGGTTCTCTCCTCCTCAATCCATGTACTTTGCAAGAATGGTGGGGACATCCGCCTTGGTCAGTCTGCCGTAAACCTCACCGTTGACGGTAAGGACGGGCGCCAGACCGCAAGCGCCGATGCAACGGGTCGCTTCGATGGAATACTTTCCGTCCGAGGACGTGCTTCCGACCGGAACGCCGAGCTGTTCGGAGATCGCCTCAATGATTTCACCCGATCCCTTGACATAGCAAGCGGTACCGAGACAGACCGCGATGCTGTACTGTCCGTCGGGATTGAGCTTGAACTGCGCATAAAACGACGCGATGCCGAAGATTTCCTCCAACGAAACGCCCGTTTCCAATGCAATGATACGCTGAACTTCAACAGGCAGGTATCCGTAGATTTCCTGTGCCTCCTGAAGAATCGGCATCATAGCGCCCTTTTCCCCGGCGTGCTTCCGGATCACGGCGCGCAGAGCAGCTTCCTGCTCGGGCGTTCCGCGAAAAGCAACCGTGGTCAGTTTCTTTTTCATAACTTCCAAAGCCTCCTGTGTTATATGGGATTTTACACAACCAACATATATTATACTACATAACCGACAAAAAGTCTATAGTTTTTCCGAAAAAAAGCGCATTTTTTCTGTGAGAACTTTGCAAAAGGACGCGAAAAGCGGCACATTTTTAACATATGCTTGAAACCGCCGCAACCGCCGCGAAGCAAGTGTTTCAAATGAGACAAAATCAAACCGTTTCCTGTCGAAACAGCCGCTTTTTTCGGACAGTAAAAAGATGCCGACGCAATGTCGGCATCTTTTTGCATGATGAAAACAGCCCGGATCAGTGAACGATGCAGCGCTCGGTGTCCTTGTCGAAGATGTGCAGTCTCGTCATATCGAAAGCGATCTTGATCTTATCGCCTGCTCTCGTGGTGGAACGGGACGAAACGCGGGCAGTCAGCTTGCCCTCTTCGCCAACCAACAGATAGAGATAGATTTCTGCGCCCATCAGCTCGGTAACATCCACATCGACTTCCAGCGTGGATTCCGGATATTTTTCCAGCGCATCCGCACTGTCAAAGATACATTCGGGACGAAGACCCGCAACCACTTCCTTGCCGATGTATTCCTTCAGCGCCTCGTTGGTTGCCTTCTCCTCGGGAACAAGCAACTTGTTGCCCTCGTAAATGAAGTACAGCTTGCCGTTCTCCTCTTCCAGTTTGCCGTCCATAAAGTTCATCTGCGGCGTTCCGATGAAGCCGGCGACGAACATATTGACAGGCTCGTCATACAGCTTCTGCGGTGCGTCGACCTGCTGAATCAGACCGTCCTTCATAACGACGATACGGGTTGCCATGGTCATAGCCTCGACCTGGTCGTGCGTAACGTAAATAAAGGTGGTTCCCACGCGGTTGTGAAGCTTTGTAAGCTCGGTTCTCATGGTTGCACGAAGCTTTGCGTCCAGGTTGGA
The DNA here is from genome assembly GCA_900547725.1 of uncultured Eubacteriales bacterium. Classification (GTDB taxonomy): domain Bacteria; phylum Bacillota; class Clostridia; order Oscillospirales; family CAG-272; genus UMGS1865. Next base: position 17,736 of record URHR01000026.1, read on the forward strand.
GAGCGGCTCGTCGAGCAGGAAGACCTGCGGGTCGCGGACGATTGCACGTCCCAGAGCGACACGCTGTTTCTGACCGCCGGACAACGCCTTCGGCTTTCTGTCGAGCAGGTGCGTGATATCCAGAATGCGCGCGGCTTCCTCAACCTTCTTCTTGATGACTTCCTTCGGAACTTTGCTCAGCTTCAGACCGAACGCCATGTTCTCGAACACCGACATATGCGGATACAGAGCGTAGTTCTGGAACACCATTGCGATCTTACGATCCTTCGGTGCAACATCGTTGACCAGACGGTCGCCGATGCGCAGTTCTCCTTCGGAGATCTCTTCCAAACCCGCGATCATACGCAGGGTTGTGGATTTACCGCAACCGGAAGGTCCGACCAGAACCAGAAACTCCTTGTCTTTGATCTCCAAGTTGAAATCGGAAACGGCAGTTACGCCGCCCGGATACTTTTTATAGATATGCTTCAAAGATACGCTTGCCATCTTTTTGTGATCCTCCTGTGCCCTGTGTGGGACAATAAAATAACCTCTATTATTGTACCAGATTTTTGCCCAAAAAGAAAGAGTTTATTTCTCCAAATTTTCCGTCTCGATTTTGTGCAACACTGCCAAATCGACTCATTTTTCTGTGAACAAAACGCCGATTTGGGCTTTTCGACGCCTTAATATATTAAGATCAGCTCTTCTTTTGCTTCATCGTCAGCGCGATCCGCTTCTTCGGAACGTCCACGCTCAGCACGCGGACCTTGACGATATCCCCGACCTTGACCGCCTCGGAGGGATGCTTGATATAACGGTCCGAAAGATGTGAAATGTGAACCAGTCCGTCCTGATGCACGCCGATGTCCACAAATGCGCCGAAATCCGTCACGTTGCGGACGGTTCCCGTCAGCTCCATATCGGGCTTGAGATCCTCCATGCTCAGAATATCGTCGCGCAGCACGGGCGGCGGCAAGGTGTCGCGGATGTCGCGCCCGGGCTTCTCCAACTCAGTCAGAATGTCGTTCAGCGTCGGCAGACCGATGCCGAGCTGTTCACAGACTTTGGCACTCCCCGCCTTCGTCACCTTTCCGCGCAGTTCCTTCAAATTCCCTTCGCGCACATCCTCTCTCGTATATCCGAACAGGGACAGCAACTTTTCGGTTGCTTCATAGGACTCCGGGTGCACGCCCGTGTTATCGAGAATCTCCCTGCCGCCCGGAACGCGCAAAAATCCCGCCGCCTGTTCGTAAGCTTTTGCCCCGATGCGCGGAACTTTGAGCAGCTGCGCACGGTAGGCAAACTCCCCGTTCTCTTCGCGGTACTTGACAATATTTTTCGCCGAAGCGAGATTGATACCCGAAATGTAGGACAGGAGCGAATAGGACGCGGTGTTGACGTCCACGCCGACCGCATTCACGCAATCCTCAACCACGCCGCCGAGCGCCTCGTCCAGTCTCGCCTGCTTCATATCGTGCTGATACTGTCCGACGCCGATGCCCTTGGGGTCAATCTTAATCAACTCCGCCAAAGGATCCTGCAGGCGTCTGGCAATGGAAACCGCGCTTCTCTGCATGACGTCGAAATCAGGAAATTCCTCCGCCGCCAGTTTGGACGCGGAATAGATCGAAGCGCCTGCCTCGCTGACCACAATGTATTTCACATCGGCGTCGATCTCCTTCAGAAGTCCCGCAATGAAGATCTCGCTTTCCTTGGATGCAGTTCCGTTTCCGATGGCAATGACGTCCACATGATGCCGCGAGATCATCCGCTTCACCACCGCCTTGCTCTTCTCGGTTTCCTGCCGCGGCTTGACGGGATAGATCACGCCCGTGTCCACCACCTTGCCGGTCTTGTCCACAACCGCCAGTTTGCACCCGTGCGCATAGCCGGGGTCGAAGCCGAGAACGGTTTTCCCTTTCAGCGGAGACTGCATCAGAAGATGGCTCAGGTTGTCCGCAAAGACCTTGATCGCCCCCTCGCAGGCATTGTCGAAGATGTCGCTCCGGATTTCCCGCTCGATGGACGGCGCAATCAGGCGCTCATAGCCGTCGGTCAGCGCTTCGGCAACATGCGGCGTTGCGGGGCTACCGTTGGTTTTCAGCAGCTTCGCCCGCAGACCGCGCAGAACGGTGTCCTCGTCCACGGTCAGGGTCACCTTGAGATATTCCTCCTTCTCGCCGCGGTTGATCGCCAGAACGCGGTGCGGCGCAATCTTCTTCAGCGCCTCGGAGAAATCGTAGTACTGTGAATAGACCGAGTCCTCTTCTTTCGCCCCCTTGGTGACCAGCATGCCGAGATTGAAGGTCAGCGCGCGCAGCTCCTTGCGGTATTCCGCATTGTCGGAGATGTCCTCCGCAATGATGTCCCGCGCGCCCTGCAACGCGTCCTCAACCGTCGCAACGCCTTTTTCCTCGTTGATATAGGTTGCCGCCTGTTCTTCGATGGAGGGCGTATAGGTCTTTTCCTGCGCCATCAGGAGTTCCGCAAGCGGTTCCAAGCCCCGCTCGCGCGCAACCGACGCGCGCGTCTTTCTGTGCGGGCGGAAGGGTCGGTAGATGTCCTCCACCTCCGTAATCGTCTTTGCCGCGTCAATCGCCGCCTGAATTTCGGGAGTCATCTTCTCCTGTCCCGCAATCAGCGCCGAAACTTCCTCCTTGCGCTTCTGCAGGTTGCGCAGAAACGTCAGACGGTCAAACAGGTCGCGCAGAACCGTGTCGTCCAGACTTCCGGTTACCTCCTTGCGGTAACGCGCGATAAACGGGATGGTATTTCCTTCGTCAATCAACTCCACGGTTTTCTCCACCTGTTCGGGTTTCAGAGAAAATTCCGCGGCAAGCGTTTCATTGATATTCATTCGATTCTGTCCTTTCCGTTGTAATGGATATGGTTGGATCGCCCGTTTGCAGGGCGCGGATCTCCGCCCCGGTCAGTTCGCGCCATGCGCCGCGTTCCGAGGCGAGGTCAAGTGTCAGCGGTCCGAATGTCAGCCGCTCCAGCGTGAGAATGCGGTTGTTCACCGCTTCCATCATGCGTTTGATCTGATGATATTTACCCTCCGTGATGAAAATAACCCCCGCGTCTGGCGTTGAAAGGGTCACGCGGCAGGGTGCGGTTACATACCCGCCGATGTCGATACCCGCTTCCAGTGCCGAAAGATCCTCTGCGGAAAGCGGACGCTCGGTCGTAAATCCGTAGCTTTTGGTCACATGGCTTTTCGGCGCGAGCAGACGGTGCGCAAGCGGACCGTCGTTGGTCAGAAGCATCAGACCCGTTGTGTACTTATCCAACCGCCCGCAGGGAAAGATTCCTTTGCGGCGGTATTCGGGAGGTACCAACTCGGTCACACACGGCGCGCTTCGGTCATCGGTTGCGCTGACGTATCCCTGCGGCTTATTCAGCAACAGATAGACATACTGCTGTCTGACCACAGGCTTCCCGCAGAATACCACACGATCCGCGTCGGGGTCAATGTGCGTGTCGGGTTTTCTGACGGGAACACCGTTCACCGTCACACTCCCACTCCGACACGCCCGCGCGGTCTCCGTGCGGCTTGCCAGACCGCATTCCGATATCAGCTTATCCAGACGCATGGTCATTCCTCCGTTTGCTTTGAGAAGGGGTTCTTCCATTATTTATTATATCATATTTTCCGCCGTCTGTAAAGGCATTTCCGAAAGTTTACAGTTTTCAAACTGAATTGTAATTCCTCCCGGGCTGGCGGAACTCCCCTGCAAAGCAACAAAAATAATTCACAATCTTTTCATGCTTTAACTGTTAAAAATGACAAAAAAGCAAGATTTGCATGTTCATTTTCGCCATAAGTTGCCCCCTTGATTTGGTGATGTCAACCAAATGCGCGCAGCATTTGTTGAAAGATGTCAAAAAAATCTTTCCAAAAAGCATTGACATTATGCAAATATGTGGTATAATATTAACTGTAGATGAAATGGAAATCAGGATCGGCTCCCCGCGTTGGCATCGGTTGATTGTCAGAGGGCAGTAAACCGAAGTCGATCGGAGAGCGTTTTTTGTAACAGGAAGGTATCCCCTCGCATGGAAGCAGTCGACAACAGTACATCACAGGCGCGCAAGCTGATAGAGCTCGCCCGCAAAGGAGACGAGAACGCGTTCACGGCGCTCTTCCGCGCATACTCCCCGTTGATTGACCGATCGGTTGCCCGATATGCCGCCGAGGGCGTTCCCGAATCGGATCTGCGATCCGACGCAATCGACGCATTTTCCGCGGCGGTTGCCCGTTACGATACCGAGCAAAACAATGTCACATTCGGTCTGTACGCGCAGATCTGCATTGCAAACCGACTCGCAAGCGCCCTGCGCGCCTATCGGAAAATTCATCACACCGTCTCGTTGGACGGTCTTGATCCCGACGCCCTGCCCGCAGGCGAGGAAAGCAACCCCGCTCATTTTATTATGGAAGCGGAACGTTACGCGGATCTCTGCCGCAAAATGGAAGCCGTCCTCTCCTCCGCCGAGCGCGAGGTCTGGATGCTGTTCATTTCGGGGCTGACCGCGCCGCAGATCGCTGCGCAACTCGGGGTCGGTAAAAAATCCGTGGAGAATACGCTGTACCGCGCAAGAAAAAAGTTGCGGGAGAGTTTTTCCGAAGCGTAATAGCGTAATGCGGCAGAAATCATTCGTCATCATGCCCGACTTAGCTCAATCAGAGCGGCTCGCAAGAGAGGATGTCGGTGAAAATCCGGCAGAGGGCAAAAATAAATTCTTATCTGACAAGAGAGGGTAAACACAATGTTCCAGGATGAAAACTACGACGCAGTTGCTGACAACGAGTTTGTTGATGAGACCTTGGTCTGCAAGGATTGCGGCAAAGAATTCGTATTCACCGCAGGTGAGCAGAGATTCTACGCCGAAAAAGGGTTCATGAACAAGCCGAAGGCTTGCAAGGCTTGCCGCGACGCAAAGAAAAACGGCGGCAAAGCACCGCGCGAGTACTTCACTGCGGTTTGCGCGGATTGCGGAGGCGAGGCAAAGCTGACCTTCCAGCCGTCCAATGACAGACCGGTCTACTGCAGCGCCTGCTTCGAGAAGCATCGCCAGCAGCAGGGCTGATCCACTTCGGCGATCCCCCACTGTATCCGATTTTTCACGGCTTGCAATCATCCTGAATATGAAGATATGGTTCGGAACGAACCGCCTTCCCGTCAAACGGAAGCGGTTCGTTCCGTTTTTCGGAGTACGCGGAGGATTCTTTCCGAAAAAAATAAAAAAATTTGCGAAAAGGGGTTGCAATCGGGACGAAAGTGTGGTATAATATAGAAGTCGACGGAAGCATAGCTCAGTTGGTTAGAGCGTACGGTTCACATCCGTAAGGTCGAGAGTTCGAGCCTCCCTGTTTCCACCAAAAGTCCTTGACACGCAGTCAGGGACTTTTTTTCTCGTCTTCCGAAGTTTTTTGCTGTCCGCTCTTGACAAACGCCGCGCCGCGTGCTATACTATAGCCGTAAAATCAGTATGGATTTTTCTGAGAAAGCACTCATTTTTCGCCATACACCCAAAGCGGTGTATGGCGATTTTTTTGCGGAGGAACGGAAATGGAACACCGGAAAGAACAAAACGGCAAACAATCCGGAACGGAATGCACGTCCCAAAAGCGGCTTTGCATTTCCTCCGAGATCACCTACCTGCTTGCAATCGTATTATTGGCGCTCGCCGTCTCGATTCTGACTGCGGCGGATTTCGGTATCTCCATGATCGTAGCGCCAGCCTACCTGCTCAGCCTGAAGGTCGGCGCAATAACCTTCGGGCAGGCGGAATACATCATTCAGGCGGGCGTATTCGTCCTGCTGTGTCTGGTGTTGCGGAAATTCAAGCCCATCTATTTGATGTCCTTTGTGACCTGCCTGATCTACGGCGCAGTGTTGGATCTCTGGCGAACGCTCCCCTGCTTCAATCCCGCCGTGATCGTCCCGGGCAGTATGGCGCTGTGGCTTCGCATTCCGATGTTTGTTGTCGGCGTTCTGCTGACCTCATTTTCGGTTGCGCTGTTTTTTAAAACCTATCTCTACCCGCAGGTTAACGACTTCTTTGTAAAAGCCGTTTCCCACCGCTACGGCATCCGGCTGTCGCGCTTCAAGACCTGCGTTGATCTCACGTACCTGCTTGCAAGCACGGTCATGACCTTCTGCTTTTTTGGGAAATTGGTCGGCTTGAACTGGGGCACGCTTGTGATGGCGGTCTGCAACGGAACGATCATCGGGTTCTTTTCGAACCGCCTCGACCGTACCTTTGAATTCAGACCGCGTTTTGCAAAATTCGCGTCGCTCTTTTCGCTTGACCGATAACTTCTGAACAGCATATACAAAACAAAGACAGCCCGCTTGCCGAACAAAAGCGTTCAGCAAGGGGCTATCTTTTTATTCGTTTTTTGCTCACAAAAGCGTGTTTCTCTTCACCTTTTTGAGACGGGTCACTCCCACTCGCTTAAATTAACTTCGTTTTAGGTGTATCTCCGGGTATCCTGCAAACAGATAACGGCGGGGAGTTTACGCATCCGTTTAAAACAAGCCGCATCCAC
>URHR01000027.1 GCA_900547725.1 uncultured Eubacteriales bacterium
TTTCCCCCAAGGGCGGGATTCGTTACGGAATCCCGCCCTTGGGGGAAAGTTTTTGAGGATTTTTAAGGGACTTTTTTAAAAAGTCCCTTAAATGGGGATTGGGGAAACGCCCCGAGGTCATCCGATATGTGGCGGAAAACATCGGCTCTCCCCTGCGTATCTCGGATATCGCCGCGCGGTTCTTCGTCAGCGGCAATAAACTCAGTAAGGATTTCCGCGCGTTCACTTCCATCTCGATACACCAATTTATCATCCACGTCAAGATTTCCATTGCGCAATACGAACTGAAACGGGATGACCGGAGCGTTCGCGAGGTCGCGCGCCGGATGGGGTTCGAAAATGAAATTTATTTCTTCTCCTTCTTCCGCAAAAAATACGGGCATGACGCCCCTGCAGTGAAAAAAAGGCAATCAAAGACCGACGGAATATCAGAAAGCGGAGTCCTGACGATTGTCAGGACTCCGCCGACTGTTACGGAACAAATGCGTTCGTCCTTCTTTCCGGAAGGACATGAAGTTTTTCAGGTCTCCAGTTGCTTGCCGAGGAAGCCCGCCGCAGTGAGAATCAGCTTTGTCTCCACCTCGCCCGTCGGAGCTTCGCGGCGCGTATCGCGGGTGCGGTCAATGACCGACGCAACGCAACCGACCACATCGCCCTCGCTGATGATCGGCATCGCGCAACTGACCTCAAACGCGCTGTCCTCGCTGAGAACGGGCATCGGCGCGTCGCCCTCGCGATGGAAATACAGATTTCTGCCCTCCATCACGTGCTCCAGTTCTGCCGACAGGGACTTTTCGGAGTAATCCTTCTTCGGGACACCCGAACAGGCAATAATCGCGTCGCGGTCGCAGATAATGACCGCAAGCGAACAAACGCGGTGTAAGGTCTCGGCATATTGAGCCGCAAAAGACGCAAGCTCCCCGATGGGAGAATATTTTTTGAAGATGACCTTTCCTTCACGGTCGGTATAAATTTCAAGCGGGTCGCCTTCCCGAATACGCATGGTGCGGCGGATTTCTTTGGGGATCACCACGCGTCCGAGATCGTCGATCCGACGGACAATTCCGGTTGCTTTCATAGCTGCCTCCAATTGGGAATTTTCTTGGGTTTAGTCCTATTATTGGTGGTTTCACCGTTATTTATCCCCCGTTGGTTTCGGAAAAATAAGGAAAACCGAAATTCGGCTTTCTCCCGTCTTTCCGTTGCGCACGTCGAGCTCCCCTTATGCGAAATGCAGAAAATGTTCCTGACGGCAAGATAATCGTGTCAATATTTCGGAACGACAAAAAAGCCACCCGGTTATGAAACCGAGTGGCTGTAAGAGATTCCCATCTTTCCCGTACAGGGTGTGTAGGGTGCGGTCAGCTTGCCGGCAATATCGGCGATTTCCAATCAGCCAGAGCGCCGGTCTCCTAATTGCAACGCATCCCAAAAGCCTTTGTTCGTGGGTCATGATTTTCAGCCACGCAAGCTGTGTGTGCCCTGCTTGCGAAAAAGCGACAGAGAACACCTGAACGGAGTATGGGATTCCGCAAACGGGGCGGTCAGATGCACTGCGGCTTTCCGGCGGCATCCGCGCTGGCTTTCATGCGCTCAATCACCCAGATTGTCTGTGCGGCGCTGGATGCGGGATTCCGCTCGTTCGTGATTTTTCCGCTGACCACATCGCTGAAAAAGGCAATTTCGTTTGTATATCCGTCCCAACCTTCCAACTTCGGGGTATAGGGTGCCGGATCTCTGTCCGGATATACTGTCACCTTACCGTCTTCAAACACGACGCTCGCTTTTTCAAAATCCACCCGGTAGCACGATGAAAACTTCATCTGTCCGGATGACCATGCACCCTCTGCCATTACCGGGAGTCCGTCATATTCCAGAACAGTCTGAACAATATCGTACCGGGTGTTTGTGTCAACAGCCCGACAGCTGACGCTCTTCGGCTCTCCGAACAGGTATCTCGCGATGTCAATATCATGGACATGGAGATCGGTTATGCATCCGCCGGACTTGCCGTAATCCATAAACCAGTTTTCCCATCCCCATGTTGCGGGATTGCTGTAGCGCCCGAAGGAGGCTGCGAGGGGATTGCCGAACCTGCGATCGGTCATGCAGGCTTTCAGATACTCATATTCCGGGAAGAACCGCAGCACCTGTGCAATCATCAGCGGCTTTCCGCTTCTCTTTTCCGCCGCCAGCATTTCGGCGCAATCCTCGCTGTTCAGTGCCATCGGCTTTTCGCAAAGAACGGGATACCCACGATCCAGCAGGCGGACGGCAACCTCCTTGTGGAGATAGGACGGAACGCAGATGTCTACAAAATCTACCGTTTCCGTTTCCAACATCCGGTCAAGATCCGTATAGCATCGGAAGGTTCTGTCCGTTTCGGTCATATCGGTTTTCAGATTGATTTCCGCTGTGCTGTCAAAGGCTTCTTTCCGGATATCATAGGCTGCAACAAGCCGGACCTTCCCTTCTTTTTCAAGGATTCTGTATCCGTTTTCATGCGCTTTGGCAATGCCTCCGTATCCGATCAGCGCTGCGTTTAACATACCGTATTCTCCTTTGTTTCCGCCAAAATCCGTTTCATATATTCCAGCGTTGCTGTCAGATCCGCAGTCTGCTGATCTCCGGATATTTCCCGCTCGATGATATAGTTGCCCCGGTAGCCGACCGCACGGAGCTGTCTGACCACCTCAGGAATATTGGCAAGTCCTTCTCCCACCTTCACCTCACATCCCAACTTTTTGCCGTCTGTGGGGTAGAAGCCGTCCTTGATGTGGGTATCCCGCACATAACGTCCGAAGACCCGGACAGCATCGGCAGAGTTTGCTTTTCCGTACAGGATCAGATTTGCGGTATCCATATTGATTCCCACATTCTCCGCGCCCAGTTCTTCAATCACGCGCAACAGCGTCACAGGGGTTTCCTGTCCTGTCTCAAACAGGAATCGGATTCCCAACTGCCGATAGCGCTCAACAATGTGCCGCAGAATTGCAATGATTCCCCAATATTCCGGATGCCCCGCATCTTCCGGCAGGAATCCGACGTGGGTTGCCACCTGCGGAACACCGATCCGTGCGGCAAACGCACCTGCCGCAATCAGCTCTTCCGCGCGCTTCATCCGATAGGCAGGCGGAACCAGTCCGAGTGTTGCGGGTCCGCCGCTGAAATTCCACTCCGCCGGGCCGGACCATCCTGCCCAAAGGGTAGAGACCTCCACGCCGGTGTCCCGGATCGCGGCGCAGACCGCTTCGGCGTGAGACTCCGAATAATACCCGGTATCCCACACCACAAGTTGACAGCATTCAAACCCCAACTTTTTCAGCCGCTCCATTTCCAACCGGGGATCGGTCTGCCCGGTCAGGGAAATTAAAGTTCCGATTTTTTCCATATTTATCCCATCCGTTTTTCGTTTCGATGTCAGGCGTCGCACCGCAACCCGGTTACTTCGTCATGTTGCTTCCGATACCGGCAAGCGTTTCAAAATCCCGCCGGAAAGCCTCCACAGCGGCATCTACCGTCGGATTGCAGATCATCTTTCCGATGACATCCGGCTGAACCGTTGCCGCATCAATTCCCGCCGCCGCAAGCGACATCACCTGCGTCACGTTCTTGAAGCTGGCAGCCAAGACCTGCGTTTTGTAGCCGCCGGCGCGCAAAAGCGCCTGAATCTGCTTTGTCACTTCCACGCCGTCCGCGCCGGTGTCATAGATGCGGTTGACGTACGGCGCAACGTAATCCGCCCCCGCCTGCGCCGCAAGATATGCCTGCGCCGCAGTGTAAATCGCGGTTGCAGTCACGCGATAGCCGTCCGCTTTGAGCGCCTTGATGACCTTCAGTCCGGTTTTGGTCACGGGAACTTTGATGTAGGTGTTTCTGCCGAGGGCTTCGGTAATCGACGCCGCCTCCGCCCGCATCGTCTCAAAGTCGGTGGAGATCACCTGTACGTGCAGATCGGCATCCGCTCCGAGAAATGTCCGGATTCTGCCGAGCGCTTCATAGGGCGCAACGCCGGACTTTGCCAGAATGCTCGGATTGGTCGTCACTCCGTCGCAGGCGAAATGTTCGTAGCAGTCCCGGATGATTCCGAGATCCGCCGAATCCACAATGAATTTCATAGTCTTTCCTCTTCTTTATCTTTTCAGCTGCAGATCGTAGTGCAGGTCGTACGCCTTTTCCTCATCGGTGAACTTGTGCAGAGTGTTGATCACTTCCCCGTTGTTCCACTTGCGATCCTCTTCCAGCTCTCCCGTAGTTCCCATAACGGTAACGTTCAGCTGACGGTGACGCGCTCTGACCTGATCCCAGTCGATGAAGTAGATATGCGCGAATTCGCCGCCGTCCAGAACGCCGTCCTTGATGGTCATGGTCTCGCTTCTGCCGAAGAAGACGGAGCGCAGATGACCGTCGGTGTTCATGCTGGTGAAATCGCCCGGCTCGTTGACATATCTGCCGAACTGCGCGTGAATCGGGCCGGGATGGCGGTACTGATGCTCTTCCCGGAAGTCCGGAACCAACTTGCGCATGATGTCAAGCAGATCATGCTGGAGATATTCCAGATCAAAAGAGTCGATATCGTGCGAGCATTCCTGCACCATGACCGAGCAGGTGGTGTGATGCGATGCAATGCAGACCGTGCCGTTCTTTACGCCGGAGGCTTTGACGATCTCCATGATTTCCTTCGACACATCGTGGAAGGTGGGGATCCATCCCCGCGACTGCAGCTCCAGTTCCTTCTGATAAACCTTGAATTCCATTTCCGTTTCTCCGTTTTCTGTTTTATTTTTGATTCAGCCGTTTTCCGACCGCACCGTGCGGGTGAATAACGGCAAATTCTTCGTTCCGAAAGCCGGTATGTTCCAGAACCGCGACCTGAAGCGCATCGAAAATCGCACAAGTCACCGCAAAACTGGTCGTTCCCTGACAGTTATAGGGGTCGCATTCCCGCGTGACCTTCATTGCAAGAACGATGTCCGCTTTTTCCGCCAGCGGCGAAGAGAGGTTCTCGGTTACCGCAATCACGGTTACGCCTTTTTTTCGGCAGATGTCGGCAATCGGCATCAGTTCATCGGTTTTTCCTCCCCGCGACGCCAACAGCATCACGTCTCCGGGCTGGAGAAATCCCATGCCCCCGTGCACCGCCTCGGCGGGAGAGAGAAACCGCGCCGGACGCTCGATACAGCACATCAGATGCGCAAAATGGCGGCAGGCAATCCCCGTATGGCCGCATCCGGCGGCGGCAATACGCGGCGCTTTGGAAAGCACCTCTACCGCACGCCCGAACGCTTCCGCATCCAACACCTTCGCGGTCTCGGCAAGCGACTCCGCCTCGATCCGGAAGGTCTCCATGGCGTCGGTCAGTATCTGTTTTTCCATATCCGTTGTCAGGCTCCTTACAGAAGGGTTTTCAGCGCGTTCAGCACACCCGAAATATCGGTGTCCGAATAAATCAACGCGGCGTGGTGAATGCCGCCCACGCGGCTGTATGCCTCCAGAAATTCCGGCAGAGACATATCCGGGCGGAACCAGCCGGACACAATGTCATTCTGCTTGTTGTCGCGCGGCGTGTAAAGCATGGTGCCGGTAGCCGAGAACAGTCCGTAGCCCTCTGCCTGCGGATTCAGGCTGAGGTAGGTCACCTTTCCGGGACGGAACGGAGAGAGCAGGATGGCGGGGTTGGACGCATCGCCGAAGCTGAATTCCTTCTCGCTCATCACCGGCTTTGCTTCCGGAACGGAAAGTCCGACATTGTATTCTCCCATATGGCTCATAAAGAGCGAGCCGTCCTTCCAGTCGGGGCAGAAGATCTCGGTAAAGGAAACTTCGTCAAAGGCTTCCATCAGCGCCGAAACGAACGCGGCGGTCAGCACATCGCCCTCGCCCGCGTAACCGATTCCGCGCTCCATGGCAAGGCTTGCCTCGGCAAACGGCATGGTCGGGAAAGAGGTCCCGTTCCGCGCCGCTTTGAAATTCATGCTGAAAGCATCCAGCTTTTTGTCTGCCAGCCACTTGCGCACCGCAAGGGAAACGCGCGTGGAAAAGTCGTAGACTTCGCGCGGGACCTTCATCTCAAACCGCTCGGAATTGGCGGCATACTCCGCGTCGATTTCTTCCTGCGTTACGGAATCAAGGTAGGTGTAGTCCTGCAGGTCATACGGAACGACCTCCAGACCGATCGTTTCACGCAGCGTTTCAAACGGGATTCCGAAATCTCCCATGCCGACAAACGGATCACCCACAATCCCGACGCGGGATTTTGCCAGCTTGTGGCGAATGACGGCTGCTTTTGCAAAGTCGGTCACTCTGCGGCAAAGCGTCGGATACTCCGGGTTCTTCTCGTTGAGGAAGCCCGCAACCACCTCAAACTGCCGTCCTCTGCGGCAAAGCAGATTGGAGAGGTCCATCACGCCCTGTACGCCGTGGTTGTAGAGCATCCCCTCGGTGTAGGAATACGGCTTGAATTCGTAATCGTAGGTCGTATCCAGCATCAGCAGCGGGAGATTGGTCGAGCAAAGCGCATCAATGGATTCCAAAGAGGGCGAATATGCCGCGTGCAGGGTAATAATCAGGTCGACATCGGCATCGGTAAAGCTCTTTACCGCCGCTTCGAACTCCGGCTTCACCCGGCAGACCGGCGCCTTGACCAGCTCCAGCCCCATAGCCTCCAAGCGTTCGGAAACCTCCGCAACATGGCGGTCAACGGTTTTGCGCATGAAGGGCGTGCTCTCATCATAAGTCAGGATGTAAAGCGGAAGGAACCCGACTTTCGGTTTTCTTTTCATGGTGTAACCTCATTCCCCGATAACCATGATCTGCACGGTGCGTTCCCGTGCACGGGTCTGGTCAAAATCGATAAAGTAAATGAATCCGAACTCGCCGAGATCCATCTGTCCGTCCTCAACCACGATGGTCTGGCTTCTGCCGATGACGGAGGAACGCAGGTGCGCGTCCGTGTTGTGACAGCCGCGGTTGTCCTCGCCGTGCTCCTCAGCAAACACCAGTGCCTTTTGTCCGGGATGCAGGTACATTCCCTCGCTGCGCTGCGTCGGAATCCAATCCTCCATCACGTTGATCAGATCCTGTTGGAGCGTTTCCAAGCCGGTCATGGACAGATCGAATGCGCATTCCTGTGTAATCACACTGCAGGTGGTGTGGTGGGAATAAACCACAACAATTCCGTTTTGAATGCCGGATTCCCGCAGGGTCTGCTTTGCCAGGTCGGTGACATTATGGAAGGTGCATACCTTGTCGTTGGACTGCACTTTAAACTTTTTCCGAAATACCATGTTACGCATTTCCTTTCTTCAGATCATCTGCCGCACGGCGCGTCGCGGCAATCAGCTCGTCGATCTTCGCCAGCGGATCTTCGGCGTTCATGATGCCGGACGCCGCCCCCGCCGCCTCGGAGCCTGCCATGATAAAGTCGTAAACCTGCTGACCGTTCGTAATGCCTGCCGCCTGCTCCACAAGAATCGAGGGATCGATCGCCTTGATCGCGTCAATGCAGTCCTTGACATAGGACATTCCGCTGACCGCGCCGCCGCTTCCGCCGATCAGCTCGGAAGGCTCCGGGTTGATGATGTCGGGATGCAGTTCGGCAATTGCCTTTGCCTCTGCAACCGTGTCCGCGCAGGCAAACACCAGCATATCCAACTCGTGCGCACGGTCGATCGTCTTTTTGATCTGCGGCAGGGACATCGGCTTCTCGCAGTGGTTGACCACCACGCCCGCCGCGCCCGCATCCTTCAGGGCTTCCGGCAGAATGTCCGCCATGCCGCGTCCGGGACGCAGGGTGTCCATGTAGGGTGCCAGCACAATCAGATGCTTGGTGTTCTCCACCACGAGACGAAGTTCGACCGGCGTGGTGATGAACAGCACGTCAATATCGTATTTTTCCGCCGCACGGTCTGCCGCCTGAGCATACTCCAACACCTTGTCACCCCAGATGTAGTTTTTTGTTCCGATTTCAAAATACGGAGTCCGGATGGTTCTTTTCATTATGATTCCCTCCCTTTGTCGAAACCGTCGTCAGCCAATTCCCGGTAACGGCGGTATTTTTCATTGTAAAACGCAACGCCTTCCGCCTGCGGCAGATCCCGCACGGCAATGCGCGTCATCTGCCCGGCGGCTTCCGGCAGACTGCGCCGGATTCCTGCTCCGACCGAAGCCAGCATTGCCGCGCCGATACAGCAGGTATCGGCTTCCTCGGTTACCAGAATCTCGCATCCGGTCACATCCCGCAGAATGCCGCGCCACAGGTCGCTGTGTGCGGTTCTTCCGGTCATAATCAGCTTGCCTGCCGGGCATCCGAGCCGTTTCAGCTCCTCCAGAACCCACCGCGCCTCAAATGCAACCCCTTCCATCAGCGCCCGCGCAAGGTCATATCGGTCATGCGACAGCTTCAGACCGATCACCTTTGCCGGCTCGTCCGGATTTTCATGCGGAAAACCCGCTCCGGCAAGATAGGGGATGAAAAAGAGATCCTTGGCACGGTCACGGTGCGTCTCTGCCCCTGCATCCAGCGTTCCGTAATCGCTTCCGACGAGATTTTTGTACCATTTCAGTACCGACCCCGCCGAGACCAACGATGCCATTGCTCCGTAAAGTCCCTCTACCGGATGGATTCCCGGCGAAATGTGGTTTCCGGAAAAGATCAGCCGATCCGTTATTCCCAACACCACCCAGGCGGTTCCGGTTGCAACCAGAACATCTCCTGCCCGGATCGCGCCGGCGCCGAGCGACGCACAGTACTGGTCGTGTGCCCCGTTGCAGACAAGCACACTGCCCGGGAGTCCCAACTCCCGCGCCGCACGGTCCGTCAGAGAACCGATCACCGTGCCGGTCGGCAGAACCTCCGGGAGTCGTCCCGCGTCCAGACCGAGCAGCGAAAGGATCTCCGGATCATACCTCCGCTCCCGGATGTTATACAGAATCCGGATTGCGGCATTGGTCGGATCGGTAACGGATTTGCCGGTCAGATACCGGTTTACCGTTTCCAACGTGGTATCGAACCCGACGGCTTTTTCAAACACCTCCGGACGGTTTCGGCGCAGCCACAGCAGTTTTGCCGCGTCAAAGCCGGCGCCGACCTGCCAACCGGAGGCACGGTAAAGCCGTTCCCCCGCCAGCATCCGCAAATCATCCGCTTCCGCGTGCGCGCGGCCGTCCATCCATGTCATGACCGGCGTCAGCGCTTCTCCGTGCTCCCCTCTTGCCCAGACGCTGCCGCCCTGAGTGGAAAGCGAGATTGCGGCGATGCTGTCCGGTGTCGCCCCGGAGGCGGCAACCGCCTCCCGTACTGCCGTCCGCACCGCACCGATCCAGTCTGCGGCATTCTGCTCCACCCCGCCGTCGCCGGTGAAGTGCAGCTCGTATTCGCAATATGCCTTCCCGAGCACCCGTCCCTGCGGATCGCAGACCGCCGCTTTTGTACCCGTTGTTCCGACATCAAGCCCTATGACTGTTTGCATAAACACCCCGCACTATCTAAACAGTTAGTTTTAATAACTTCAAACAACAGGGAGTCATACGACTCCCTCGGATCAGGAGAATCCGCGTCCGGAATTCCGCCGGGCAGCAGATCTCCCGAAAAGCGGACTTTTCAGGTCGACGCCCGGTCGGACATATGGGACGCATAGGAACGGGTAATTTCCAACTTCATCGGCTCTCCCTGCTCCATGCGCAGAATATCGTCGATCAGCGCCATCGTAATCATCCACCTGCGGTCAAAGGTCGGACCTCCCATATGCGGGACGCAGTATGCATTCGGCAGTCTGCGCAGTTCGCTGTCTGCGGGAAGCGGCTCTTCCTCATACACATCCAGCACCGCACGGATTCTCCCCCGCTTCAGTTCGGCGATCAGGGCTTTCTCATCGATCACCGGGCCGCGCGCCGTGTTAATCAGGAGTGCTCCGTCCGGCATCATGCCAAGCAGCCGTTCGTCTACCAGATGGTAATAGGACTTTGTCATTCCGCAATGCAGGGAAACGATTTTGCAGGTTCGGAAGATTTCCTCCAGCGATGCGACCTCAAACCCGTATTCCTTCTGCACTTCCTCGGTCAGGTAAGGCTTTTCCAGCACCTTGAACTTCAGCCGGAACGCCTTTCCCATCCGGAACAGGTGTCGGGAGGTCATGCCGAAGCCGATGATTCCGACCGTCTGATCCAGCAGTCCTTCCCAGACCTCCCCGTTTTCATACCAACCGCCGTTTCTGGTCCGTTCCAGATAATCCGGAATTTTCCGGAGTGCCGTCAGCGCATACGCGATGACCGACTCCGCAACCGATTCCGCATACATCTCGTTTCCGCTGATGACGCGGATTCCGCGGTCATACGCCGCGTCAGACATGACCGGCGTCACCGAACCGCCGGTATGCGCGATCAGCCGCAACCGGTCTGCACCCGCAAGAACGGTCTCGTCAAACAGCGTCGTCCCCCAACCGGTCAACGCAACGTCCACACCGTGCAATCGGTCGCGCAGCTCCTCCGGCGTCCAGTTGCGGCTCAATGTGTTGTATTCCACCTCCGCCACCGATTCCAGACGGTCACGTACCTGCTTCGGAAGAAAGCTTTCGCGAATCACACCCTGCGGTGCGGTCACCAATAGTTTCATATTGCGGTTCTCCTTTTTCAGACTCCTTTTGTTATTTTTTGAGATAACACCGGATGCCGGATTTGACAATCTCCTTATGTGCGGTCAGAAAATCCTGCCGATCCAGATCAATGTTGAGCAGACACGGCAACGTATAACGGTTGGAAAAATAGGAAAACGCACCGGTGATCAATGCAAACACCACCACCTTGCTGTTTGCGGCTTCGTTGAACACGCCGGCTTCCCTTCCGCGGCGAACCGTCTGCCGGATGCAGTCGATGATGGGAGCTTTTACCGCCGCAAAACTTTCGTTTGACTTCACAGCCTTTGCTTCGTTCAGGTTTTCCCACATAATGATCTTCACGAATTCGGGATTCCGGATCAGGAAATCGAAATACCGATCCACAATCGCATCAATCAGCTCCGCCGGATCCGTGAACTGACGGGAAATCAGCTCCGCCTCGATAGAGGACAGCAGTTTGTATTCATATGCGATCACGTTTTCATACAGCTTTTCCTTAGAGCCGTAGTACTGGTATATCATTCCTTTGTTGCATCCCGCGGCATCGGCAATGCAGTCCACCCGTGCCCCCGAAAACCCGTTTTGCGCAAATTCCCTGACCGCCGCCGCCAGAATGTTTCCCTTTGTTCTCTCCGCATTTCTTTCCATAATTATGAATTATGCCCTTCCTTTGCTGTTTGATGTATAAACGGTTATATAGTATATCATACCATACTTTTCCCTTTTTGTCAAGGCATCCCGTGCCGATCCGACAGCAGGCAGACGGAAACAGCGGTGGGCGACGACGGTTTCGGGAAGTCCGGATCAGTATTTTCCGTTCCGCGCCTCGAAATGCGTCGGTTTGTTCAGGGTTCTGCCATCGGACTTCAGCCACTCCACCTGCAGATCCATCAGTTCCCCTGCGCTGATTGCCGGATAACCGAAGGTCTGTGTGCACTTCATGGTGTTGACCAGATATGCGTCATTCTGCGGAACGCCCTCAAAGACCGGCTCGACGCCCAGTCCCTTTCCCATACGGCGTGCGGCATATTCCACCGAGATCACCTCCGGCCCGGAGATGTTCATCTTGACCGCCGGGGAGTCGGCATACAGCAGGGCGCGGATGGCATACTCGTTGGCGCTACCCTGCCAGATGTAGTTGATGCAGGCATTCTCAACCTGAACCGGCTTCCCGCTGCGGATATTTTCCGCAATGTCACACAGCACACCGTAATCCAGACCGATGGCAAAGCAGAGACGGTAGATAAATACCTTTGTCCCGTATGTGTTTGCCGCATACTCAAACGCACGCTCACGAGCCAGACAGCTCATCGGATATTCGCCCATCGGGACAACCGCGTCCTCCTCGGAAGGTCCGCCGTTCCGAACGGGGGCGATGGAATAGATGTTTGCGGAGGAAAAGACCACAATGCGGGACTTCTTGAATTTTTCAGCCACAAACGCAGACAGCGTGGCATTCATGCCCCATGTTTCCCATTCGTGACCTTCCGTGCCGAATTTTCTGCCCGCCATGTAGATCACATTTTCCGTTTCCGGGAGCGCGTCCAGCTCCTCCCGTTTTTGCAGATCGGCACGAATGACCTCCACCCCTGCCGACTCCAGCTTCTGCACCGCTTCCTCCGAGGAGAACCGCGAAACGGCAATGATCCGCTTTTTGATTCCTGCCGCTTTTACGGCATTCGCCGCGAGCACGCACAGCGAGGGACCCATCTTTCCTCCCGCACCGAGGATCATAATATCGCCCTCGATCTTTCCGATATCTTCGATCAGTTTTGCCGACGGCGTTGTCAGCATCTCGTCCAACTGTTTCTGATTCAGCATTCGTTTACCCTTTCTTATCGTGTTGTTGTGCAAACGTCCTGCGGATGCGTCCTGCAAGCTCCGCACCGTTTCCAAGCAAATCAATCACCGTTCCGGTCATCAGCTTGGTCGGGAGCAGAACGGCGGCACGGGCATCCGTTACCCGGAAATCCGCGCCGTGCGCTCCGCCGCTGTAACCGCCGCAGGTGGGCTGAATGGCAGGAAGAGCCTGACTGACATCACCCATGTCGGTAGAGCCGACCATGTCTATGCCGGACAGAATCCGATCCTCTGGCAAAAACGCCCGCGCATTGGCGGCAAACAGCGCACTGAGTTCCCTGTTCTGTGCCAGAGGTGCGTACCCGCCGACGTCCCGGATCTCCACCTCGGCGCCGACGGCATATGCCGCCCCACGGATGGCACGGTCAACCTTTGCGGAGGCATCCGCCACCGCTGCCGGCGTCGCGCCGCGCACATAAGTCTCCATTGTCACGTCCGCCGGCACAATGTTCACCAGATCTCCCCCTTTGGTAATGATGGGGTGTACCCGGATTTTGTCACTGTCGCGGAAGGTTTCCCGCATGGCGTTGATGCACACCATTGCAGCCATTGCGGCGTTCAGTGCATTGATCCCGTCCCACGGAGCGCCGCCTGCGTGTGCCGCCTTGCCGCGGAAGCGTACCGTTTTTGCAACAAAGCCGAGGCTGTTGCAATCCACAAAGCAGGCAGGCTCCGGGCAGTCCGGCTGCGCGTGTACCATCATGGCACAGGAAAATCCGTCAAAGAAGCCTTCCTTCAAAAGTTCCAGCTTCCCGCTCAGCTCCTGCAGTTTTCCCGCCCGGCGGAGCTCCTCGCGGTACTCCAGATCGACAAACTCCTCAGCCGGAACGGCAAGGAACGTCACATTTCCGCCCAATGCGTCCGCAACGCCGCTGTTCTTCAGCGCATCCGCAACGCCGAGCAGTTCGGCGATCTGAATGCAATGTCCGCAGGTATGTGCCGCCCCGGTACGGGGATCGGCATAGGGGCAGTCGGGAGTCAGAACCGCGTCCAACTCCCCGATCACGCAAACCCGCTCCTCCCCGTCACGCGGGGGAAACAGCTCCGCAGCCACGCCCGTCAGTGCCACGCGCCGGACATTGTACAGTCCCAACGCCCGCATCCGTTCTTCCACAAACGCCGAGGTTTTTTCCTCCCGGAATCCCAACTCCGGCGTTCCCCGAACCGTATCGGCATCGCCGTAAATACGATCCGCAATTGCGTCAAGATACGCGTATGCGCGCTCTTTTTCCGCCCGATAATCCGTGTTGCCCATGACTGTATTACTCCAGCGCCTGAATCTTCCGCTTCAGCTTATTCATCAGGTAGGTGATCGCGTCCTTCTGCGCAGACAGATCGGACACATTCTCCGCCGAGCCGATCGGAGTCGGGAACGGCGACCGCAGCTCGTCCGCAAATTCCGAACCGAACGTAGCGGTCACGGAATTCAGGATGATATTCAGCATTTCAACCGATTCGGGCAACCGGTTGTTGCGGTATTTCACGGTCTCATAGTACACATCCATTACAGTTGCGCGCGTCTGATAGCCGAGCTCCTCCAACAGCGCGGATACCGCCTCTGCCTTTTCGGAACCTGCCATGATGGCGATCTGCGAATGAACCGCCTCGGAAAGCGTACGGTAATCCGACTGACTCTCGTCGTACATGGGAAGCGGGAAGATCCCGTAATCCCGCTCCTGCGAGCGGAGCTTACCGGCATAGGTCAGCAGTTCCGTAATGAATACGGTATTGCCGGTGGTAAACATCTCGCGGCATTCCTCGCGCGCTCCGTCATTGTTTCCGTTGACGAACACGCCCTCATTGTCGTTGACAAACCGATAGAAGTCGGCGTAAATATCCACGTTTGTCTCTCTGGTGAAGGTCGTGGTGATCTTGCCGTCCGCGTCCTTGGAGACAACCGTTACGCCGAACGCTGTCGGAAATCCGTCACGCCCGCTGGAAAACGCAGGAGAAACCATTCCGAAAAAGTCTTCTTTCGTATCCCGGCTGTCATCACCGTCCCGGTTTTCCGTACCGAACAGCGTGACATACTCCTTCAGTTTCTCAAACGTCCATTTCTTTTCGCGAACCACCCGATAAAGATCATCGCCGTCGGTTCTGTCCCTGAAATTCGCGGTATCGCAGAACATGACGAAGGCACTGTCAAGCATCGACAGCGTCAGATCCCCCTCTAACAGATAGAGCTTTCCGTCATAGGTGCACTCGTTGATAAAACTGCTGTTCCAGTAGGGCGACTCCAGGTCAATATACTTGGTGTTGTAATAATTGAGGAACATACCGTCCAACATCAGCGGAACCATGGAATAGTTCGGGCCGAACAGGATATCCATTGCTTCGCTGCCGGACTCCGCGTTTTGGCGGACTGCCGTAATGAATTCGGATTTCTGCGTCCACATTCCCGGCAGGGGTCTCAGTTTCATGCTTACGTTCAGCCGGTTCTGGACATACAGATTCCGGCTTTCGATAGCGGCTACCATCTTGTCCACAGAGTTCTGTTCGGGATCCATTTCGAACGCAATGTCTTCACGGTTCCGCACACCGATATTGATTACAAGATTGTCATAGTCCAGATTGTCGGGAACAGGGCTTCCGCTGTCACCCGTATCCGAGCCCTCCATTCCGTTGTTTGTTGTCGTACCCCCGTTTCCGCGCTTGGAGCAAGCCGCCAACGGCAGGATACAAAAGATAGCCAGAAGTACAATCAGTATTCTTTTCATCGCCTTGTTTTTCCTTTCTTCAGAATCGACTTGGCTCAATTGTCAGGGTTCCTCCGCCCCTGCGAATCCGCAACACGCCGCTCTCCGGCGACACATACTGCCGCAGAACCGGTGTGCCGTCTTCTGACAGGATATCCCAAATGCCGCCTGCCAGTCCGGTCACGATCCATTCTGCGGTTTGCTCCGGAGCCGTGAGGGAGAAGCTGCGCCGGACGGTTGTTTCCCGCGTGGGAAACCATACCGCAAAATCCAGCACTGCCGCACCGGTAAATCCGCCGGATTCCAGCAACACCGCCTGCGCATCCGCGCGCGTTTCCGGAACGGGATTGTCGGCATCGCAGACCAGCATGACATTCAGAAACCGATCTTCCTTTGCCGGAGCGGCGGGTCTGACCTCCACTCTTCCCCAACCGGTTTCCACACAGGGCTTGAGTTTTCCGGTGTAGTCATAGGGATAGTTTTTCCCCTCAATCAGAAATTCTCTGCCCTCTCCGCCCAGTGCTTCAATCTTCGCGTCCTTCGGGAGCAGCATCTGTGCGATCAGCTTTCCGCCGTATCGGGTCGGCTCAGCCACCAGACTGTCCGGGCAGGTTGTCCTTGTCACAATCACGCGGTTTCCGTCCACCCGCGGCGCTTCCTGACAGTGCAGGAGCGACGCCTTCCGGTCGTTCGGATCAGCGGAGACGACATCGTCGTAAACCAGCATCACGGCAGGTATTTCCCGATCTTTTCTCGGCAGAAAGAGCATTCTGCGGAAAACGCGCTCCGCTTTCTTTCCGTATGCCGCAGTCAGATCGCCTGCAAGATAGGTGCAGTCCGGATCTTCGGAGTGTCCCGTCACCTCCGCCATGCGGAAACGCGGATCGGAGAGCCAGGAATGAAGATCCACCACCTCGCCCGGTCCCATCAGTTGTCCGCCGCAATTGTCTGCTTTTCCGTTGCGTTCGCCGGGGCGGAAGATCGTGATGCAGTTGTGCGCAACGGTCTGTTTGTTGTAACTCATGTCGTGTGGGGACCCATAATGAATATAAGCCCCCGAGTCGGATGCGAGAATTCCGCGGTAGTAAAGCTGAAAATGTCCGAAATCCATGTGATGATGGTTTGCCGTCCAAAGCCCGCCTATTTTCATCAGTGCCATCACATCGCGCGACTCCGGAGAAATGTCATAACCGGTGCGAGCCAATGTCACCCCGCAGGGATCTTTGTAATGGACTACCGACGGATAGGTCTTGGCGAAGTCCGCTTCGCCGATGCTGTCATCGTCAAAGAGCATCATCTGCACAGGCGTCAGCGTCAGCTCGGTATAGGCAAAGTTTCCGTGCCCGCCGAGTTTCAGAAACGCCTGCTTCCGATATACCGGGTCGCGGAACAGGTTGCCTGCCAGAAACCACGGGTAGGCATACTGATTCCATCTCCCCCCGAATTCGTTGTAATCATCGCCGTCCCGAAGCCCCTGTGCGTCCGGTCTGCGGAAATGAAGCCACTGTGCCGGCAGTTTTTTCATGTCCGGAGAATAGACGAAGTCGCCCGTCAGCTTGCGGAAAATCCATGCCGACCACAGATCCCATGTGAACCGGTAGCCGCCGTAGGACGATCCGTTGATCGGCGAACCGCTGGCATACCAGTAGTTCCGAACCGGAACATACTGATAAAAGAAGCGTCCCGCCACGAATTCGTATATATCGGGATATTCATCGTAGACCGCAACGGAAAAGGAGAGCCAGTCCCGCAGAAGCTGGGCTTCCGCCTGATGGCTTGCCGTCACGCCATATCGGCACGGCGGCATCCCGATCTCCATGCGGGGTGCGATCCGGTTTTCCACCGCCGCAACGATCGTGTAACGGTCGTCCGCGGTGAGCAGGTCGTGACACCAGTCCCAGACCTCTGCCGCCGTAAACATGGTGTGTCCCATGAACCGGTAATCATCGGCAAGACCCTCAAAGGATGCCACGTCAAAATACTGTCGGATGAAGCGAACGGCGTCCAGACCGTCCTGCCGGTTTCCGTCCAGAAGGTAGGAATACGCCCGCGCTTCGATTGCGGCGAGTGCGATTCCGTCACGGGCAGCGGCGGGCGTCATCAGAGCCTGCAGATCGAGTTTCCGCAGACGTTCCCATTCCCGCACCGCAGGCGCATAGACCGGATTCTTCCGCTTTTCCCGCAAAAGCTCCGTCTCCCCCTCTGCCACCAGCAACCGCGGGTGTCTCGCGGGCGGCAGGATGCGCGGAGCGGGATATCTGCCCGCAGGCATTTTTTCAATTGTGCCGTATCTGCCTGTGTTTCCGTCGTTTTTCATGGATCGTTCCCTCCGTTCCGACTCTCAATGCATGGACTGCGTCGTGCGTTTCAGTGCGTGCGCAGGTAATCCCTGACGAATGCGTCATCCGTCAGATGCGGGTACATTCTGCAAACGCGGTCGATTTCCTCCGCCTGCCCTGCGGACAGATGCTCGCTGTCGCACAGGCAATGGATATAGGGCATCAGACCCTGCCGGTGCAGAATCTCATGAATGCCGGAAATACAGCCCGTAAACCCGTTCGCCACGTCAAAGATCGCACCGTTGGCATCGGTCACCTGCGCCGCGAGCGTGCGCCATGCCGGATCGTCCGGGTTCGCCTTGATCTTTTCGAACATTTCCACAACCCGGTGCGTCCAGACCGACCAGTGCCCCAGAAGTCCGCCGACAAAGCGCTCCGTGCGCTCAACGCCGTCATCTCCGCGGAATGTGAACACCGACGTCAGGTCGGCGATGATATTATCGTCGTTTCCGGTATAAAGTGCGATTCCGCCCGCACGGTCGCTGAACGCCGCCGCGCGCATGACATCCACGGTTGCATAGCGGTTGAACGCAGCCACCTTGACGCCAATGACGCCGGGGGTGTTGCACACCCGCAGCCAGTAATCATAGGACAGCCGTCTGCCGCCGACCGCAGTCTGCAGATAGAATCCGATCACAGGAATCACCTGTGCCACCGCGCGGGTGCGTTCCACCAGATAATCCTCGCTCTCCGCATTCAGTCCGCCGGGGCTGAGAAGAACCGCGTCATAGCCATACCGCACGGCAAGTTCGGCTTCCCGCACCGCCTGCTCGGTTTTTCCGCAAACGCCGGCAATCCGGATGACGGTTCGCCCCTTCCGTGCCTCGAATTCATCAATCGACTCCGCAACCGTTCCGATCACCGTTTCGAACAGTCCGAATTCGGGATTCCGGATTTCGAACTGTGTACTGTGTACGGCGGTTGCAATCCCTCCCGCGCCGGCTTCCAGATAATATCCGTTCAGACGCTTCTGCCCTGCCGGGTCAAATTTGCGATTGGCGTCAAGCACCAACGGGGTTGCGGGAATCACCGTTCCCGTGGCAAACTGTTTCATTGCCGCTTCTTTTCTGTTCATATATACTCCCCTTCCGCCTCCGTACCGTTTTTTCCGTTCTCTGCCTTTATTATAGCACAGCCGGATGCGTTTGTCAATATGTATCTAACTATTTAGTTATTATTTTTCGAAAACAGATACACCAGAAAAATTTCAGGAATGTATCTGTTTCGTTTTCGGATCAGGCGTGTACGGATTCACCGCCGTAATATTTCAGCAGTTTTCTCAGTTTTTCCTCGGTGTCAAACACCAAAACCGTTTTCTCGCCGTTCTCCGGAGCATAAATTGCGTACCAGATCTGCTTCTCGCCACCAACCGTTTCATCCGTTCCGGAGAGCATCACCAACCGCCTGTCCGCCGCAAAACCGTCCGCTTCTGCCTTTTGTGCCTCGGTTGCATAGGGCGCGATCGTCATCATATCCTTGACGCGGCAGTTGAACAGCTCTTTTCTGGTCAGTCCGCCGTAAATCGCGGCGACATTGAGCTGTCCCATATGAACGGAGATCTCATATTCCACTTTGACGTATCGCCAGGTGAAGAAGATCAGGATCAGGAGCGAAACCAGAGAGAGTGCCGCAACATACATGGCGTAGGTCTTGAGCACGGCAAGAGCAATTGCCCAGAGCCCGACAAAGCCGACATAAAGCAGAATCATGAGCAGCTTGCGACGCCGGATCTTTTTGTCCGGCTTCGGCAGAATGCTCATTGCCACCGAACGTTCGTCGTCGAACTTCAAATAAGCTGATTTTTTTACGGTATCGTTTTTCATGTTTTTCCTTCCTTTTTTTGAATTTGTACCGTGTCATTCCGGTACGGATTTATGCATGATCCGCCATCCGCAGAGAAAGCGGCAGCGGGAACAGCCAACGGACAGCGCCCGGGCAGATCAGGCGCGCAGGAGAATCGTTTCCGAAAAAGAACGCCATTGCTTCCGGATAAGACAGCGTCAGCTCCGGAGGGGCACTGCTTTCCCGGACAGCGGGAACTCCGTTTCGAACGGAAACGGTCAGATTTTCCGCACCGGAATCGGTTTCGATCCGAACGGTCAGCGTGCCGTCATCCGGCACACAGGTCGCCGTGCGCAACGTCAGGAATGCCTGCAGAACCGGAACAAACCGGAACACCGCGAATTTTTCCCATTGCATCAGCCCCTGCGACTCGGCGATCGCCGCCGCGCGCAGGCAAAGCACGGTTTCCCACGGAGAAAAACAAACCTTCAGTTCCTCCCCTCCTGCGGCGCTCCGCAGAACCGGAATCAGATCGTCCGGATCGCGCAGAACCGTCTCGCGGATCTCATTCCCCTTCCGCAGGAAGTATCCGATCGGCTTTCCGTCCCGGAACGCCGCATACGGCCGATAATTCCAGGACAGCAGAATGTCATAAAACCGATCCGGTGACCGCTCCGCATAAAGCGGCTGTGCATCGTGAAGCGCCAACAGCTCCGGAAGGAACGAATCCGCACGTTCCACCGGGCGAACCGTAACCGAATCCGGCAGATCGCCGCAGCAATGGCGGAAATTCGCTGCGGTCAGCAGGAACGTGCGATCCCCGCAGTTTCCTTCAAATCCGAAGCGGGCGTAGCGCTGTCTCTGTCCGCCAAGCACCGCAAGATCGTATCCATCGCGCCTGCAGAGGTCAACCGCGTTCTGCATCATCAGCCCCATCAGTCCCTGCCCTCTGGCATCGGAATCCACCGCCATGTTGCCGAACGCCATGCAGGAAAGCTGTCGCTCCGCTACCCGAAGATGCAACGGGTAAAGCCCCAGTGCGGAGGAAATCGCACCGGTCGCGGAATCCCTTGTCACCAGATTGTACCGCCATGGCTCGGCACATTCCTCATACAGCTTGGGCAGAAAGGACAGAAACCCGTTCCGCCCGGATTCAAAGCCGAATGCGCGATCCAGAAACGACAGCAGTTCCGGGGATTCCGCTCTCAGAACCGATTTGATCTCAGGAATCATGCTCATCACACTCCTCTCCCGTCCCGGCACGGTACAGTTTTGCCAGCCCTCCGGTTGCGGTTTCACGGTAAGCGCCCAACAGATCCCGCCCCGTTTCGTACATATTCCGCACAATGCAGTCAAACGAAACCTTCTGCGTATCCGCAAGCACGCCTGCCAGCATTGCCGCATGAACCGCTTTCTGCGCCGCAACCGAGTTCCGCTCGATGCACGGGATCTGCACCAATCCGCAAACGGGGTCGCAGGTCAGACCGATGTTGTGCTCCATTGCGGTTTCCGCCGCGCTTTCAATCCGGTGCAGATCATATCCGCGCAGCTGTCCGAGTCCTGCCGCCGCCATGGAGCACGCCGTTCCGATCTCCGCCTGACAGCCGCACTCCGCACCGCTGATGGAGGCATTGGTTCGTACCAGAGTTCCGATCAGACCTGCCGTTGCAAGTGCGTCCAGAAGCATCTCATCGTTGTATCCTTCGGTTTCCTGCGCCCGCAACAGAACCGCCGGAACAACACCGCACGCGCCGCAGGTCGGGGCTGTACTGATGATGCCGCCTGCCGCATTCTCTTCACTCACCGCATAGGCGTATGCGCTCCGAAGCCGCAGCTCCCGCGTTTCCGGCGACTCATTCGAAATCGGATCGCGGTACAGCATCGCAGCTTTTCGGGAGACGCCCAGATTTCCCGGCAGAATTCCCTCTGCAACGATTCCGCGCGCGACCGCCGCACGCATAACCGCCAAAACCTTTGCCAGATGCTCTCTCCACCCGCTTTTTTCAAACCGTGCAACATATTCCGGCAGCGTCAGCCGATTTTTCCGACAGTAGGCGGAAATTTCCGCAAAGTCGGAGTGCGGGTAACACTGCTCGCTTGGAGGCGTCGGCCTTCCGTCGATTTCAATTGCCCCGCCGCCGATGCTCCGTACCCGCATAAAGCCGGTTTGCTGCGCGCCGCGGAAGGCTAAGAGATCCATCGTGTTCGGATGCTCCAACGGGAAAGACGCCTGCGCAATCAATTCGATCTGCGTCCGTTCCTTTCCGAGCGTCTCCGACAGCACCCGGTCGGTTCCGTGCCCCGTTCCGGTCAGTGCCAGCGACCCGTACAGGCGAACCTCAAACCGCTCCGCCTCCGGGTGTTCCGCCAGAAACAGCTTTGCGGCTTTTTCCGGTCCCATAGTGTGCGAACTGGATGGACCCTTGCCGATCAGATACAGTTCCGTGATGGATTTCATACCGTTTCCTCTTTTTACCCAATAAATTTTGCGTTTCCGATTGACAAACGTTCTTAGATGTGATATGATATAATCGTCAGGCTTATTAAATAAACAGTTGGTTAGTTGCTGACCAAAAAAGAAAGCTTCCAATGTAAACAATCCTCGGTCAGCACCTGTCCCTGCAGAAAGGCGGAAAACATGAAACAGATCAAACGCATTGCCATTCTCGGAACGGAGAACTCACACGCGCAGGCATTCACAAACCTGATACGCACCTGCCCGGAGCTGACGCTGATTGGCGCATATGGCACCGAACCTGCCGCAAATGAGCGGTTCTCCGTCAATTTCGGAGTTCC
This sequence comes from uncultured Eubacteriales bacterium, assembly GCA_900547725.1. Classification (GTDB taxonomy): domain Bacteria; phylum Bacillota; class Clostridia; order Oscillospirales; family CAG-272; genus UMGS1865. The sequence goes on from URHR01000027.1 coordinate 22,087, forward strand.
CTGTGTAACCGACCCTGCCGCATTTGTCGGAATTGCAGACGGCGTGATGATTACCGCACGGAACGGCGCAACCCATCTGGAACTCGCGCGTCCTTATCTGACCCCCGGAACGGCAGTGTTTGTGGACAAGCCGCTTTGCGGAACGGTAGCGGATACGGAAGAACTGCTCCGACTTGCCGAACGGAACGGAGTCTTGCTTTCCGGCGGTTCCTGTCTGCAGTACGCGCCCTCGCTGCTTCGCTTGCGGAGCAAGGTGAACGCGTCCCGTGCCGATGTGATCGGCGCCTCGTTTTCGGCACCGGTCGAACCGGAAAGTCCCTACGGCGGATTCCTGTTCTACGCTCCGCATCTGGTGCAGATGTGCCTGACCGTACTCGGAAACGATATCCGAACGGTTCGTGCAATCCGTCAGGGAAATCACATTACGGCACTGTTGGAATACGCCGACTGCTGTGCCTCGCTCTTTTTCGGATGCGACACTTACTCGGCAACGGTCTCCTTCCGGACGAACACCTACGCCGGAACTGTCAAAAACATTCCGAGGCTCTATACAAAGGAATTTTCCGTATTCCGTGCGCAACTCAACGGCACCTGCCGTACCGCGCCGACAGGACTTGCCGACCACGTCCGCATTGCCTGTGCCATTGAGGAGAGTTACCGCACCGGAGACGTCATCTCTCTTCACACAATATCATAACAGAAAAACACCGACTTGTCAAGTGGTTTGCAAAAAAAAGAAAAAAGAAAAAAAGGAGAAAACCGATGTTACCTTATTTCAGAAAAACCGACCGCGACATTGCTTTTTTCGAGGAGTATATCAATCCCCGCCTGCCGGCGCGCCTGTCTGATATGCATCTGCATATCACGCGCCCGTGCGATACCGTTCATGTCAGTCAGGAGCAGATAGACAAGGACTGGGCAATGCAGTGCGGCTTCCGGATGGACGAAAAAGACCTGGCAGTCTATATGCAGACGCTTTGGGGAGACCGTACGGTATCGGTCAACGCATTTCCGATGCCGATCCGCGGGGTGGATCTGGAGAGCGCCAACCGACATCTGAAAAACCTGTTGGACAGAGAATCCGGAAACGGACAGCTCCGCATCCGAACCGCCGAGATGGCAATCTCGCCCGATATGAATCCCGATGCGTGCGAGGAAATGCTCCTGCGCGGAAACTTTCTCGGCTACAAGCCGTATCCCGATCTGGTATCCGGCGAAAAAGGCGCGGATATCCGCATCCCCGATTTTCTGCCGGACGCGTTTATGAAATCCCTTGACCGGAATCGGCGCGCCGTTACCATCCACCTCCCCCGTGCGGGAAGAATCGCCTCCCCGGACAACATTCGGGAGCTGTTGGAACTGCGGCAGAAGTTTCCCGATGTCCGCATCATTATCGCGCACTACGGAAGAAGCTACAACACCGAGGTCATCGAAGCCGCATGGCGGGAGATGGGCGACGACATGAAGGGATTCTGGTTTGACTGCGCCGCCGTGGTGAATCCCGCAATGCATCGGTTTATGTTGGAGCATCTGCCGCAGGATCGGATCTTTTACGGCAGCGATATGCCCCTCCTGCTGTGGCACGGAAGGCGAACATGGGAAAACGGAACTTACCGGAATCACGTGCGGGAAGCATTCGCGTGGAGTGCCGGTCTGCCCGATTCCGAGGAGGAGAAGGAATCCTACACCTTCTTCCTGTATGAACAGATGAAAGCGTTATTGGACAGCACCTATGATATCGGCGGCAGGACGCTTGCCGAAAAGGTGCTCTGCACCAACGCCGAGAACTTCCTCCGCGAAGTCGGAGTATAACATTCAGCCGCCCGGCACGGGAAACGTGCCGGGCGGCTCAAACTGTAGACAAAAGGTGTTATCCAAAATAAGAAC
>URHR01000028.1 GCA_900547725.1 uncultured Eubacteriales bacterium
TCTGTCTGTCTGTCTGTCTGTCTGTCTGTCTGTCTGTCTGTCAAGGCATTATACACGACCTGCACCCTCCTTGTCAAGCATATTTTCCGAATTTTTTTGCAAGATTTTGCTTCCATTACGACATTATCGTTAATAATGCTTCTGTAAACATTATACCAAAGTTCGATCGAAATTTCAATTGACATTCGGCACAATCTTTTTTCGATTTTTTAGTCACCTTGCACAAAATGCACCGTTTTTGTCGCGCGTCAAAACTTTTGGAAACGCGAATTTACAATTATCGCTTGCCTTTTTCTGCTCTTCGTGTTATAATGAAGGCAGATTTTCAGACAGATCACCAAAGAAAGGAATCCGCCATGGAATCCATTCCGTCTTACACTCAGGAACAGATCGAGGCGTTATCGAACGCCTACCGAACGCTCTTTTCCACGGTTCGTCTCATCACGCCCGAGGAATTGTCCGTCCTCTCCGATGAAACCTGCCCTCCCCCGCCGCACTCCTGCTTTTTCTGCGGGAACGGCAGCCGCTGTCATAGCTGCGTTTCCCTCTCGGCGTATCGCGCTGGGTGTGTTCAGACCAAACTGGAATTTCAGGACGGCGTCATCTGGCAGGTCATGGCATATCCCGTCCGCTTAGACGGTCGGATTCATGTCCTTGAGATTCTCCGTAAAGCCGACAGCAACTTTGTTAACAGCTTCGTCGGGCGGGAGGAATTTCGAAAAACGCTTGCCGACAGCACGCACAAACTTTATACCGATGTTCTGACGGGCGCATACAGCCGCCGCTACTACGAAGAATTCCTGCGCGACCTCCGTGCCCCCGGAACAGGCGTTGCAATCATGGATGTGGACGATTTCAAGCTGTACAACGACTTTTTCGGACACAATCTCGGCGACACGGTTCTGCGTACCGTGGTCAGCGTCATCACTGACAATCTGCGCGCCGATGACCGTCTCGTCCGTTACGGCGGCGATGAATTCCTGCTGATCCTTCCGCAGACAGACCAAGCCGACCTTTCCGCTTTTCTCAGTCGCTTGCGCAAAAAGATCGGCGTTACAGACCCCTTCGGGACTACGGGAAAACGCCTTTCCGTCAGCATCGGCGGCGTGATTTCCGGTGACGAAACCGTCAGCGACGCGCTGGAACGTGCAGATCGCCTTCTGATGCTCGCGAAGCAACACAAAAACCGCGTCATGACCGAGCAGGAAACGCACAGTGCGCAGGTTCAGGCGCAGAAGCCGACGGTTCTCATCTGCGACGACTCGGCGCTGAACCGCGAAATTCTCTCTACCATGCTCGGCTGTGAATTTCACTTTCTTGAAGCCGAGGACGGCGAAGCCTGCATTCGGGTTCTGCAAGCTGAGGGAACGCGCATTTCCCTTTGCCTGCTTGACATCGTCATGCCGAACATGGACGGCTTTGACGTGCTTGCCTACATGAATGAAACGCACCTGATTGAGGAAATCCCCGTTATCATCATCACGGGCGACGATTCCGCCGTTTCCATCCGCCGCGCCTATAATCTCGGGATCACCGACTACATCAACCGTCCTTTTGACAGCAAGGTCGTCCGTCACCGTGCGCTGAACACCATCAAATTATACGCAAAACAACGTCGCCTTGCCAATATGCTTGCGGATCGGATGTTGCAAAAAGAGGAAAACGCAAAGGTCATCATTGACATTTTCAGCCACGCAGTGGAATTCCGCAATTCGGAACGCGGCTCTCACGTTCTGAACATCAGCCGCCTGACGCGGCTTCTTCTGGAACAATTGGCCGGCATGACCGACCGTTACGCGCTTACGACCGAAGATATCGAAGTGATCTCCACTGCTTCCATGTTGCATGATATCGGAAAAATCGGCATCGACGAGTGGATTCTCAACAAACCGGGCAAGCTGACGGCAGAGGAAACCGAGATGATGCACCGTCACACGCTGATCGGCGCGAAAATTCTGGAGGATATGCGGGAATACCGCGATCTGCCGCTCCTGAAAACCGCCATTGACATCTGTCGTTGGCATCACGAGCGTTGGGACGGTAGCGGTTACCCGGACGGTTTATGCGGGGACGAGATTCCGATCTCCGCGCAGGTTGCGGCGCTTGCCGATTGCTACGACGCGTTGGTCAGCAAGCGGATTTACAAGGAAGCATATTCGCACAAAGAAGCGATTTCGATGCTTCTATCCGGTGAATGCGGTGCATTCAACCCGCTCCTTTACCAATGCCTGCAAAAAGTTGAGCAGAGAATATAAAGGTCTGCGGGGCGGATCGGTGGAAAAAACGGGATCATGGAGGAAAGAGCAAACTTATCCCCCTCAAAATCGGCATCAGAAAGCGCCGCGGGATTCCGCGGCGCTTTCGTTGTATAAGGATGATAATTTATAATACCTGAAGCGTATCCGCCACGCGGCGGTACTCTGTTGCAACGGCAGAATAAAGCGCGTCGTATCCGACCGTATCGCCCCTTCCGCGCAGATATTCCGTCAGTTCCGAAGCTGCTTTCCCAAGGCATGAAAAGCCGAGATTCAGACAAACGCCTTTGAGCGTGTGCGCCGCCCGGAAAGCGGCTTCCGCACTGCCTGTTTTCAGCGCTTCGGTCAGAGCCGCAAAGCTTCCGTCCTGCAGAAAGCGCCCGCAAAAATGCCGCACCATCGCGTCGTCGCCAAAGCGTTCCGCAACCGTTTCGTAATCCTCGCCAAGACTCTCATAACATTCCCTGACCGTCATGATTTTCATTCTCCGTCTTTCTTTTGTAATAGTCCGCAACCGTATCCACAAGTTTGCCGGCATCGAGCGGCTTTGCAAGATGTCCGTTCATTCCCGCCTTCAGCGAACGTTCCACATCGTCTGCGTAGGCATTCGCCGTCATGGCGATGATCGGAATCGTTTTTGCATCGGGATGACCCGATGCGCGGATCACCTGCGTTGCAAGCAGACCGTCCATCACGGGCATCATCAGATCCATCAGGATCAGATCCAGCTCGCCGGGTGCGGATGCCATGAACCGTTCCACCGCCTCTTTACCGTTTTCCGCACGCAACACGGTTGCACCGGAGCGCTCCAGAATAAACTGCGCGATTTCCATGTTGAGGTCGTTATCCTCGGCAATCAGAATTTTCGCGCCCTGCAAAACATGGTCGCTGTCCTGAAGACTCTGAATGGTGCGCGCCTGCGTGAGTTCCTCGACATCGGCATCGATCCGGAAGTGCAACCGCACGGTAAAGATTGTCCCCAAGCCCTGCGTGCTCTCCACCTCAATCGTGCCACCCTGATGGTCAACGAGTTTCTTCACAATGGCAAGTCCAAGTCCCGTGCCGTTGTAGGAGGACTTGAAGGAACGATCCTCCTGTGCAAACGGGTCGTACATATGCCGCATAAACTCCGTGCTCATGCCGATTCCCGTATCGGAGCAGATAAAGGTGAATTCCGTCTCGCCGTTTTCGTCACATTCCTCCCGACAGACCACATGAACCGTTCCGCCTGCGCGATTGTATTTAATCGCGTTGCCGATCAGATTCAGACAGATTCTGCGGAAGCAAACCGCACTGCCGATCAGGTACGGATGGCGGATATTTTCGGTTTGCGATGTCAGTTCCACGCCCTTCTCGCGCGCCTGTTGCTTCATCATTGTGCAGATTTCGTCGAACACGCGGTCAATGCGGAACTTTTCGTCCTTCCACAGCACATCGCCCTGTTCCAACTTGCTCATATCCAACACATCGGTCACAAGTTCCAACAGATACCCGGATGCTTCCCGCATCTTTCCGTAGCATTCTTTGCGCTTTTCGGGATTGTTATCGTAGTATTCCGCCATATCCAGCATTCCGCGGATGCCGTTGACCGGCGTGCGGATATCGTGACTCATGCGGCGCAGGAAGTCGGTTTTCGCTTCGTTTGCACGAATGGCGTCGTTTGCAAGGCGACTCAGCTCGGCATGGTACTGTTCCGCGTTCCGCATTTCGGTCACGCTGCGGCGGCTCTCGGCACGAAACCACATCCAAAGAAGCACACCCGAGAGGAGCACATACAGAACCGAGGAATAAGCGATTAACATCGACCGCGAGGTGAACGCTTCTTTTGCGGGATAGAACAGATAGATGCAATAATTTTTGCTTCTGTCGTACAACGTGTAGTAAGTCGAACCGTTAACATCGATCTTCGGGAGAACACGACTCGGATTTTTTGCATTCTGCGCCAGACGAATCAGTTCACACTCCGAGACATTCTGATCAAGCAGTGCCTCGCTGTTGCTTCCAATGACGCGGCTTCCGTTTGTAACCGCGACAATGCCGTCATTTATAAAAGAGTATCCGGAAAGAAGCGTGCGAACCGACAACTCCGTCCCTTGCACCGCAGTCGGCTCCTGTCGCACGTAGCACAGAATCAGGCCGGGTTTGTCCAATCTGGAAACCACCGAGTAATCGTAGTAATAACCGTCGTCATGAAAAAAGCGTTCCGAATACACTTTGCCGGGGCAACCGGAAACCGAAGCGGATAAACCGAAGATTTCAGTCCAAATCCCGGACATCTCCCTTTCACGCGAAAAAAAGCGAAGTCCCGTTTCGTTCCCGTCCTCGGTCAGGATAATTCCCGTTAAACGGAAACTTTCCATATATTCAAGAAAGAATTCTTCGTTCAGATTGCCGTCATCCTCGCGGTAAATCCGCTGAAACCGAAGCGCCTTGTCCGCAATCCGGATCAGACTTTTCATCTTCTCCTCAGCGCCGACCTCATCGTAACGGATACACTGCGCCGCAATGTAGGCGTTTTCCGTTTCCAACCGTGCCTTCGCTTTGAGCAGTCCCGCCCTCGTGCCGAGAAGATATTCAAGCGCCATGATGAACAGCCAACCGCCCAATATCGCAAGGATCAGAAGCATCTTGTGGGAAAACGAATGCAACGGTTTATGTGCGTTAGCATTCATTTGCCCACCGTTGTCCTTTCCGACGAAATGCCGTGACGTTCCAGAACCGACGCAACAAAACCGTCCTCATACATGGCGCGTAAAACCCCGGTCAGCCTTTCCGCCATCTGCTCGCCTCCGTTCTTTGCAAACGCCACGCCGAGTTCGACCTCCAGAAGCGGCTCTTCCAGTATCCGATAACGTCCGGTTGCGGTTTTCATGTACTCCAGAAACATGGTTTCATGTCCCGCAATGGCGTCCACGTAGCCTTTTCGAAGCGCTGCCAACAGTTCCTCTGTCCCCGAAAAGCAATAAAGCGAGCGCAGGGTCGGAAAGCCAATCCCGGCACCTGCCGAAAACAACTCGTCCGGCTTGGAAGTAAACTGGACTCCGATCTGCAAACCTTCCAGATCGGCAAGCGTTGTAACCGGGCTGTCTTCGGCAACCAGCAGAACCTGACGGCTTGTCATATAAGGTCCCGCCCATGCGTACCGATCCTCCCGCCCCGTCATGGAAAAGCTGCCCCACAGACAGTCAATCTCCCCGCTTTCCAGATAGGCGTCCTTGTTCTCCCAGGAAATCTGGCGAAATTCCGCACGCAACCCCAGTCTGCGGCAGGCTTCCCGCGCAAGATCAACATCAATCCCGGCAAAATCACCGTCACTGTCCATATAGAAGTACGGCAGATACTCGTCACTTCCGATAATCAGCGCGGGAAGTTCCGAGTTATCCGTTTCGGAAACCGTTTTTCTGCACCCCGGAAACACCGTCAGGACAAACAGAACGGCAAGCAAAAGCGCAATTCCTTTTTTTCGGATTCTCATGTCATCCTCCGTAAGCCACCGTCAATACAACATTATTATACTCTCGCGCGGCAGCTTTGTCAAGAGGAAACACGGATTTAACCGACGATTCCGTCACAATACCCGCAATGAACCGTGCCGTTCGCGTCACGGTAGAAGCGCGCCGGCAGACACCGCTCCGTGCGGGTTACGCAATGCGGATTGGGACAAGCATATGTCCCCGTGACCGCATCTCCGCGCTTGCGGTCTGCATCCGGCAGATTCCGCTCGTTCATCAGTTTCAGAATCAGCGCCATGCGCATCAGCTTGCCGTTTCTCGTTTGCTTGAAATAGCAGGCGCGCGGGTCGCTGTCCACATCCACGGTAATCTCATTCACGCGCGGAAGCGGATGCAGAACAATGGTGTCCGGCTTTGCCATATTCAGCTTTTTTCCGTCCAGAATGTACAGATCCTTGAGCCGTTCGTATTCCGCAAGATCCGAAAAGCGTTCCTTCTGAACGCGGGTCATGTACAGCACGTCCAAGTCCTTGATTGCATCCTCCAGAGAGGCGCAGACCGTGCAGGGAATTCCCTTCGCTTTGACGGTCTCTTCCATAACGAAATCGGGGAGCGCCAACTCGGGCGGCGAGATCAGAACCAATTCGGTTCCCTCGTAGCGCGCCATTGCGGCAATCAGGGAGTGGACGGTCCTGCCGTATTTCAGATCGCCGCAGAAACCGATCTTCAGGTGATCCAGTCTCCCCTTTTCCCGCTTGACGGTCAGAAGGTCGGCAAGCGTCTGGGTCGGGTGGAAATGCCCGCCGTCCCCCGCGTTGATGATCGGAACTTCCGAATGCGCCATGGCAACATACGGCGCCCCTTCCGCATAGTGCCGCATGGCAATGATATCCACATAACCCGACACGACTTCGATCGTGTCTGCCAACGTCTCCCCTTTGCTTGCCGAACTGGTGTCCGCGTCCGAGAATCCCGCAACACTGCCGCCGAGCGACAGCATTGCCGTTTCAAAACTCAGCCGTGTGCGCGTGGACGGCTCAAAGAAGAGGGTTGCAAGCGTTTTGTGCTGCATTGCATCCTCATATTTTTCGGGATGCGCGGAGATGTCCTCCGCCGTCGCGATCAGACTGTCAATCTCCGCGACCGACAGATCCGAAATATCCGCCAGATGTTTCATGCCCTGCCTCCGATCCAGCTCTCGTCCGCAGGATTGTTGCGGAAGGCAATCAGCCGATTCACATCTTCGGGCGCGATGTAGCCGTCCTCGCCCGCAATCCGCGCAATCGTATCAAAATCGGTCAGGCTGACATTCCGCACATTCGCCGCCGCAAGACGGTCAAGCCCCTTCTGCATTCCGTAGGTGAAGATGCTCACGATTCCGAGCACCTCCGCGCCGACCTCGCGCAGAGCTTCCACCACCTCGATCACGCTGCCGCCCGTAGAGATCAGATCCTCGATGACCACCACCTTCTGCCCCGCTTCCAGTTTGCCCTCGATGCGGTTCTGTCTGCCGTGGTCTTTTGCGCCCGAGCGGACGTAGCCCATCGGCAGTCCCATCAGATGTGCCGCGATCGCCGCGTGCGCAATGCCAGCCGTGGAAGTTCCCATCAGCACCTCTGTCTCGGGATATTCCCGTCTGACCGTTTCTGCAATGGCGGCTTCCACCCGACCTCTCACCGCTGGCGCGGTCAGAATCAAACGGTTGTCGCAGTAGACCGGGCTTTTGATGCCGCTTGCCCATGTAAACGGCTCGTTCGGGCGGAAAAAGACCGCCTTGATGGACAGCAGATCTTTTGCAATCGTTTCCTTGATGGTTTCCATTCCTGTCTCCTCCTTATTCGTTTCCGGAAAATTCTCTGACGCAGCGCCCGTAAGCCGCCACCGGATCGGGCGCAGCGGTAATCGGTCTGCCGACCACAATGTAATCCGATCCGATTTTCTTCGCTTCAGCCGGCGTCATGACCCGCTTCTGGTCGCCCTTATCCCCCTCCGCAAAGCGAACGCCGGGGGTAACGGTCAGAAAGTCCTTTCCGCACCGCGCATGAACCGCTCCCGCCTCGCGGGGCGAGCAGACCACGCCGTCGAGTCCCGCTTCCTTTGCGCGCGCGGCATAGGACAGCACGACTTCTTCCATCGGGCGGTCGATCAGCAGTTCCTCATGCAAAGCCCGCTCGTCGGTACTGGTCAGCTGGGTGACCGCAATCAGGAGCGGACGTGTTCCGTCCGCACGGGTCAGCCCCCGCACCGCCGCTTCCATCATTTCCTTCGTTCCCGAAGCGTGCAGGTTGCACATATCCACATCCAACCCCGAAAGCACCCGCATGGCTTTCCCGACGGTATTCGGGATGTCGTGCAGCTTCAGATCGAGGAAAATTTTATGCCCGCGCCGCTTGATTTCGCGCACAATGGCAGGTCCTTCGGCATAGAACAACTCCATGCCGATCTTCACAAACAGCCGCTTGCCGCCGAAGCGATCGAGAAACGCGTAAACCGTTTCCGCACTGTCAAAATCCAGTGCAATAATTACCTTTTCATCCATTGTGTGCCGCTCCTATGATATCGGTCAGATTTTCAATCCCGTATTTCTCCATCACGCGCGGAAGATCCTCCACGATTTTTTTGGAGGCGTAAGGATCAATCAGATTTGCCGCGCCCACGCCGACCGCAGTTGCGCCCGCCATCATCATTTCGAGCGCGTCCTCCGCCGACGAAACGCCTCCGATGCCGATGATCGGAATCTTCACCGCCGCAAAAACCTTGTACACCATGCCGAGCGCCACGGGAAAGAGCGCCTTACCCGAGTAACCCGCAATCTTGTTTGCGATAATCGGCTTCCGTCGCCGCAGATCGATCCGCGTTCCCACCAGCGTGTTAATCATGCTGATGCCGTCCGCGCCGCCCTCTTCGCAGGCAAGCGCAATGGAGACAATGTCGGTCACGTTCGGCGAAAGCTTCATATAGACAGGCTTCTTTGCCACCGCCTTGACGGCTTTGGTAACCTCCATTGCTTTTTCGGGAGAAGTCCCCACCGACATTCCGCCGCACCGCACATTGGGGCAGCTGATGTTGACTTCCAGAATGCCGACCTGCTCTTCTTTCCCGAGTTTCTCCGCCAGCGTGACGTATTCCTCCGTGGTCGCGCCGCTGAGGTTGGCAATCACTTTTTTGTGGAAGAAGCTTTTCATATCGGGCAGTTCATACGCGATAACATGATCCACTCCGGGATTCTGAAGCCCGATGGAGTTGACGATGCCCGCATAGCTGTCCGCGATGCGCGGCGTGGGATTGCCGAAGCGTTCTTCCACCGTCGTGCCCTTGAAGGAAAATGTTCCGAGAATATCCAGATCGTAAAGCGCCGCAAATTCGCGACCGTATCCGAAAGTTCCGCTTGCGGGAATGATCGGGTTATCCAGTTCCCATCCCGACAGATTGACTTTTGTATTCACCAGATGATCTCCTCCCGTTTCAGTACCGGACCGTTTACGCAGATGCGCTTCGTTCCGTATTTCGTTTTGCAGGAGCACCCCATACAGGCGCCGAACCCGCAGCCCATGCGTTCCTCAAAGCTGTATTCCCCTGCGGTCTTGACTGTACGTTCCAGTGCATAGAACATCGGAAGCGGTCCGCAGGTGTAAAAGTAGGTATAATCCAGATTCTTTACAACATCGGTCACAAACCCGCGCGTTCCCACCGAGCCGTCCGCCGTGGCAATATGCACCTCTGCGCCGAGCGCTTCAAATTCCGCGCGGTAAAAGACGTCATCCGCCGTGTTGAACCCGAGAACCACAACCGGCTTTGCGCCGTTTTCGATCAGTCTGCGGCAAAGCAGATACATCGGAGGAACTCCGACTCCGCCGCCGACCAGAAGCGGGCGCTCTCCCGCGCGGGTCACGTCAAAGCCGTTTCCAAGTCCGGAAAGCGTATTGATCACCGTTCCGGACTGCGTGCGGGAAAGAATTTCCGTTCCCTTGCCCACCACCTTGTAGATCAATGTCAGGCGGTCACTCTCCACATTGCAGACCGACAGCGGGCGGCGCAGATAACAGCCCTCAATCAGAAGATTGACGAACTGCCCGGGGCGTGTAATTGCCGAATTGTCGCCGCAAAGAACCATTTCCCAGATATCCCGCGCGATTCTGCGATTGCTTTCAACGGTATAGTTGACTTCTTTCATTTTGACCTCCCGTCAGGAATTGATCGTCGACACGCCGAGCGTGGTTTCTTCCAGAACATCCAGAAGAACACGCACGGTGTCAAGCGACGTGAACATGGTGATAGTGTTCTCGGTTGCAAGCTGTCTGATACGGTGTCCGTCGGATTTTTGCTCCTCGCTTGCCACATCGCCCGTGTTGATGACATAGGCAATATGTCCCTGCCGCAGGGCATCTTCAATATCGTGCGACCCCTCGCCGAGTTTGCCGAGAATCCGCGTGCGGATGCCGTTCTGCTTGAGGAAGCGCGCAGTTCCCTCGGTTGCCTCGATATTGAAACCGAGGTTATAGAATCTGCGCACCAACGGAAGCGCTTCTTCCTTGTCGCGGTCGCAGACGGTTACAAACACCGTTCCGTAATTGTGCAGCTTCATGCCCGAAGCCTGCAACGCCTTGTAGAGCGCACGGTTGAGTTTGTCGTCGTAACCGATCGCCTCGCCCGTGGATTTCATCTCGGGAGAAAGCGACGCGTCCACACCCGTGATTTTGCTGAAAGAGAACACGGGAACTTTGACATAATGCCGCTTCTTTTCGGGTGCGTAAAGGTCAAAGATGCCCTGCTCCTTCAGCGACTTGCCGAGAATCACCTCGGTTGCGATATCCGCAAGACTGTAGCCGGTTGCCTTGGAGAGGAACGGCACAGTGCGGCTCGAGCGCGGGTTGACCTCGATGATGAACACTTCGTCGTTGCGGTCTACGATAAACTGAATGTTGAACAGCCCCACAATCCCGATGGCAAGCCCCAACCGCTTGGTGTATTGCAGAATCACGCCCTTGACGCGATCCGAAATGCTGAACGGCGGGTAAACGCTGATGCTGTCGCCACTGTGAATGCCGGTTCGCTCAACCAGTTCCATGATGCCCGGGACAAACACATCCCGCCCGTCGCAGATGGCGTCAACCTCAACTTCTTTTCCGACAATATAGCGATCCACCAGAACGGGACGGTCGCGGTCAACTTCCACCGCGCTTTGCAGGTAGTGCCGCAAGCCCGCTTCGTCCGCCACAATCCGCATGGCTCTTCCGCCCAGCACGAACGACGGGCGCACCAAAACGGGATAGCCGATTTCCTCAGCTGCCTTCACGCCGTCCTCCACGTTGGTCACCGCACGTCCCTTCGGCTCGGGGATTCCGAGATCGGCAAGCAGACGTTCGAACACGTCGCGGTTCTCCGCACGCTCGATTGCCTCGCAGTCTGTTCCGATGATCTTCACGCCGCGCGCCGCCAGTTTTTCGGCAAGGTTGATCGCGGTCTGTCCGCCAAGAGAGGCGATCACGCCTTCGGGCTTTTCCAGTTCGATGATGTGCATCACGTCCTCGGCGGTCAGCGGCTCGAAATAGAGTTTATCCGAAGTGGTGTAATCGGTGGACACCGTTTCGGGGTTGTTGTTGATGATGATCGCCTCATAGCCCGATTTTTTGATGGTCTGCACCGCGTGAACCGTGGAATAATCGAATTCCACGCCCTGCCCGATGCGGATAGGCCCTGCGCCGAGCACCACAATCTTCGGTTTTCCCGTATTCCGCCGTGCCTCGTTCTCCTCGGCATAGGTGGAGTAATAGTACGGAATATATGCGTCAAACTCCGAAGCACAGGAGTCGATCGCCTTGAACACGGGAACGATGCCCGCTTCCTTCCGCATCCTGCAGACCTTTTCCTCGGTCGTGTTCCACAGCTTGGCAACCGCACGATCCGAGAACCCGTATTTCTTGCATTCCGCCAGTTCCGGAAGGTCGTTCGGCGCAGCCGCAAGCGCACGCTCGAGTTCCACGATGTGTCTGAGCTTCCGCAGGAAGAAGCGGTCGATCTTCGTGACTTCAAACAGTTTGTCAACTTCCGCTCCGCGCCGCAACAGTTCGGCGAGCATGAAGAGGCGGTCGTCGGTTGCATTGGCGATATAGTCCCACAACTCGCCGTCGGTCATCGCCTCGGCTTTGGCGGAGAAAAGATGGTATGCGCCGATTTCCAGCGACCGCACCGCCTTGAGCAGGCTTTCCTCCAACGTCCGACCAACGCTCATGACCTCGCCCGTCGCCTTCATCTGCGTGGAAAGCCGGTTGGAGGCGCTTGCAAATTTGTCAAACGGGAAACGCGGCATTTTGGTTACCACATAGTCGAGCGCAGGTTCAAACGACGCAGGCGTATTGGGCAGCATGATCTCGTCAAGCCGCAGTCCGACTGCAATCTTTGCCGACACCCGCGCAATCGGGAATCCGCTTGCCTTGCTTGCCAGAGCCGAAGAACGCGACACGCGCGGGTTGACCTCGATCACATAGTATTGGAAAGAATCCGGGTCAAGCGCAAACTGCACGTTGCAGCCGCCCTCGATTTCAAGGCTTCGGATCAGTTTCAGCGCGCTGTTGCGGAGCATCTGGTATTCGCGGTTGGTCAGGGTCTGGCTCGGGCAGACCACAACCGAATCCCCCGTGTGAACTCCGACCGGATCGAGATTCTCCATATTGCAGACCACAATCGCGGTATCGTTTGCGTCGCGCATAACTTCGTATTCAATTTCCTTGTAGCCCTTGACGCTCTTTTCAACCAGCACTTCATGCACGGGCGACAGTTCCAACGCGCCCGCCATCAGAATGCGGAATTCCTCCTCGTTTGCGGCAAAGCCGCCGCCTGTTCCGCCAAGCGTGAACGCAGGGCGCAGAACCACGGGATATCCGATCCGCTCTGCCGCCGCAAGTCCGTCCTCCACGCTCTTCGCAATCTCCGAGGGGCAAACCGGCTCGCCGATTTCCTCGCACAGCTTCTTGAACAGTTCGCGATCCTCTGCGCGTTCAATGCTTGTGCTCTTTGTTCCGAGCAGTTCTGTTCCGCATTCCCGCAGAACCCCCTTCTTCTCGAGCTGGATTGCAAGGTTCAGTCCCGTCTGTCCGCCAAGCCCCGGGATAATCGCGTCCGGGCGCTCGTAGCGGATGATCTTTGCCACATATTCCAACGTCAGCGGCTCCATGTAAACTTTGTCCGCAACGGTGGTATCGGTCATGATGGTTGCGGGGTTGGAGTTGCAGAGCACCACTTCGTAGCCCTCTTCGCGCAATGCCAGACACGCCTGCGTTCCCGCGTAGTCGAACTCCGCCGCCTGACCGATGACAATCGGTCCGCTTCCGATGACCATCACTTTTTTCAGATCCTGTCTTTTAGGCATTTCGGTTTCCTCCAAAGCGTTTCATGTTTTCCGTGAACAGATCGAACAGATATCCGCTGTCCTCAGGTCCGGGGGCGCTTTCGGGGTGGTACTGCACCGAGAACACGCAGTCGCGCTCGCACCGCAAGCCTTCCACGCTTCCGTCAAGCAGATTGACGTGCGTAACTTCCAGTCCCGTCCCTTCGACCGATGCTTCCCGCACCGCGTAGCTGTGGTTCTGCGAGGTGATTTCCACCCGTCCGTTCAGAAGATTCTTGACCGGATGGTTTCCGCCGCGATGACCGAATTTCAGCTTGTAGGTTTCTGCGCCGTAAGCAAGCGCGATCATCTGGTGACCGAGGCAGATTCCGAAAATCGGCAGTTTTCCGCGCAGTTGGCGCACCAAGCCGATAACCGGCGTAACGTCCTGCGGGTCTCCCGGTCCGTTGGAAAGGAAGAGCCCGTCGGGATTCATCCGCTCGATCTCCTCTGCGGGCGTGTCAAACGGGAACACCGTCACATCGCATCCTCGGCGGTTGAGCGACCGCACGATATTTTCCTTCATCCCGCAGTCGATTGCCGCCACACGGCAGACCGTTTTCCCGACGGCGGGAGAGAAACGCACTTTTTTGGTCGACACCCGCGCCACCGCGTCATGCGGAACGCGATATGCGCCGATGCGCCGCACACCTTCTTCGGTCGGCGTGTCGGCGGAGGTCAGAAGCCCCAGTCGGCTTCCCCTGTCGCGGATGCTACCCGTCAGGCGGCGGGTATCCAGTCCTTCCAGTCCCGCAATGCCGCAGGATTTCATCCAGTCCGAAAGACTCCGCGTGCTGCGGAAGTTGGAAGGTTCGTCGTTGCACTCGCCCACCAGAAGTGCGCTCACACTCGGATGCCGCGTTTCGTTGTCCTCGTTGTTGACCCCGTAGTTTCCGATCAGCGGGTAGGTCATCACCACCGCCTGATCGGTGTAGGACGGGTCGGAGATAATCTCCTGATACCCGACCATCGAGGTGTTGAACACCCCCTCGCAAATGCGTTCGTCCGCCGCGCCGAAGCGATACCCGAAATATTCGCTTCCGTCCTCCAGAATCAGTTTTCCGTCGTAAATTCTTGCCATACCGTTTTCCCTCCCGTGACCGTTGCCACGCATCTTCCTTTCACCGTCCACCCCGCGAACGGTGTGCTTTTTCCCATCGACGCAAAACGCGTGGGGTCAACCGTGTAAGGGCTTGCCAACTCAAACACGGCATAATCTTCCCCGCAGGTCGGAATTCCGAACCGCCGCCGCGGATTTGTGCCGAGCAGGTCGGTCAGCTTCCCCGTCGTCAGCACTCCGCCCAGAACCAGTTTCGTATACAGAACCGCAAACGCCGTTTCCAGTCCCGTAATGCCGAACAGACTGCCCTGTAGTCCGCGCGCCTTTTCCTCTACGCTGTGCGGCGCGTGGTCGGTTGCAATCATATCAACCGTTCCGTCCGCAATCCCCTCCAGCAACGCTTCGCGATCCGCTTCGCTCCGCAGCGGCGGGTTCATCTTAAAACGCCCGTCCTCTTCCAGATCGCGGTCGGTCAGCACCAGATAGTGCGGCGCAGTCTCGCAGGTCACATTCACGCCAGACCGCTTTGCCTGTCGGATCAGTTCCACGCTCTCTTTGGTGGAAACATGGCAGACATGATAGGCAACGCCGGTTTCCTCCGCCAGAAGTAGGTCGCGTTCCACCTGTTTGTATTCGCTCGCCGAAGAGATTCCGCGATGTCCGTGCGCCCGCGCATAATCGCCGTCGTGGATGTATCCTCCGTCAAGCAGGGACTTGTCCTCGCAGTGCGCCGCGATGATTTTGCCGAGCGCCCGCGCCCGCAACATGGCTTCCCGCATCAGTCCCGTATCCTGCACCCCGCGCCCGTCATCCGAAAATGCGCAGACGCGCGACGCCATGCCTTCCATATCCGAAAGCCGTTTTCCCTCCTCGCCCATCGTAATCGCTCCGTAGGGCAGAACCCGTATCACCGCGTCGCGGCGGATGATCTCCTCCTCGACGGCAAGCGTTCCGGGCGTGTCGGGAACAGGATCAAGATTCGGCATGGCACACAGCGCCGTGTACCCGCCGCGCGCGCCTGCGCGGCTTCCGCTTCCGATGGTCTCCTTATAAGAAAAGCCCGGCTCTCTCATGTGAACGTGAACGTCACAGAAGGCCGGACATATCAAATAGGAATCGGAAAAAACAGGAACAAGACCGTCGCCCTTGGCAAACAGTTCCAACACGGGACGAATTGCCGGATTTTCGAATCGGTCGGTGCGAATCGTCATGCTTCGTTCTCCTTTCCAAAGGGTAAAAAACCTGTCCGATGGGGGCAGGTTGGATACGGAAAGAAACGGGCATCTATTGCCCCGCTCAGGTTCTCCGCTTCCGACGACCGTCTGCCCCGCCACAATCGGTAACCCTTATCTTATTTTCTCTATTGTACCACAAATCGCAGCTTTTGTCAAGGGATTCCGAAAATTTTCTTTCCCGTTTGTTGTTGTGTTACAATAGGTGTGAGACCAAAAGCGAAAAAGCTATAGAAAAAGTGATTGAGTTCTGACAGAATAGAATTCCCCCTAACCCCACTTAACAGAAAGGACTCAATCACCATGAAAGATTATACCACAAAAAAGCGCTATTGTCCACACCTTTTGGAAACAAAATTGCACGCAGTGGAAATTTATCGGCAAACAAAGAACATTTCTTTCGTCTGTCGGCGGTATCACATCTCAAAAGCCTCCCTGATGCGCCGGAATCACGCCTATGACGGAACAAAGGAATCCTTGCAAAACAAATCCCACAAACCGCATACTCCGCACCCCAACGCCCACACCGAACAGGAATTGAAGTGGATTTGCGATTACCACCGCCGGAATCCGAACATCTCCGTCTGCGAACTGTACGGAAAGCTACGGGAAGACAAAGCCTACCGCCATCATCCCGATTCTCTATACCGCGTATTCGTCCGTCTCGGATTCAGGAAGAAACCCGAATCCACAAAGAAAAAGTCCAAACACACCGGAACATACGATACACCGACCTCTATCGGCGAAAAGTGGCAAACGGATGTCAAATATGTGCCGAATGCCTGTTATTCCGGCAAGGATGGGAGAAATTCTATCCAATATACGGTCATAGAGAAAGCGTCCCGAAAACGGCTTCTCTGTGCATATGAGGAACACAGCAGCTTTTCACCGTAGACTTCCTCAAGCGGGCGATTCTGTTCTTCGGCTATGCTCCGGGTATCCTGCAAACAGATAACGGCGGGGAGTTTACGCATCCGTCTAAAACAAGCCGCATCCACCCCTTGGATGTGTTTTGCAGCAGATACCGCATCCGGAACAAATTGATCCGACCGCGGACACCGTGGCATAACGGAAAAGTGGAAAGGAGTCATCGGAACGACCAAGAACGATTTTACAATGATCTGCGCTTCTATTCCTTCTCTGACCTGCAGACGCAGATGAAGCGGTATTTGTACCGTTCCAACAACATTCCCATGGCGGTTCTCGGATGGAAAAGTCCGAATCAGGTTCAAAAGGTCCTTGGCGGGCGATGATCTCTCCTCGACGCGCCGCCCTGATTCCTTGAGCTTGATTATTTTTTCATCTTTTTGGTCTCACATCATTGACAAATATACAGTTCCGAAAAAATTTTTACCTGTTTCTCATCGAAATTCAAGCACCTACTTTGCCAGAAAATTCAAACCTCCTGACCTGCTTCAGAATCCGAAAGATCTGTTGTTGATAAAGATCTTCGTCAAGCCGACCGTTCGCATAGGAATACTTTCGGATCAAAGGCTGATAGAAATTGAGCAAGCGATCCAAAGCCTTCAGATCTCCTTGAATTGCTCCGTTCAGCACACTTTCAAAATCCTGCTGCGTCATGTTCCGTCCCCTTCCTGCAACGCATTGCGCAACGCCCAAAGCGCAAGAGAATGCTTGTTATAAACATTCTGGAGTGTGCAATGCTGCTCCAGTGCGATCTCATCTGCGGTTTACTTTTTCACATAGATTCGGACCAATACATCCCGCCCTGCCGCACGGCTTCGGCTCATAGCCCATTTTTTCCAATTCGGACCGCACGTAAGGCAACGTATCCCGCAAATCAAAGCCCGTCTCCGCGTGGGCGTGCAAATGCCTCCGCACAGCTATGATATCCGATTTCAGCTCTGCCGCTTCCCGTTTCAGTCCCTCTGCCCTCATTTGGTTGCTCCCTTCGTTTTTTCTTTAGTATAACACAATCCGACCGAAAAATCAACCGCACAGACACAATCAAGCAAAAAAGTGTCTTGCAAAGTCTGCAGACCCCTTTACGGTTCCGTTCTTTTTCATTACATTTCGCGGACACTTTTCCGCAGAGGCGCAAAAGGACTGGCAAAACGCGCGAAAGTATGCTATACTATCACAAAATAAAGAAGTCGAGGTATTGTATGGAACGCGGACAATTTGTCGGGAAACGGATTCCCGTCATTCTCGATACGGACATCGGAAACGATATTGACGACACTTGGGCGCTGGTCTTTGCGCTTTTGCGCAACGAATTGGACATCCGCTTGGTAACAACCGTACTCGGTGACCCGATTTATTCCGCCAAGCTGATTGCCAAGCTGGTGCAGGTCTGCGGAAAGGCTCCGATTGACATCGGGCTTGGAAAAAGCGGTCCCGAGCCTGCGCGATACCAGGGCGCATGGGTGGCGGACTATGACCTCTCCTCCTATGGCGGTAAAATTTACGGGGACGGTGTGGCAAGAATGCTGGAGGTCATACACGAATGCACGGAGACCGTCACAATTCTCGGCATGGGTCCCTGCACCAATCTTGCCGAGGCACTCCGCCGCGACCCACGCATTGCGGAAAAGGTGCGCGTCATTTCGATTTTCGGCGGACTGTTCCGCGGCTATTTCGGTCCCGAGCCCTGCGCCGAATATAATGTACATCAGGACATGGAGGCGGCAAAAGCCGTGCTTGCGGGCTATCCACATCTGCTCATCTCCCCCATCGACACCTTTTTTGACATGGTGCTGGACGGGGAGCGGTTGGAACGGATCAGGCGCATGCGCGACCGGAGCGCCCCGGTTCGCGCAGTCCTCGAGAACTTTGACATCTGGGCTGACAGCTACCCGCTTTGGCGGGACAAGCCCCGCGACCGCACCTCCGAACTTTGCGACGCGCTCCCCGTCTACCTTGCAATCACCAACGAGGGGCTTATCAACCGAACCTACCGTCTGGAGATCGCCGAAAAGGGTCTGACAAGGGTCTCCGATACGGGAATTCCCGTAAAGGTCGCAATCGAATGGAGCGACAGGGACCGTATGCTGGATTTTCTGACCGATACCTTATGCGAAGGCTGAAAAAGGCGCACAGGCATTGCCTGTGCGCCTTTTTCTACCGGAGTTTTGTGAGCATGTTTATATCTTTTTGGCTCTTTTTTTGCTTTTGCAAAAAATATTATACCTTACCCGCCGTGAGGATTGTGCAACCGGAAAGATCGCAGATGCAGAGTATATTGCTTGGATGGAAAGCTGTTTTCCGAATCGGACAAAAACAAGATAAAACAGAAAGATAGCCCCGCTTGTTGAATTTAAGCATTCAAACAAGAGAGGCTATCTCTTTTTTTGATTATCGCAGGAATCAGGGTTTGGAGGGGCTATGCGGTATCAAAAATGGTATCATTTTTGACCCGACCTCTTGAAAGCTCGCAAAAGCTCTTTTTTTCTCGCTTTTCCGAGGCAGTTTCTTATTCCCACTCAATCGTCGCAGGCGGTTTGCCCGTAATATCGTAGACCACGCGACCCGCGCCCTTGACCTCGTTGACGATTCTTGCCGAGGCAACGCCGAGCACCTCATGCGGTACGGGGACGTACTCGCAGGTCATGAAGTCCGAGGTCTTGACCGCACGCAGAGCGATGGTATAGTCGTAGGTGCGGAAATCTCCCACCACGCCGACCGAATGGGTATTGGTCAGCACCGCGAAATACTGGTCGGCTTTGATGCCGTGCTTATCCATCTCCTCGCGGAAGATGGCGTCCGCGTCGCGCAGAATCTCCAGCTTCTCGGGGGTCAGTTCTCCGATCACCCGCACGCCAAGCCCGGGTCCCGGGAACGGCTGACGGCTGACAAGCGCCTCGGGCAGTCCCAACTGACGTCCCAATGCGCGCACTTCATCCTTGAACAGTCCGCGCAACGGCTCCACCACGCCGATAAACTTCATGTCCTTCGGCAGTCCGCCCACATTGTGATGGCTCTTGATGGTTGCTGCTTTGTTTCCGCCCGACTCGATAACGTCCGGATAGATCGTTCCCTGCGCCAGATATTTGACATCGGGCAACTTGTTCGATTCTTCCTCAAAGGTTCGCACAAATTCCGCACCGATGATCTTCCGCTTCTGCTCGGGGTCGGTCACGCCCTTCAGCTTGGAAAGGAAGCGCTCCGCCGCGTTGACGCGGATGAAGTGCAGGTCGCGATTCCTGAACGCCGCTTCCACCTCGTCCCCTTCGTTCTTCCGCATCAGTCCGTGATCCACAAAGATGCAGTGCAACTGCCCCGGAATTGCCTTGGACAGGAGCGCCGCGCAGACCGAGGAGTCCACGCCACCCGAAAGTCCCAACAGGACGTGTGCATTTCCTACCTGCTCCCGCGCCGCCGCGATCAGCTGCGCTTCCAGATCACGCAGATTGTAATCGCCGGTTGCGCCGCAGACTTCGTAAAGGAAGTTGCGGATCATAGGCGTTCCGTTCGGCGTGCTTTCGACCTCCGGATGGAACTGCACGCCAAAGAGACGGCGTTCGGTATTCTGAATTGCCGCATTCGGGCAATCTTTGGTGTGCGCTACCGAGGTAAAGCCTTCCGGCAGAACCGTAATGCGGTCGGTGTGGCTCATCAGACCGATCTGTTCCGCCGCCAGACCGTGGAACATCACCGCCGTCGGATCGACCGTCATCGGGGTCTTGCCGTATTCGCTTACCGGGCACGGCTCAACCGTTCCGCCCGTGGACCACGCCAACAGCTGCGTTCCGTAGCAGATTCCGAGAACCGGAATGCCCATGTTGAAAATTTCCTTGTCGCAATGCGGCGATGCGGGATCGTAAACGCTGTTCGGTCCGCCGGTCAGAATGATGCCGATCGGCGCAAGGCTTCGGATTTCGTCAATCGTGATGCGATCTCCGGGCTTGACAACCGAATAGACATTGCACTCCCGCACACGGCGCGCGATCAGTTCCTTATACTGCCCGCCGAAGTCGAGAATCAGAACGATCTGTGATGCCATACCCTTCCCCCTCAGTTCTTTTTGACGTATTCGTCTCTGCCCGCACCGACAGAAACATAGGTGATCTTACATCCAACCGCCTTTTCCAGATACTCCACGTAGTCCTTCGCCGCCTGCGGCAGGGATTCCCATGTTCTGCAGCCCGACACGTCGCCAAAGCCCTTGACATACTCAATCACCGGCTTGGCGCGGTTGAGGCGCTCGCCCGTCGGGAAGTTGACGGTACGCTCGCCGTCCACTTCATAAGCCACGCAGACGGGAATGCGATCCAGATAGGACAGCACGTCCAGCTTGGTCAGCGCAATCTCGGTAGCTCCCTGAACGCGCACGCCGTAGCGCGACGCGGGAACATCGAAAGGACCTACGCGGCGCGGTCTGCCGGTTGCTGCGCCGTACTCGCCGCCCGCTTTGCGGAGCGCTTCCGCCTCGTCGCCGAACAGCTCAACCGTGAACGGTCCTTCCCCCACGCAGGTGGAGTACGCCTTCATGATGCCGATGGTATCGGTCAGCTGTGCGCCGGGAATGCCCGCGCCGATCGGGGCATATGCCGCGATGGTCGAAGAGGACGAGGTATAGGGATAAATGCCGAGGTCGATATCACGAAGTGCGCCGAGCTGTGCCTCGAACATAATGTTCTTGCCCGCGTCGATGGCATTGTGCAGATACTCCGAAACATTGGTGATATACGGAATGAGTTGCGTTCCGTAGGTGCGAAGCCAATCCATCATATCCTCCGCCTTGACCGGCTCGTGACCGTATCCCGTGACGGTGATGTTCTTCCACTCCACAATGTCGCTCACCTTCCCGGCGATGTGGTCGAGGTGCAACAGATCCTCCATGCGGAGCGCCTTCTTCATGTACTTGTCGGCATAGACCGGCGCAATGCCGCGGCGGGTAGAACCGAACTTTTTGTCCGCCAACCGTTCCTCTTCCATGCAGTCCATCAACTTGTGATACGGCATGCAGATGATTGCCTTGTCGCTGATCTTGAGGTTTTCGGGCGAGATGTGAATGCCCTTTTCGGTCAGTCTGCCGATCTCTCCGACCAGATGCTCGAGGTCAATCACCATTCCGTTCCCCATGACGTTCACCGTGGAATCGCGGAGAATACCGGACGGAAGCAGATTCAGAATAAACTTGCCCTTGTCGTTGACAACAGTATGTCCCGCGTTGTTCCCGCCCTGATAGCGGCAGATAATGTCATAATCCGAGGACAGCAGGTCGACCATACGACCCTTTCCCTCGTCTCCCCAGTTGATTCCGACAATTGAAGTAAGCATTTGAAGTACCTTCCTTTATATTTTTATTGAAAATATACGATATCGGGTCGGTCAGACATTGACCTGCGCGTCCGAAGCCTCGGCAAGAACGTCCGCGTTTTCGGCAAGAACCGCGCGCACCTCGCGCAGATAATCGGTCACCTGCTCCGGGGCAATTCCCGTGAAGTTGCTTGTCCGGATGATTTCATCCACCGTTGCGCGGTCAAGTCCGAACGCAGGATCTGCGGCAATACGGTCAAGCAGATCGTTGTCCGCGCCTTCCTGCTTGATGGCTTTTCCGACCGCGACCGAATGGCGGCGGATGGCTTCATGCAGGGTCTGGCGGTCGCCGCCGTGCTTGACGCAATACATCAGGATGTTTTCGGTTGCCATGAAGGGCAACTCCTCCATCAGATGCTTTTCCATAACCTTGGGATAGATCGTCATCCCGCTGATGACGTTAAGATAAAGAGTCAGAATTCCGTCGGTTGCAAGGAACGCCTCGGGAATGGTGATGCGGCGGTTTGCCGAATCGTCAAGCGTCCGCTCAAACCATTGCGTTCCCGCAGTCATGGCAGGATTCAGGGCTTCCGCCATCACAAACCGCGCAAGCGAGGAAATGCGCTCCGAGCGCATCGGATTGCGCTTGTATGCCATTGCGGAAGAACCGACCTGCCCCGCTTCAAACGGCTCGTCCACTTCTTTCATGTGAGACAGCAGGCGGATATCGCCCGAGAACTTCTGCGCGGACTGCGCAATGCCAGAGAGAACCGACAGCGTGAAGTAATCCACCTTTCTGGTGTAGGTCTGTCCGCTGACGGGATAAACCGAAGAGAAGCCCATTTTGGCGGCAATCTTTTTCTCCAGATCGCGCACCTTGTCCGCGTCACCGTCGAACAGTTCGTAAAAGCTTGCGCCCGTTCCGGTTGTTCCGCGGCATCCGTGCAGACGCAGGCGGGACAGCGTGAAATCGAGACGGTCAAGATCCATCATCAGATCCTGCAACCAAAGCGTTGCGCGCTTTCCGACCGTGGTCGGCTGTGCCGCCTGAAAATGGGTATACGCCAACGTTTGCAGATCCTTGTAGCGCTCGGCAAAATCCGCCAGTGCGGCAATGGTGTGAAGCAGTTGCGCGCGAATGTGCAGAAGCGCGTCCCTCTGGAGAATCAGATCGGTATTGTCTCCGACATAGCAGCTGGTTGCGCCGAGGTGGATAATCGGCTTTGCGGTCGGGCAGACCTGACCGTAAGCGTAGATATGCGCCATCACATCATGCCGCACCTCCCGCTCGCGTGCGTCCGCAACGGCAAAGTCAATGTCGTTGACGTGTGCACGCATTTCCGCGATCTGCTCGTCGGTGATGTTCAGCCCCATCTCCTGCTCGCTTTCGGCAAGCGCGATCCAGAGCTTTCTCCAAGTGGAGAATTTCCGCGCGTCGGAGAAGATCTCCTGCATCTCGCGGCTTGCGTAACGTCGGCACAACGGGTTTTCGTACTGTTCTCTCATGTTTTTCTCCTTACGGTAAACGGTAAAGTGGTTCAGCGGCTCAGCAGTTTCATCTTATGAATCACTGCCGCAATCCGCATGGCAAGCAATATCTTTACGACATCCGGCAGAATAAACGGTACTACGCAACGCATCAGCGCAGTTCCCACGCCGATAGGACCTGTCCCCTTCATATAAGCAATGACATACCACGCAGTTCCGAATGCATAGCAGACTGCGAGGCACACCGCCATGATTCCGAAGCGAACCGCAGGGTGCTCGGTACGGACAACCGAAGTCAGAAGCCAGAACAGCATTGCCATCGGGATAAAGCCGACGATATAACCGCCCGTTGTTCCGAGCAGAACGCCGACGCCCGCTTTGAAGCCCGAAAAAACAGGTACTCCGACCGCGCCGAGCAGGATATACAGGAACACGCAGATCGTCCCCTTCTGTCCGCCCAGTGTACATAGCGCCAGAAAGACCCCGAACACCTGCATGGTGATCGGAACCCACGGCAACGGGATGGTAATCCACGAGCAGACGACCATCAGCGCCACAAACAGCGCCATTTGCGCGATATCGCGCGTTGCAATTCTTTTTGTCATGTTTCTCCTTTTTAAGACCTCGGGGCTTGCCCCGACCCCTACAAGGGGCTTCTGTGTTAAACTTTGCAAAGTGCAGACTCCGAGGCACTTTGTTTGAACAAATTATAAGTTGGTTAAAAGTTCTTGGGGAGTCCAGAGGGGCTTCTTTCAAGAAGCCCCTTTGGCGCATCCCC
>URHR01000029.1 GCA_900547725.1 uncultured Eubacteriales bacterium
ATTATTTTTTCATCTTTTTGGTCTCACATCATTGACAAATATACAGTTCCGAAAATTTTCTTTCCCGTTTGTCCTACCATGCGAAAAGCGACAGGTACGCGCGGATGATCGGTTCTCCCGCAAACAGAGCCGCCGTAAAACCAAAGGTCAGAAACGGACCGAACGCAACCGTTTTTTGCTTCTCGCCCCTTCTCCGGATCAGCGACCAAAGGCATCCGCCGACCGAGGCGAGCAGAAGCGTCAGCAAAAGCCGCTTCCAACCGAGAAACGCCCCGCTGACCGCGACGAACTTCACATCCCCCCAACCGAGCGCTTCCCGCCCGATCCGTTTCGATACCAGAAATCCGACCAACGCAAGCGCCGCGCCGCCCGCCGCCGCACCGATAACATGGGAAGTCCATCCATCGTAGGTGTCCAGAAGCGTTGCGGGAATGGCAAGCAATGCAAGCATGATATGGAATCGATCCGGGATCATTCCCTGCTCCCAATCGATGAAGCACACGCAAAGGCACACCGACACGGCGAGCGCCGCTACAACCGCCATGAGGATATTGCTCCGCCACATGAACACCGCCGCCACCCACAGTGCACCATTTGCCAGTTCGACCACGGTATAGCGCGGAGAAATGCGCGCCCGACAGGTTCTGCACCGCCCGCGCAGGAAGAGATAGGACAGGATCGGGATGTTTTCGAACCACCGCAGTCTGCGATTGCAACTCGGGCAGTGCGACGGCGGCATGGCAAGGCTCATCCCTCGAGGCAGACGATAGATCACCACGTTGAGAAAACTTCCGACGCATACCCCGATCAGTCCCGCCAGAAACGCCGTGACCGCAAACACATCGGGATCGTTCAGGGTGATCCGCATTGCCTCCAACATTTTGCACCTCCGAAAGAAAAGCACCCGACACCCTAATGGCGCCGAGTGCTTCGGTATCATTCTTTTTTTATTTTGCTTTAACGGTCCACTCGTTCTTCTCGAACACGCAGTTGTAAGTCTTGCCCGACTTCTCAATGCTCACAGTGTAACCGTCGGTCTCGGCGTCATAGATGCCGTTAAAGATTCCAAGCACATAATACTCGGTTCCGACCGTGCCCTCGCTCGCCTTGGTATAGGTAATCTGATCCTCGGTGGTGTAGGAGTTATCGGCAAGCGTGTCGCCCTCTTTGAGCGTGTAGGTATAGGAAATGTAGTACTGTTTGCCTTCCTCGCCGTTTTCCACGGTCACATCGTCCATGTTGGTCAGCGCGCCGCCCGCGTGAATCAGGTCACGGCTGAGAACGTTCGCGGCATCCTGCATTGCGGCGGTTTCGTTCTTTACATTCTTCAGGTTCATGAAATGAGGAATCAGAAACGCGGCAAGCGCAACGATCACCACAATAACAAAGAAAAGCTCAACAGCGGTAAACCCTTTTTTGAAATGATTCGTGTGTTTCATTTTTTACCTCGCAATTCAAATGGTTTTGTCACGGGGAGCGCCTTGTCGACAGAGCACCGTGTCCCCCAAGATTACAATTATTATACCATGCTTTTCGGAATGTGTCAAGAGGTTTGACCAAAAATCTTTCTTTTTGTCACGCCGTTGGGGCTTTTTTCCTGTATAACCGCCCCACCCGATCGTCAATACTCAAAGTATCTCACACAAGCGAGGTTTATCATGCAACGAAATCGGGTTGAAATCTGCGGGGTCAACACCTCACATCTCAAGGTTCTGACCGACGAGGAAAAGCGTTCCCTTCTGCTCCGCGCCCGTTCGGGAGACGAGCGCGCCCGCTCGGAACTGATATCGGGAAATCTGCGGTTGGTGCTCTCCATCGTTCAGCGCTTCTCGGGCAGGCGGGAAAGTATGGACGACCTGTTTCAGGTCGGGTGCATCGGATTGGTCAAAGCGGTTGACAACTTCAATCTCGATCTGGATGTCAAATTTTCGACCTATGCTGTTCCGATGATTATCGGTGAAATCCGACGGTATCTGCGCGACAACAACGCCATCCGCATCAGCCGTTCCACGCGTGACCTCGCTTACCGCGCCCTGCAGGCTCGGGAGGAACTGATTGCCGCAAAGGAAAGCGAACCGACCGTAGACGAGATTGCCGCAAGGCTCGGAGAGAAAAAGGAGGCGGTTTTGAACGCGATGGAAGCGATTGTCGAACCGCTCTCGCTTTATGAGCCGGTCTACAACGACGGCGGCGACGCGTTGTATCTGATGGATCAGCTTTCCGACTCCTCGGACGGCGACGCCATGTGGCTCGAAAATATCGTTCTGCGCGACGCAATGAAGCGCCTGACCCCGCGCGAGCAAAATATCATTCAGCTTCGCTTCTGGCGCAACAAAACCCAGATGGAAATTGCGGGAGAGATCGGGATCTCGCAGGCGCAGGTTTCACGGCTTGAAAAAGCGGCTCTGGAAAAGATGCGAAAACAGATGTAAAAAAACCGACCGATTCCCGCAGGAAATCGGTCGGTTTTTTCTTTCGTTTTTATCCCAATTCGTAGCTTCTGGTGGTTTCGCACTGGATCAGGAACAGCACAATGGCAACGGTTCCGAACACGCAGAGCGGAACGGTTCTCTCAGCGCCCGCAAGCTGCAGGAAGCTGACTTTCGGAAGCAGTTTCCCAAGCGCAAGAACCAGAAGGTATGCGCTCCCGGCGCTGGTCACCAGAATGAACGCGAAGCGAACCACAAAAGCCGCCAGCAAAGTCAGAAGCAAAGCGCCCGCAATTCCGACCAACACATTATTGGCGAAATAGTAAGAAGCGAAATAGTAACCCGCAACCGCATAAATCACCAGAACCGCATGCAGACACTTCTTCCAACCGAGGATTGCAAGAATCACTGCGAGAACACCGCCGAGAACATATTTTCCCCAGTCGGGCCACTTTTCCATGAATCCGATATTGGAAACCAACAGGCGGTAGATCTCAGTTCCGGCCAGATAGCCGACGCCGCCGATCGCAAGCGCGCTGATCGGTTTAATCAGGCGCATTGCCCACAGTCCGATCACAACGGCAACCGCAATTGCCACTACATAGAAAACGGTGGTGTTCCAACCTGTTTTTTCGGCGAGCCAATCGAAACGGTTATTGACCTTGATGAGCAGATCGCCCACTCCGGTATGTAAAAGTTCTGTAATTTTGCTCATAGAAGTATACCCTCCTTGCCTATTTATTATATTATACCCTACCTGTGACGTTTTGTCAAGACCTTTTCCCCTTTTTTTGCATTTTTCACACATCTTTC
Organism: uncultured Eubacteriales bacterium; assembly: GCA_900547725.1. GTDB lineage: Bacteria > Bacillota > Clostridia > Oscillospirales > CAG-272 > UMGS1865. Next base: position 3,243 of record URHR01000029.1, read on the forward strand.
TTTTTTCGCGTCAACCAAAAATCCGGCAAAAGTTTTTCATTTTCTCTTTACTTTTTCCCTGTTTTATGGTATGATATTACATAAGAGAATATAAAGCAGAAGAAAGGAACACCGTCATGCGCAATCGCAAGCCGGATAAAAACGTTGAATATTTGATCCGCGGCATTCTCACGCTGCAAACCCCGGAGGAATGCTTCTCCTTTTTTGAGGATCTGTGCACAATTTCGGAGCTGACCGAAATGTCCCGCAGACTTCAGGCGGCAAAAATGCTCTCCGATAACTGTATCTATTCCGAAATCGCCGCGCAGACGGGACTTTCCACCGCAACCATCAGCCGCGTCAACCGCTGTCTCAAGTACGGCAGCGACGGATATCTGACGGTTCTTGAACGCCTTGATCAAACCGAGCGCCGCGAAAAGCGCCGTATGTCAACCGATTCATGAGCGGATGTGAAGGATACCGCGCGCTCGCGGGCGTTTACGACCTGCTCAATCGGGAGATCGATTACACCGCGTGGGCGGATTTTATCGAGCAATGCTTTGACCGTTATCTTCCCGCCCGCCCCGAATTGGTACTGGATCTTGCCTGCGGAACCGGAATCATGACGTTGGAACTGTCACGGCGGGGCTACGACATGATCGGCGTTGACGGAAGCGCCGATATGCTCTCCCGTGCTTATGCCGCCAAACCCGAAGATTCAAACGTGCTGTTTCTGGAGCAGGATATGCGCTCGTTCGAACTGTACGGAACGGTCGGCGCGGTTGTCTGCTGTCTGGACAGCCTGAACTATCTTCTCGGCAACGGCGACCTTGCCGCCTGTTTCCGAACCGTGCACAACTACCTTGATCCCGGCGGACTGTTCCTGTTCGATATGAACACGCCGCACAAATTCCGCACGGTTTACGGCAACAATGCCTATGTATTGGAAGCCGAGCGCCCGGAAGAGGACGGCGGGACGGATATTTTCTGTGCATGGCAGAATTTTTACGACGAAAAGACACGCGTCTGCGATTTTGACCTTTCCATTTTCGAGGAACAACCGGACGGCTCCTACCTGCGCTCCGATGAGCATCAGCAGGAGCGTTGCTATGATTTGGAAGAGATCCGTTCTGCACTTGCAACCTCGGGGATGGAGTTGCTCGGACTGTTTTCCGACTACCGCTTCTCCGCCCCAACCGGGCAAACCGAGCGTTGGTATTTTGCGGCGCGCGCCATCAAATAAAAAAAGAGGAATCCAATATGTCATCAACCATTCTCCGCGCCATGACCGCAGACGGAAGCGCGCGGATTCATGTCATCAATTCCACAGAGATCGTCAACCGGGCAATCGGCTATCATCACACCGCGCCAACTGCCTCGGCAACGCTCGGCAGACTGCTGACAGGCACGTCTGTTATGGGCTGTATGCTCGGCGAAAAAACCGATACCATCACAGTTACGCTGAACGGGGACGGACCTGCGGGCAAAGTCATTGCGGTCTCCGACTACATCGGGAACGTGCGCGGTTACATTCAGAACCCCGCAGTCGATCTGCCGCTGAAGGCAAACGGCAAATTGGACGTCGGCGGCGCAGTCGGTCGCGGACTGCTCACGATTGTGCGCGACATGGGTGGGGACGAGCCTTATAACGGGTCCGTTCCGCTGGTCAGCGGCGAGGTTGCCGAGGACATTGCCGCTTACTTTGCGCAAAGCGAGCAGATCCCAACCGTTTGTGCCCTCGGCGTTCTGATCGGGACAGACGGAACCTGCCGCGCGGCAGGGGGCGTTCTGGTTCAGCTCCTCCCCTTCGCCGACAACCGCGTCATCGACCTTCTGGAGCGGAACGCGCGGGATCTCTCCAATGTTTCCGCGCTCTTTGACGCAGGCATGACCAATCAAGCGATTGCCGACATCGCCCTGCGGGATATCCCCTACGATATTTTTGACGAATTGGATGTTGCCTACCGTTGCACCTGCAACCGCGACCGCGTATCCCGGGCGCTCATCACACTCGGGAAGCCCGAACTTCTGAAACTGCTGGACGAGCAGGTCGCCGAGGGTAAGCCGCCTGTCCTGACTGTCAATTGCCGTTTCTGCGACAAAACGCAGACCTTTACACGCGAGGATATTGAGAAGATGTTCTGACCGAGGTTCTGTCAATCGTTTTTCGCAAAATTGTATCCGGGAAAATGAAGTTTTGCGCCGGGAGGTCCGGCGAGGGTGCTGCCAAGCCCCGCTTGGATGCCTCGGAGCATGTCCCGGCGGTGCTGTCAAGGATACCGCGTCAGCAACATGCATCGGAGTGACCGGTTACGGTCACGCAGACCCTTGACAGCGGCGGGATATGCTACTTCATGCCAGCTCTTTTTTGCAAAAGTTGCCCGTCATGTATTTCATGCAAAGATAAAGCTAAACGACTTAAAAAATGTTTCAGTGAACACCCCACTGTCAGCATATAGCGAAATTAACATATTATCATAACAAAACATCACGTACATTTTTGAATCATTCTTCAATTCTGACATCATTGCAGTTACAACCACACCATTCTTAAGAATTACTTCCTTTTGATATATGGATTTGTATGATGTGTATTGATCATAATTGTCAGGGGACGGTGCATTCGGCGCAATCAAATAAAGCACTTCGTAATAAGATTTAGCCGATTGAAGCTCAGTGTTTTCAATGGCATTCAAATATGAGATTTTAATATCAAGATTGCGATTTTCAACAACGCAATGATACCATAACCAAGGTAAATTATACAATTCACATGTCAACAAGGAAATATTATCGTATCCATCCTTGTCACGAAGAGGTACAGGGATTCCATTGAATTGAGGTATGGCAATTTTCATTTCTTCGGATTCAAATTTAGACAATGTCTCTTTGTATACTGTTCCGTAATTTGTCTGTTCTTTTCTTAATTCAGAAAACTTATTAGAATCTTTTTTTGGTTAGAGCTTTTATTACATCCTGATAAGATTCAAAAGAATATGATTGGCGGTCTGGAGGCGTTTCAATCACCACAGAAGGTTTCATCTCGTTCCCTTTTTCGCTCTCCAACGACTGTTTTTTGTCCATGGGCTTCGAAATGTTACAGGATTCAAATGCAGTACAGAAAATGCATAGCATGATAACAGACACAAATATTTTTCTCATACCAAAATTTCCTCAAATGAAAGCGAACAGGATGCTGTCACGAAGCAACGCGATGCAAATCGATGTTATTCAAATATAAGCAGTCATGTGCAACATCCCTGATTGTCCTTTCACCGTGAGAGTCCTCCCGACGTTTTTTAATAAAATAACGCATAAGCAAAAGATCGAGGATCCGTGCCTCTGCGCTATATTACAGTTTTCTGCCGACAAATTCCACGGACATGTAATGACCGACAGACTGCACTAAGGGCATCCGGTGATCGGAATCGTTGCTTACGGCTATTTCATTGTAACCCCATTATAACATATTTGCAGTCAAACTGCAATAAACTCTTTCTTTTTTGTTATGTACGAATTGTTAATTATAGACATTCGTATTTTCGCGAGCCATATCATCGATTTCAGCATATACTATTATCGTAAGTGCCATGTTTTTTGAAAAGATTTGACTGCGGAACTGGCAAATCCGGTCGTTCACATGAATCTCTGTATCCCAAATTTCTTGAACGTAAAACTCCTCGGTGCAACGAGTGCCTCATATCCTTCCGGCAGTTTCATCGCCACCCCAAGCGGGATCAGGCGAAACTCCCCTGCCTTCATTGTGACATTCTCCGCCGCATGAAGGTCTACCCAATTTGAACGGTATGCGCCTCCGATGTAGCCCAATCTGTCGATTTTGTCTGTAAAATATTTGATCTGAATCTCTTTCATAACTTCCCTTGCTCCTTGTTTATTTCCGCAATCATACGGTAAGCCGCTTCCCATGTCCGCACCCGTCGCATCCCGTTTCCCTCTGCGTCATACGCCCGATTATGCGGTGCGTCCATCAGCAGCTTGCGATATGCTCCGCCTATCAGGTTGTGGACACCGTCATCAAGCAGGACACCCCCCGAACCATCTGCTTCTTGCTTGCGACAATCAGATTGGACCAAGGAACGAACGGAAAATACCGCCTGATAATCGGTAGCCGTGACGATGTACACCTCTTGGATAGCGCTCCATGAGACTGTGCATCAGAGTCCCTCAGGCGATTGAAGAAGCAGGTGAAGTGTTTACGAGCTTCTGGGACACAAAGGCCGTCAAGACCATCATCGCGTTTGCAGCTTCTGGCGGCGGCAATATGGGCAAGACAAACAAAATCGGGAAAGAGGCTGTCTCAAATGCCAAGCAAAGCATTTGAGACAGCCTCTTTTGATCAATCATTTTTGTTGCCATAGACCGTTTTTGGGCTTTTCTTCGTGCGTTTCTATGCGTTATTCTGTTTCCACCCGCAGAGTCTGAATTTCAAATGCCCGGAAGTCCATGGTCACAGTGTTGTCTGTAATCGTCAGCTCCCGCTGCCCGTTCTCACCCATGTCGCAGAGCGTGACCGTCTTGACGGGATATCCGAAGCGCAGGGTTGCCGTTGTTGCCGTGTTGGAGCACTCGAAGAGCCGGTAGATCGTGTCTTCCCCGTCCTCTGCCGCCTTGATCACCTCGCACAGGATGTTCGGGGCATCGCTCTCCACCGTGCAGAATGCGGCGGGGATGCTGTCGCGCTCCCCTGTTGCAGGCAGAACCGTCATGGGGTTGTTAAGGGCATATGCCATGGCATAGGTTTTGACGGCGTCCATGGAACCCTTGTGCGGAACGAAGGAATAGATGCAGGTCATCTCGCCCCGGTCGGCTTCCGGATCCGGATAGGTCGGCGCACGAAGCAGGGAGAGCGTCATCAATCCGTCATGAATGTCATAGCCGTACTTGCAATCATTGAGGAGGGTCACGCCGTAGTTGCCCTCGGAAAGATCGGCAAACCGATGCCCACAGACTTCATATTTTTCTTTGTCCCACGAGGTGTTTTTGTGCGTCGGGCGCTCCACGGTACCATACTGAATCTCGTAGGTCGCCCTTGTGGAATTGATCGCCGTATCGAATGCCACCTTAACCCATTGGTGCCGCTCCTGCCAGTCCACAGAAAGGTCAAAGGTCACCCCGTCTGTCGCATCCGACAACCAGATCGTCTGCACAAAGGTCGATTTCCCGTGCTTTCTTGTGATGCGCAGTCCGGCTCTGACGCCGTCCTGTACTTCCTCCACCGACTGCACATCGGTCAGGCTGATATACTTCTGCAAATTCTGACTTTCCAGTTCCCATGCATCCAAATTCGGATGAACATAATCGCTGTAAATGCGCAGTTCGTCCCCGTATCCGCCGGCTTTCAAAATCTCCCTGCGATTTTCCTTGTCGTAGAACGAAGTCATCCGCATGGAATCGTCAAAGATCAGGCGGTATCTCTTGCTTTCGCAGACTGTGCGGGAGATCTTCACGGTATTGGTGTCTCGGAACGACTTCACGCAGGCGTAACCCTTGGGCGGAATGTTTTCAACCGCAACGCTCTTGCCGTTCAGGTGAACAATCCCGTTTCCGACAGTCGGGTTCGGGTTCAGAACGACAAAGCCGTGCGCTCCCGAAAGGTGACTTGCAATCGCCTGCTCCGCCGCATTCCGGTGCGGTTCGGCAAGGCTCCTGATCTCGGCATAGTCCTTTTCGCACTGCTCGTAAACCTGCCGGATGGACGACCCCGGGATGATGTCGTGGAACTGGTTGGTCAGAATCATCTCCCAGCCTTTATGCAGGTCTGCTTTCGGAAACTTTCCGCCAAGCAGAATCGCATCCAGACTGCACAACCACTCGGTGGAAAGATACAAGCTTTCACTGCGGCGGTTGTTCTTTTTGTTGCGGAACTGCGAGGTATAAGTCCCACGATGGAATTCGAGGTACAACTCTCCCTGCCACACCGGCAGGCGGGGGTTGTGTTCGATCTTCTGTTCCAGCCTTGCAAGCATATTCCCCGCAAAGTCGATTTTGAAGGCGGGCGTCCCGGGAATGCCTTTGCTCAGTCTGCGACCCATTTCGAGGTCTTCCTCGGTCGAGCCGCCACCGCCGTCACCGTAGCCGAAAGTAATCAATGCCTCGTTGTTCAATTCCTTTTGCTGATACCGTTTCCAAGTCCCCGCAACCTGCGCAGGCGTCACATGGGCAACATAGGTCGTATAGCGTTCCGGTTCCTTTCCCCGCTTGGCGTCCTGCGCCGTCAGGAAATAGGCGTTGATTCCGGTTCCGTCAATGCCTTTCCAAAGGAAAGTGTCATACGGCATCATATCCGTATCGTTCCAACTGATCTTGGAGGTCACGAACCAATCCACGCCGCTTTTACGCAGAATCTGCGGGAGCGCCGCCGAGTAGCCGAACACATCGGGCAGCCACAGCACCCGACAGTCCACGTCGAACTCTTCTTGGAAGAACCGCTTACCGTACAGCACCTGCCGCACCAGAGATTCTCCCGAGGTCAGGTTGCAATCCGCCTCGACCCACATGGCGCCCTCGACTTCCCATTTGCCGTCCTTTACGGCTTGCTTCACCTGCTCATAGACCTCCGGCGCTTCCTCCTTGAGATTCTGATACAGGAGCGCCTGCGAAGACATGAACCGGTATTCGGGGTAACGCTCCATCAGAGTCAGGGCATTGGTAAAGGAGCGCTGGACTTTCTCCCTTGTCTGCCGGAGCGTCCAGAGCCATGCGCAGTCGATGTGCGTATGTCCGATGCCGACGGTGCAGGGAGAATTTTTCGGCGGCTGATGGCAGAACTTTCCGTAAAACTCATTGTCCATCCACTCGGATGCCACCCTGACCGATGCAAAAAACGCCTCGGACGGTACTTCGTAAAGATCGAGCAGAAGAATCGCCCGGTTGAGTTCGGTCAGAATGCTGCGGTATTCGGCGCTGTAAGTTTCCTGATACGAAACCGCATCATAAGGGACTTTGATATCGTACCACAGTTTTTCAACTTCCCGATTCAGGCGGAACAGTTCGGGACGGAAGAACGAGGTCAGCGTTTTGATGCCGGTATAGGCGTAAACGGTGATCTCGTGATGCCCTGCCGACCGGAAATACAGCCGGGTGTGGTTGATGTCCATCCCCTGCTCCAGTTTACCGTCCACCCAAACAAGCAGTTGCGGGTTATCCGGATCCCATGCACCGACCTTGGAGGTTGCGACCGAAAGGAAGATGTTATCGAAATCCTCCGGCACATCAACGGCAAAACGAAACCATGCGTGTGCGTCATAGCCGTTGCCCCACGTGTCTTTCTCCGTGTCGAACGGCTCAAGCGCCGCATCATCCGGCATCTCATCCGATTTTCTGTATCCGCACGGCGTCCATTTCACATCGGTGATCCGCCCGAGCGACACGGTGCGGTTTTCGTTCAGTACGGTGATCATTCTGAGAACACCTTTCAAAAGAGACTGCATACCAATGGTTCTCCGTTTTCAGTTTTCTTGCGATTCCGACCCTGTCAGTTCGGAAAGATTAAAAGTTGCAAGGTGCTGGGCGACCCCGGCAGCCTCTTCATATAACACATAGAGCCTGCCATGCACAGCATCTGCGCCGAGTTCCACATATCCGCCACGATCCGCATCAACCGTTTTGCTGAAGATCCATGTTTTTCCATCGTCCAGACTTCCCCGCAGGGTCACATTTTTCCGTTCGGACTTGCTGTTACAATTTGCAAAAAAGAGCCATGTTTTTCCGTCTGCCATCCGGCAGGACACACAGGCGCCAAAGCAGATGGGGTCATCAAGCGCATAGTCCGGCTCAAAGACATCCCATTTTTTGCCGCAACCATCCTTGCTGTAAGCCCGTGCCCGATAGGTCAGACCGGCTCCCAGTCTTGTGTTGAGATAGAGACTCCCATCTGCCAATTCGGCAATTTCGGTTTCATTCGGCGTCAGCAAACCATCCTTTGTGGAAAGAATGTCTCCCGTCTGCCAACTTTCACCGTCATCACGACTCCAAAGCACTCCGATCTCGCTCGGCACATGGGAACGAACCGGCGACCGATACCGCTTTGGCACCCGCCAAAACGGAACGAGCAGATTCCCGTTGCGTGTGCAGATTCCATGCCCAGGTCCCGGTGCAAACACATTCCGCAATTCCGGTTCGGTTGCCGATGTAATATCCCTGCAATCGCTCCAGCTCAATCCGTCATCCATGCTGATGCGTTGCAGAACCCGTCCTCCGTTCACCGCATAGTCCTCGCAGTACAGAAAATGAATCCTACCGTTCCGATCCTCAACAAGTACCGGATTGTTGACGGTTGGGTGTTTTTCCGTGCCTTGGGCAAGAAGAATCGGGCGGTCAAACTGCTTGCCGCCATCGGTTGATCGTCGGAGCAGGATATCCATCCTGCTCCAGTCGCTTTGCGCATCCCTCGCCTCGCAAACGGCAAGAAGCGTTCCACGTCTCGTTACCAGCATACCCGGAATCCGGTAACGGTTATAGCGATCGTCCTCCCTGTACAACTCCATTCGGTTCATGAACGCCTCACAGTCTTTCCGTGACCTCACGGCGCAGAAAATCTTTCTGGCTGTCAGACAATTCAGAGAACGGCGGGCGGGCACAACCGAAATCAAAGCCCAACTGACACAGCACTTCCTTTTCCCCCTCCATTACACCGACCCGGCAAAGCGCTTTGATGATGCGGTTGCATTCCTGCTGAATGGCATAAGCCTCGTCGATTCTGCCCTCCTGCCGGAGCCGGTACAACTGCACATATTTCTCCGCCATGAAGTTATAAGTACTTCCGATGCCGCCGTCCGCTCCCATAACAAGACCGGACAGGAGCATTTCATCAAACCCGTTGAACACCAAACGATCCGGGAACCTTGTTTTGAACTGCTCCAGAGAGAAGAAATCGTTTGAGGTATGCTTGATGCCAATAAAGCGATTGTCGGCAAAAAACTCCGCAACCTGTTCCACGCTGAGATTAACGCCCGAAAAATTCGGGAAATTGTAGATGATCATCGGCAGATTCACGGCACTGACAATATCGAAATAGTATTTCCGGATCTGATCAAAAGTGAACTTATAATAGAACGGCGCAATAGCGGAAATTGCGGTATAACCCCATTTCTCCGCCACTTTCGCAAAGCGGATCGCCTGATCGGTTGAAATAGACCCGACATGGGCAATCAACGGGAGTCTTCCGCTTGTTGCTTTTGCCGCAACCTCGTAAACAAAATTCCGCTCCTCCTCGGTCAGAAGAAACGCCTCGGCGGTGCTTCCCCCAACATAAAAGCCGTTCACACCTTTTTCAATATTCCAATCAATCAGTTGCGCCAGCGCATCCGTATTGACTTTGCCATCCTTGCCGAACGGTGTCAGCAGGGCGGGAATGATCCCTTGAAGTATCTGATTCATAGAAACTGATTCATTGTCCTTTCTTCTGGTTCGCAAGTGCTTCAAATTTCAGACAGAGTGCGTCAAACCACTGGTCACTACTGGGACCGATCCTGCCCCACCAGGAACTGATTCCCTCCGTTCCGCCACGGCGGATGGAGTTGCTCAGGCTGTCGGAACCGAGGTAAATTTCACCCATTTCCACCTGATAGATCGCACAGAAATCATAGGTGATCGACGAACGGATCTTCTCAACAATTTTCTCCACCTGCGGGTCACGGGTCAGTTTACTGCCGATCACATACTTCCAATAGGTCGGGAGCAACTCGGTATAACTGTAATAGGAGAGCGCATCCAGCACAAGACAGGCTCGCTCGGAATCTGCGGTTTTGGGAACCGACACCAATTCCCAACGCTGAACATCGGTAATATAGTCCTGCTGCTCCGCATTGTATTTCGGAACGGGCAGAATGCTGAAATCCACTTCGCTGTTCAGATTTCCTTCCTCTCCCATCATTCCGATATAGGAAATGGCAAACAAGCTGTTTCCCTTGATGAATTCCTGCAGGATGGCGTCGGTATCATCGCATTTGACATAGAAATTCCGGTTGACGAATTGGTTCACCAAATCATAAGCACTGATCAGATGGTCGTTATAGTAGGTCACTTTCAGTTTGTCATTCTCTTTGGTCACAAACGGAGTATCACACCCGATCAGCAAGCCTCTGACGCCGTGACCGCCCATCACGCACCCCCAGATTTTCTGTCCGGAATCATCTGTTGATTCGGGCACTACGGAAGCATACCGGTTCAACATTTCCAGCGTCCATGTACCGTCATTTACGGCAGTATAGATATCGTCAACCGAAATGTTGTAGCTTGCTCCGCGATCCACATTGAACAAAACAACCTCGGCGGCATAGATCTTATCCATGAGATAGGCACTTGCAAGAAAATAGGTCTGATCCAGAATCGTGCAGTTGCTGTTGATATTCTGATAGTACCATGGTTCCTCCCAACGAATTGCATCCGATTCGTTGAAATCGAAGTACAGCCCTTCCACGCCGATCGGAACGCCGTACCGTGCCTGCGGGAGCACCAGATCATAACTGTCGTCGCCGCCATTGCAGATCGCACGCACTTTTGCCGCAAACGCATTGGCTCCGCCGGAATTTCCCGACATGGAAACATATCTGAGATCAATACCATAGAGCGAACAGGTCAGATTGTTTCTCCTCAGGACAGCCTGTTTAACCGTATCAATATAGGACTTTTCCTCATCGAAAAACGAATCCGTTTCCTGCGTACACAACACCCGGAAAGTTACCAGATTGTAATTCTTCTTCGGTACACTATCCTCATAAGAGGAAGATGACGATAATTCCGTGCTCGGCTCGGTCTCCCCGGAGGTTTCCGGAGCAGACGGATTCTTTTTGGCACACCCCACCGTCCCCGCCAGCATCAACCCCGCCAGCGCAACAGTCAGCCATTGTTTCAGATGCTTCATGTTTTCTCCTTTCTCCGCTTTCTGCGGATATACCCGGCGGAAAGGGAAACCGCCGCAAATGTCGCCGCTGTCATCGTTGGGACAGCGCCGATATCCGAGCGGCATCCGATCGGATCCGCATTTGCTTTTTCCGTTTCCGTCCCGCCCGTTGTCGGAATCGGTTGCGGCGATGGTTCGGTTACAGGTTCCTTGGTTTCATTTCCGCCGTCTCCGTCATCCGGATCCCCGGAAGAAATGTCCCACGCAAGGTCATACTTCTCTGCCAGGGCAAGACCTGCCTGCGCAACTTCCAGATCGGAAAGCGTCCGATTCCAAATCAGCACTTCGGCAATCTCGCAGGCGAGGTTTTCCGCAATGGTCTGGATTCCCGCTGAACTTCCGTGATTTGCGGCAAGATAGCCGATCTCAAAGTTTCTTGTCAGATTTCCGTCCGTAAACTGCGTCATGACTGCATCCGATTCGCTTGTGCCATGCCATGTGACCGCAACGATATGCCACCCGTCATCCGCAAACTCCTCCGACGGAACATAATAACCGCCCTGCACAGTCGTACACAGTGCGTCAAACGCAGGCTTGAACGACGAATAGATTCCGCCCGCATGGGTACTGCGGAACAGTGTTTGTTCCTTTCCGCCAAGATATGTCTCCGCCTTGGAACGGTATACGATGAAATAGGTGACATCGCCCGTCAATGTATCCAACCCGCTGATTGAGATACCTCCGGAACCGTCAAACGACAGGATGGATTCCCCGTTCAGCACATTCTCCAGAACCGTTACATCCGCACCGTTTGCAACCGTTCCGTTTGCCGTTCCGATGCTGTTGTACCAGATACCGCCGGCAATTCCCTCCATGCCGTCCCCGTTCAGCTGAAGCAACAGCGATTCCTCCGGAATTTCCGGCGTCAGCGTTCCCGTAATCGGTTCTGCCGTGCGCAGGGATGTATTTTCCACCGAATTTTCCAACAGCCAGTCGACCGAAAAAGTCTGAATGCGGATGCCGTCCGCATAACAGTTTGCAATTCCGTATTCGTACATCACGGAGATCAGACCGGTTACCGGATTGTAGCACAGTTCCGCATAGGACGCAAGTTTCGGATAGATAACCGTCCTTTTCGACCATGTTTCCCCGTCGTCAAAACTTGCCCAGACGCAGAGGTTCCGACGAAACGGCGAAGTGGAATTGAGCGAAGTAAACAGTGTCAGACTGTTCCCGTTTCCGTCATAATCCGGAACGCTTAAAAGTCCTCCGTGTACGCCCAAGCCGAGTTGGACTTCCAGAGTCCGGTCAAAACGGAAATCCTGAAGGCTTCTGCCGCCATCCTTACTGTATGCAACCGTTCTCCCGCAGGCGTTGAGAATCGTCCGAGACGAAACATAAAGTGTTCCGTCATCCAGTTCACAGACCGTAGTCTCATCGGTTTTCATCGGCATGGCATTCAGGGAGGGCTTCCATGTCTGCCCGTAATCATCCGAATAAATCAGACATCCAACCAGTTTCCAGTTTTCCTGTTTCGTACTGTCCAGCGTTCCGCTTCCCGCCTTCCCCGCAACGACCAGCCGTCCGGCATATTCGCTATTTCTCAGTTGGATTCCGGCGCTTGCTCCGTGTGTGCTGATTCCCGTATTCGGCTCCACCAGCACCTTCGGCATATTGACTGCACGACAGGTCCATGTTTTCCCACCGTCCGCACTTTCAATGATGGCATTTCCGGTCGGTTTTCCCGCCTTTTCGGTATCCGAAAGTTTTGCATACGCTGCCTGTGCATCTTTGGAACGCACATATCCCTGATAGAATACCATCATGTTATCGTGAACGGCATCGTAAACTGCCGAACCGATGATGTAGGTCCATCCCGGCTCATTCAGCAGATATCGAACTTCCGAAAAGGTTTTACCACCGTCCGTGGATTCCGCATAGCAGAGCCATTGAATTTCGGCGTTATCGTCAACACTTTTACGCCGGTCGTTGCAGAACGCAAACAGATTTCCGGAATTGGTTGCAAGCATAACAGGGATTCGGAAGTTGGAATCCCCGCTGTTTCGGAATGGATAAGTTTCCATATTGGTCTCTCCTTCTGCTGCGGCAACGGTCGGAAGAAATCCGACCGTCAGCGCCATCAACAATCCGATCAGGATACATCGACAAATTGATTTTCGCATCATATTATTTTTTCGCTCTCTTTTTCTTCACCGGTATCGCACAAAGCGACAGCAGGATCAGCATTCCGGGAATGCCAAACCCGACAGAGGACGAACATCCACCGCTTTTCTCCTCGGTACCACTCCCGGTTTCGGCTTCGGTTCCGGATTCGGCGTTCGATTCCACCGAAACCGTCAGCGTTGCCGACAGACTGCCATCCGCATTTTTCACCGTAACGGTTGCAGTCCCCGCCGCCACTGCCGTGATCTCGCCGTTTTCACTGACCGTCACAACATCGGTGTTGTCGCTCGACCATACAAGCATATCCGTTGCATCCATTGGTTTTTTCGTCACTTCAACGGTCTTTTTGTCGCCGACCTTCATCGAAACGGAGGGTTCCGCAAAGGTCAGTCCGGTAAGCGTGATTTTAACCGTAACCTTACAGACCGCTGTAAAAGAACCGTCCTCGGCGGTCACGGTAATATTCGCTTCTCCTCCGCCCTGCGCCGTGACAAGGCCGTTCGCCGTAACTGTAGCGACCGCCTCATTATCACTGCTCCATGTCACATTCCGGTTGTCCGCATTCTCCGGAGATACCGTGCAGATCAGCAATTTCTTCTTACCGATCTCCAGCGTCAGTTCGCTCAGGTTCAGCGTTACACCGGTTACTTCAATCGGTGTGACCGTCACTTCACAGGTCGCCTCAAATCCGCCGTCCACCGTTTTCGCCGTAATCGTAGCGTGTCCGGGCTTGCTTGCCTTGACCTCGCCCCGATCCGAGACCGAAAGCACGGTCGTATCGCTGCTCGACCATTCCACACGAGAATCATAAGCGTCAAACGGGGTAACCTTCGCTTTCAGCGTTGCACTCTCGCCGGTCTTGAGGTCAAGTTTGGTCCGATCCAATTCAATTCCCGTCACACGGACTTCCGCCTTGCCCTGAATGTCCCGTACCGGAACCTCTGTCAGCGTTTCCGTATAGGTCACCGCCGATTCGGCGGATGCGTCAGTCAATGTAAGCGTCAGTCCGACCGCATCCACTCCCATCAGGCTCAACGGCAACGCCGCTTCGACATTCCAGCCGCTCTCGGTTTTGACAACAATCACCAATGCATCGTCGGTCAGGGACTCGTCACTGCAGTTCAGCGTTCCGTTCTGTGAAATTCCGAACTGCATGGTGCCGTCGTCAAGTGTGACGGTCAGGACAATCCGATCTCCCGCAACGGGATCCGAATCGGAAACGGAGGCAAACAGATACAGGTATTGCGAATCCGCCACCAGCCAGATGTCGGCACGCATATCGCTCCAACCGGTCTCTCCCCCGTCACCGGAGCCAAAATCATGCTTTTGGAAAGACACTTCATATGCCGCATCACAAATCCCGTCAATCTCCTCCGGCGTTCCGTTTCCGATGCTTCCGATGCGATAGGACCCCGCTTCCGTTGCATCCATGAATTTTTCGCCTGGAGCCGATGTAAACGGCAGATCATCGGTTTCGTTTACCGTGACATTTGCAATCAGCGTTTCATAGCCCTTGCCGTCTCCCGCCACAGTCTGTGCGAGATGATATTGCTGTTCGCCTACGGTAATGAGACCGTCTGCATACGCCGCATAGTCCTTTGTATAAACGGTACAGCCGCTGATCTCTTTCGGCGCTGCATTATAAATTCTTCCGGCAAAGAAACCACCCGCAAGCGCATTTTCGCCGTTGTTTCCATAAACCAAACCGGAAGAGGAGCAGTTCCGCACAACCAGATCCACCTGATTGGCAACGCCGAACAAACCGCCGCCTCTTGCATCTCCGGTTGAAACGGCGCCGAGATTGACGCAGTTTTCCAGAATACCCCGCTGTGCAAATCCAACAACGCCGCCCAACATGATATTATCACTTTTCCCCGATATACTTCCGTCAATTGTACCATAGTTGACGCAGTTCCGAATGGTTGCATTCGCAAAGACCGAATAACCGACAATGCCGCCCATTCTTGTCATACCGCCCCGATTTTCCGTTTTTGCGTTGATAACTGTTGCGTTGTTATAGCAGTTCTCGATAAGCGTTGACCCATCTGCAACGCCCTGTGCAACCGCCAGAATTCCGGCGCCGTATACGGTCTTTACCGTCACGGTTCCGCTCTCGATTCCGAGATTCCGGATCGTTGCCGTATAACTTAAACCGAACAGACCCGCAAGGCTGGAATTTTCTGCGGTTACGGCATTGAGATTCCGGATAACGTACCCTGCGCCGTCAAAGTTTCCGTTAAACGGAATTTTGCCGAGTTTTCCGTCATAATCCTTTCCGATCGCTGTCCATGGCTGATTGCCAAGATCGATATCAGCGGTAAGTCGGAAGTAAACATTCCGTTGCTGTTCCTTTTTCTCGTTGACAAGGTATGCGAGGTACGCCAGCGTTTTGCCGGAACCAATGAGATACGGGTCAGCTTCGGTCCCGCTCCCGCCGTCAAAGGCGGTTCCGACGCTTCCATCCCATGCGCTGCCATCTGCGGCGGTATCTGCGGAAACGGCAAACGAGGCAAACAACCCGATACAAAGCGCAGCAAGGGTGAACAATGCCTGAATTCTTCTGATTGCTTTCATGGTATTCATTTCCTTTCGTTTCGTTAAAGTTTATCAATGCTCCAGATATCACGAACAATATCATCGCTGTTATCCGCTTCCGTCAGATCGGAAGTCCGGATAACATCGGTCTCTTCGGCCCAAATCAGATCAAAAACCAGCAGAAAATACTGTTTCATCATCATTTCTCCTTTCAGTCTGCGAGGATCAGATAGGCTTTCAGCACTTCCCGCTCGGCGGAATTATAAGGACTGAATCCGCCATCCACTGCGTAAGCGTAGGATTCATTCTGTTCCGTCCGGATATCCGCAAACGCCGCCTGCGCAACGGTCGTGATACTTCTTGCGTTGTCGGATTCGGCATAGTCCGCATAAACATAAACCGTCTCGCCATTCCTGATAAAACTGATGTAAGTGCGCGCGGCAAAGGATCTTCCGTAATTTCCGGGAGTGATATCAACCAGCGCAACTTTTACGATTGCATTGCCGTCCGCATCGTAGGACAATCCATCCTTAGCGGAGACATCCTGATAGAGCGTCCCCGTCACATTCAGCGTTCGGTGCGTAAAGGTCGATCGTTCCGCCATCAAATCAGCAGGGCAGATCAGCGTACCGATCTTCACTTCTGTCCCCTCGTCTTTCTGCGATTCAGCCGCCGCCAACGCTTTAGCGGAAACCTTGGCAAGAAAACGCAGTCCGCTGCTGTTTTTCACCAGACGAACGCCGGCACCGGCTTGCATCACAGGTGCATTCTCCTGTGCGGTCGGGTTCAGCCGGTCAGTGGAATTGACAGTTCCGCTCACTAACGCCACATCCCCATTTGCAAGCATTTTTTCGGCAAGATAGTAGGTCTTGCCGTCCTCGATCAGCGTGGCGCCGGTTTCTTCATATGCCAGCGTGTATGCAACGCAATTTGTCATGGTCGGCGCAGCCGTTGCTTTTCCGACAAGATATCCGCCTGCGCAATTCGTATTCGAAGTTCCGCTTGCGCTGAAGCGTGTGTAGACCAACCCGGAGGACGCACAGGTTTCCGCTTTTACATTGGCGGAAGTGGCAAAACCGATCAGTCCGCCCGCCCAGCAAAATCCGCCGTTGACTTTTCCGAGATTATAGCAGTTGCTAAGCGTGCCCGCCTGCGCCAATCCGCAGATTCCGCCAAACCCGTTATTGTTGTTACTCCCGGAGACGGAGGCGTCGACCATTCCGTAATTCACGCAGTTGGTCACCTGTGCATCGACATGGTTCATTACGCCGACAATTCCGCCCATCCGCATCATACTGCCGTTGCTCCCGTCCGATATCCTCCGGATGGTAGCGTTATTATAGCAGTTTTCAATCCTCACACCGCTGTAAAAAATTTCGGCAACGATTCCGCCGCCGACCGGGCAGGAGACATTGACCGTTCCGCTTTCAATTCCGAGATTGAATACACTACCCGTCAGCATCGTGCCGAACAATCCGACCCGGTTTGCACTGCTGTCCGGAACGACTGCATTCAGATTGAGAATGCAATGCCCGTCCCCGTCAAAGTTTCCGTTGAAACAAAGGCGGTTGGCGTTGGAACCATCGTTATACTTTCCGATTGCTGTCCACGGCTGATTTCCGAGGTCAATATCCGCCGTCATGCGGAAGTATGTTGTTTTATTGTAGCGATTTTTCTTTTCGTTGACCTGTTGTGCGAGATATGCAAACGTTTTACCGGAGCCGATAAGGTACGGATCCGACGCTGTGCCGCTCCCGCCATCGAATGAAGTTCCGACACTGCCGTCCCACGCCTCCTCCCCGGTTGCAGAAGCGGGAACTGCGCTTCCGACGCCCCAAAGCACCGTCAGAGTCATCAAAAGCAGGATCAGACACGATAAAAGCCTTTTCATTTTTATAACCATACCTTTCTGCGAAAGGCACCAACAAGGAATAAAACGGTCGGTGTCTGTTCGCTAAAAAAAATTTAACATAATTGTGATATAATATTTGAGTGGGAAGTTACACTACAGAGCACGAGGAGGTAGGTGCGGTGCAAAAATGTAACCGCGCTCATTTATAGGTCGTCGGACATCTGTTCAAGCACCAACAAGTAGGACGCAGAGCCTGTAAACTTATCTTTGTAAAAATGCAACTCGTTTTTATCCGGATGTCTAGTCAATGGCTTCTCACAAATCTATTGATTGGAGGGCATTGAATGGGTAGACTGAAAATTGTATATCCGATCTGTTGCGGAATGGACGTTCACAGGGATTTTGTAATTGCCTGTATTGCCACTACAAATGTTCAAGGCGTAACAGAATACCAATCCCGCAGATTTTCCACGTACACGGAAGAATTACGTGAGTTGAAGGCTTGGCTTGACAACAACAACTGCAAGGATGTTTGCTTCTGCCATCACTATCTTTTTTTGACCGCCACTCAGACGGTCTTTTCCTTATGCTCTTCTTTGAAATCATGATTGATGTTATGTTTCAAACTTCGCTCTCCTTTGAAATTGTGATTTTCACACAGCAAATTCTCTCTGTGTACCACCATTATAGCACAATTCATCCGAATTTTGAATGCGCAATATTGCTTTTATTTTTTTATTTTTTGTTATATCTTGCTTTTTGAACCGGGATGTGCTATACTGATAGAAAGGATTACAAATGGAGGAAAGAAATGTCATACCTCATTTATAACCGCCAGCGTGATATGGACGAACAGTACAACAGCCAGCACACGCACGACGATAAAATTGAGATCGTGCAGATTCTGTCCGGAAGCGGCAAAATTCTGGTTGGAAACAACTTCTGCGTATTCCGTCCTGGGGATGTGTTCATCATTGATGCCGGAGTCATTCACTACACATCACCGGATGTTCCTGCGGAATATACCCGCAACAAACTGCTGTTTGACCGCTCCCTGTTGGTAGGACTGACCGGAGAGAAGCCGTTTTCGCTGACCTCATTCTTTTTCCTCTCCGACCCCAAACCGCTTTCCGACCGCTTTGACCGGATCGCCCAACTGCAAAAAGAGGGATGCTCTACCCTTTGCATCAGTGCAGAAATTCTGCTTCTGCTCGATCTATGCCTTTCGCATGAAACCGAGCGATTCATTTCCGATGACAGCATCTCCGCAAAAATCATTTCCTATATCGATTGCAACCTGCAATCCGATCTTTCCCTGGACGCCCTTTCCGCCGCTATGCACATCTCAAAATTTCACCTGAGCCGGATCTTCAAATCCGAAACCGGAATGACGCTTGGAAGTTATGTGCAGACCACCCGCCTCAACCACGCAAAAAAGCGCCTGCTTTTTTCCGACGATTCCATAGCGCTCATCTCCTCGCAGATCCGGTTCAATGACCCCGCCGCATTCTCCAAGGCATTTACAATGCGCAACGGTTGTTCCCCCATCGCCTACCGGAAAAACGGTCGCTCCGTCAAAGGGCCTGCGGACAAAATCCTGGACAGGGAGAAAGGAAGGGATTATGTACACAAGGGAGCAAAAGGAAAAGGCACTTGCGATATGTGACACGACACAGTCAATCACGGAGGTCATTCGGCGATTGGGATATCCGTCGAAACAGGCGTTGTACACATGGATTGCGAATCGCGATAAGCTTTGGCAAAAGCCAAATGGCTTTCGGGGAGTCAACACTGCAGAACACCCGCGGCATCCGTCAGTAAATTTGAAAAATTCTGCAATCAGGGCTTGCTTTGAAGAAGGAAATGATGTACAATTCATATCAGCACAGATCGGATACAGCAGGGTCAGCATTTACGCCTGGCACAGACGGTCCCCCCCAATGTCTTAAGTTGAGCCAATAAGAGTAAATATCTCGTAAAATGGGCAAATATCTCGCGATTTTGCCCTATAATTTTGGAATTCGAAAATATCTTTCGAAAAAACTATGCACCGCAAAACCGCGACTATGCACCGGATTGGTGCATTTTTTCTTGCGCCAAGGGATCGTAAGACCGCATGAAGTAAACGAGCCGAATATTGATTTAATTCGCAATAGTGTACGGCGGTACGCTTGCATTGTAACTCTGACTAAGGTGATTGTCAAGCCGTAATATGCATTTTAAAATGTCTTGATTGATAATTGTTTCAAAGCCTCTGATGCAAATAATTGAAATAATAATCAGCGTAAACCTGACTGAGTTTCTTCATCCGGCAAGCCTGCGACAGAGACGGCGTGCAATCCTCGCTGTCGATGGTTTCTACCAAGTCCCGCTGCTCGTCCTCCGTGAGGTAGGATATTTCCACGGCAGGACGGAAAGCCATCCGACCGTCATCCACCAGTTCCAGCAGTTCCGGGACAAGTTCGGTCAGGCGGATATAGCGACGAATTTGTTCTCCCGATTCGCCATTTTCATTGCCGATAGAAGAACGAGAAGTTCCATCCCCTAACTTCTGCACCAATGGTGCAGAAGTTAGATCTGTTCGTTTGCCTTGACATTTTAATGCTTCCAATTTCATTCTATAAGCAAACGCTTTTTCGCTCGGCAGAATGTGTTCCCGTTGCAAATTGCTGTCCACCATGGCAATTACCGCTTCTTCTCTGCTCATCTCCCGCACAATCGCCGGTATAAATTCAATTTCAAGCGCTTTGCAGGCGTATTTTCGCCGGTGACCGGAAATCAGCTCATAGCGCCCGTTTTCACAGCGTCTTGCAACCACCGGTGTCAGAACACCGTACAAAGATATGCTGTCTTTCAGTTTCTCCATTTCTTCATCATCCTTTACCTTAAATGGGTGTTCCGGGAAATCGTCAATCAGACTCAACGGAACAGACCAAATCATCTCACGCTGCTGTCCGTTTTTGCCAT
>URHR01000030.1 GCA_900547725.1 uncultured Eubacteriales bacterium
GGGGGGGGGGGGGGGGGAAAACCCCCCGCGACCTTCACCCATAGCAGACACTTTTGTAAATCATTGCTGAAAAAAGACAACGTTTTGCCAAGAATCACAGAAAAATCAGATTTTCATAGAAAAAGTATGTTGATTTTTGCACGGGAGTGTGCTATAATAAAAGCAAGGACAATGTGAAAGATCCGACAGGGATACACAAAAAACAAAAAAGGAAAGGTGACTGACATGGCAAGAATTGTTCTGAACGAAACATCCTATCACGGCGCGGGCGCGATTCATGAGATCGTCGGAGAGGTAAAAGGCAGAGGGCTGAAAAAAGCAATGGTCTGCTCGGACCCCGACCTCGTTCGCTTCGGCGTAACCAAGCGGGTACTCGACGTGCTCGACGGCGCAGGACTTGCATATGAACTGTACTCCGATATCAAACCCAACCCCACCATTGAAAACGTCCAGTCGGGCGTTGCCGCTTTCAAGAAGTGCGGCGCGGATTACCTGATTGCCATCGGCGGCGGATCTTCCATGGATACCTCCAAAGCAATCGGTATCATCATCGCAAACCCCGAGTTTGAGGACGTGAGAAGCCTTGAGGGCGTCGCTCCGACCAAGCATCCGTCCGTTCCGATCATTGCAGTCCCCACAACCGCAGGAACTGCCGCAGAGGTGACCATCAACTACGTCATCACCGACGTGGAGAAGAAGCGGAAGTTTGTCTGCGTTGATGTCCATGATATCCCCGTGGTTGCAATTATCGACCCCGAGATGATGTCCACCATGCCCAAGGGGCTGACCGCCGCAACCGGTATGGACGCACTCACGCACGCAATCGAAGGCTATATTACCAAGGGCGCATGGGAAATGACCGATATGTTCCACATCAAGGCGATCGAGCTGATCTCCAAGAGTCTCCGCGGCGCAGTGGCGAATACCAAAGAGGGCAGAGAAGGCATGGCGCTCGGACAGTACATTGCCGGCATGGGCTTCTCCAACGTCGGTCTCGGTATCGTCCACTCCATGGCGCACGCACTCGGCGCAGTTTATGATACCCCCCACGGCGTGGCGAACGCAATCCTGCTTCCGACCGTGATGGAGTATAACGCACCCGCAACGGGCGAGAAGTACCGCGACATCGCGAAGGCGATGGGCGTGGAAGGCACGGAAAAGATGTCGCAGGAAGAGTACCGCAAGGCGGCAGTCGAAGCGGTTCGTCAGCTGTCGAAGGATGTCGGAATTCCGCAGGATCTCAAGGCAATCGTGAAGGAAGAGGATGTCCGCTTCCTTGCCGAATCCGCAATGGCGGACGCCTGCCGTCCCGGCAACCCGAAAGATCCGACGCTCGAGGATATCATCGGTCTGTACCATTCCCTGATGTAATCCGTAATCCCCAAAAATACCCGACCTTGGAGAGGATTTCCTCTCCAAGGTTGTTTTTTTGCAAAAAAAGGCTTGCAAGCGGGAGAAAAACATGGTATAATAGATGCAATTTGAAAGAACGGAGCGAGATTGAAACGATGGTCATCTATCAGGCACATAAAGGGGTCAGCTCGGACTATCCCGAGAATACCATGCGGGCTTACCGCGCCGCAGTCCGCGAGGGCTACGGTATCATCGAATGCGACCCCAAATACACAAAGGACGGCGTGATCGTCCTGCTGCACGACAGAACCGTGAACCGCACGGGGCGGGATCCGGACGGCAGTGCCATTGCGGAAGAAACCAAGATCGCGGATCTGACGCTGGCGGAAGCGGAAAAATTGGATTTCGGCGTGTGGAAAGCTCCCGAATTCGCGGGGGAAAAGCTTCCCACGCTTGCGGAACTGCTCGCATTTGCGGAGGAAAGCGGAATCCGGCTGAAGATTGACAACGTGTGGGAATCCTTCCCACCCGAGATGCGCGACGCGATGCTGAAACAGCTCGGCAACAGCCATGCCAACATCGGCGTGACCTGCAAAACGCCCGAGGATCTGCGGCTGGTGGCAGAGACTCTGCCCCGTGCAGAGTTGCACTACGATGGCGGCGATCTCTCGGCGGAGCGCATCCGCGAGATTACCGAAATCGCGCGCGGACGGGAGCTGACCGTTTGGGTCTGCTACGACAACGCAAAAACCGCGTGGTTCAAGGGAACAAAAGCCGACCCCGAGGTCTGCGGGCGGGTCAAGGCTTCCGCGCGGCTCGGGATCTGGATTCTTTCCAAGCCCGAGGAAGCGGAGAAAGCAATCCGCGTTTTCGGTGCGGACATCATCGAAACCAACGGGGAGCTGAAACCGAACAATGCAACCGCAAAGCTGTAAGAAAACCGTAACCGCCTGCTTCATCGGGTATGTGGTGCAGTCGATTGTCAATACCTTCACGCCGCTTCTGTTTGTCACCTTTTCGGACAGTTACGGCATTCCGATGACGAAAATCACCCTGCTTGTAACCGTCAATTTCCTGCTTCAGCTTTGCATCGACATGGTTGCCGTGCGGTTTGCAAGCCGCATCAGCTACCGCGTGATGGCGGTGGCGGCGCAGCTGTTCGGCGGCGCGGGGCTGATCCTGCTGTCGGTTTTGCCCGATCTGCTTCCCGACCCGTTTGCGGGACTGATGCTTGCCACGGTGGTCTGCGCCGTCGGCGGCGGGTTGTTGGAGGTGATCGTCAGCCCGATGGTGGAATCCTGCCCGCTTTCCAACAAGCAGCAGATGATGAGCCTGTTGCACTCGGTCTTTTGTTGGGGGCAGGTTGCGGTTATCGGGCTGTCCACTCTGTTTTTCTCCACAATGGGCATTGAAAACTGGCGGATTCTGACGCGCCTGTGGGCGATCGTTCCGTTTGCCAACGCAATCTTTTTCCTGACCGTTCCGATCTTCCGCCCGTCGGGGGACGGGGAGAGCGGCGCTTCCCTGCGCGTGCTGTTCCGCAACCCGATGTTCTGGCTGTTCTTTGCGATGATGCTTTGCGCGGGCGCGAGCGAGGTCTCGGTGTCGCAGTGGGCGTCGGCATTTGCGGAGCGCGGCTTGGGGGTGAACAAGACGTTCGGCGATCTTGCCGGACCGATGGCGTTTGCGGTCTGCATGGGGACATCCCGCATGATTTTCGGCTTTTTCGGCGCAAAGCTTCGCCTGAAGCGGTTCATTCTGTTCAGCGCGCTCCTTTGCATTGCGGCATATCTTTGCATCGGGCTTGCGCCGATTCCCGCGCTCGGTCTGCTCGGCTGTGCGGTTTGCGGATTCTCGGTCGGCATTTTCTGGCCGGGGACGCTGAGCATGGCTTCCGAGTCGATCCCGGGCGGCGGCACTGCGATGTTTGCGCTTATGGCACTTGCGGGTGACATTGGCTGTTCGGGCGGTCCGACCCTTGCGGGGATGGTTGCGGGGGCGTTCGGGGACAATCTGCACATCGGAATTCTTTCGGCGATTGTTTTTCCGATTCTGATGCTCGGCGGTGCGCTGGCTTTGAAACGCCGTA
Source organism: uncultured Eubacteriales bacterium (assembly GCA_900547725.1). Lineage (GTDB taxonomy): Bacteria > Bacillota > Clostridia > Oscillospirales > CAG-272 > UMGS1865. The sequence goes on from URHR01000030.1 coordinate 3,443, forward strand.
AACAAAAATGATCGGACAGAAAGGGAATTTACCGCAAGGAAGTTCTCTTTCCGTCTTTTTTTGCTGAAAAAGCACACAATCAGCGTTGGCGTCTCTCCGGCAGAGTGTTCTCATGCGGCTACATAGAATCTATACTAATAGTATAATTGAAATTCTGTCAGGGAGGTTTTTGATGGATTACCGTTCAATCGGAGAGAACATCCGGAAGTACCGGAAAACAAAAAAGATGACGCAGGAGACGCTTGCCGAGCGCGCGGGGCTGAGTGTGAATTATATCGGCTCGATTGAGCGGGGCGAAAAGCTGCCGTCGCTCGAGACGTTTATTGTGATTCTGAATCAGCTTGGCGTGACTGCCGACTGCATTCTTCAGGATGTTGTTCAGGCAAACTACGAATTGAAGATGTCTTTGCTCAACGAGAAGCTATCCGTTCTGTCCACCGACCAACGCGCGACGGTTGAGGATGTTGTGGACGTTCTCGTCCGCCGTCTCAAAAACGGGAGGCGGTAGGGGGGAAGGTCAAGGTCAAGACCTTGGGGCGTTGCCCCAATCCCCACTTAGGGGACTTCTTAAGGAGAAGTCCCCTAAGAACCTTCAAGACCTTCAACGCAAAGGGGTTATTATCTCTTTCTTTTTGTTGTACAGATTCTAATGTAGCCATTTGCCGTGCTACTATTTCCGGCTGCTACGAACAAAATCCCGACGAGCGGGATTTTGGCGGCTGTCGCCTTTCTTCGCTACCGGATAGAAATGGTAGGGAAGTTACATTTGAATAGGGCGGAACGACCCATGTGTCGTTCCGCTTCCGGCGAATGTTACTTGTTAACGGCTGTACAAGCCTTGCATGAGTGCCGAGATTCCGCCTGCCGGCGCCCCTTCGGGGTTCGACTCCGCGGCATTCTTTGATTGTAACGCTTAATTATCGATATCTGTGCCGCTCCGCTCAGAATGACACAGTGGGAAGATTTTTGGGTGAGTGGTACAATATGGGTCTGTTAAAGTAACATTGTGCTATTGTTTGACCATTGTAGCAGAATCAGACATTGTGACATTGATTAAAGTAACATTGCAACGAATAGGTTATATCCTACGATACGCCATACCCACTGTGTCATTCTGAGCGGAGCGGCATCGCCATGCAGGGGCGAGTGCAAGAACCAATCATTGCCGCGGAGTCGAACCCCGAAGGGGCGCCGGCAGGCGGAATCTCGGCACTCGTGTATGGTGTTTTACAACCGTTAACAAGTAACATTCTCCCGACACGGAACGACACATGGGTCGTTCCACCCCGATCATCAACTAACTTTCTGCCATTTCTATCCGGTAGCGGAGAAAGGCGACAGCCGCCCAAATCCCGCTCGACGGGATTTGGTTCGTAGCAGCCGGAATTCGTAGCACGGAATACGGCTACGCCAAAATCCGCACCACAAAAAGAAAGGGGTAAAAATCCCCTTGGTTAAAGTTTTGAAAGTCCTTAGAAATGACGGTTGCGGAGCAACCTGTCAGTAGCGAAGCGTTACTTTTCTCAAAAGTTTTCTAAGCAGGGCTTGGGACAGAGTCCCAAGGTCTTCAAAGAGGTATCACTATGAATGAACAAAAACGCCAACGGAGCGGAACAGTCGTCAGCATTACGGGAATTGTCTTGAATATTCTGCTGTTCGGCGGGAAATTTGCGGTCGGCACACTGTTCGGGTCGGTCGCAATCCGCGCGGACGCAATCAATAGCCTGTCGGACGCGGGATCGCAACTGATCTCGCTGATTTCGTTCCGCATTTCGGCGAAACCCGCCGACCGCGAACACCCGTTCGGACACGCAAGAATCGAATATATCGCGTCCATGACCGTTTCGTTCCTGATTCTGGTCATCGGCGTGGATCTGCTCAAAGAGTCGATCAAAAAGATTGTTACGCCCGAGCCGCCCGAGCGCTCGTGGGTCGCGGTCTTTGTATTGATCGGGTCGATGTTGGTCAAGCTGTTTATGGCGTTTCTGAACCGCACGGTGGGGAAGAAGATCGACTCGCCCGTCATGCTTGCAACGGCAACCGACTCGCTTTCCGACGTGCTGTCCACCGGCGCGGTGCTGGTGTCGGTCCTCCTGCCGCTCCTGATTCCCGCGTTTACTTTCAACATCGACGCGTATATGGGCGTTTTTGTCGCCGTGCTGATTCTCATTGCGGGATGGAAACTGCTGATGGACGCGAAAAACGCGATTCTCGGAGGTCCGCCGCCGCTCGAGACGGTCACGCAGATCAACCGCATTCTGGCGGAGTACCCCGGGGTGCTCGGCGTGCACGATCTGGAGGTGCACAACTACGGTCCGGGGCACGTCATTGTAACGCTTCACGCGGAGGTGGACGGCAAGAAGGACGTTTTTGAAACGCACGACATGATCGACACGATCGAAAAGCGGATCTGCCGGGAGTGCGGGATTCGGGCGACGATTCACATGGATCCGATTGTGACCGACGACGCGGCGGTGAATGCGCTCCGCGATGTGGTTCTGGCGGAGGTGCGCGCGGTCGATCCGTCTCTCTCGATTCACGATTTCCGCTTTGTTGCAGGACCGACCCACTCCAACCTGATTTTCGATCTCGCCGTTCCTTTTGAATGCCCACGCTCGAACGAGGAGCTTCGCCGCGCCGTTTCCTCCCGCCTGAGCCGTCTCGACCCCTCTTACTTCAGCGTTATCACGGTAGATCGGGGGTAGGAAGACCTTGGAGGCGCAGAGAACCCCCTTTCGGAGGGGGTTCTCTACCCTCCAAACCTCCCTGACTCTCCCCGAACTTCCCTGCACGGCAACCGCCATTTTGATCTGCAAAATTTTTCTCGATTTTGAAAACGGCGGTTGCCGTGCAGGGAAGTTTTTAGGCAGATTGGGAGGTGCGATGCTTTGCAGAGTGCGGCTTCGCGCCTGATTGGTGAGCGGAATTTTTTGTGAGGATCGTGGAATGATGGATGGGGCGCTCCCTGCGGAAACACCGGAAAGGCAGTGTTTGCAGGGAACGCCCCATGGGTGTTCCGGTCTTTTTTATTCTTCCCCGTCGTCCTCGGATTTGTTATCCACAAAGCGTTCGATATACTGCTCTGCGGTCATCAGGACCTCACGCGGCTTGGAGCCGTCCTGCGGGGTAACGATCCCATCGGCTTCCATTCGGTCGACCAGTTTTGCGCCGCGCGCATAGCCGACGCCGATCTTCCGCTGGAGCATGGAGGTGGAAATCTGTCTTTGCTCCACCGCGATCCGAACCGCTTCGGCATACTTGGGGTCATCCCGCATACCGCCTTCTCCCGCCTCGGGCATTTCGGCTTCCTCTTTGCCTTTTTTGCCGCTCTGCGCCGAGTATTCCTTCATCAGCTTGGTGAAGTTCTCGTCGTAATGTGCAGAGCCGTTCGTTGCACGGACGAATTCGCAGATCTTCTCGACCTCGCCGTCGCTGAGGAACGCCCCCTGCACACGGATCGGCTCTTTTGCACCGGTCGGATTGAAGAGCATATCGCCCTTACCGAGCAGTTTTTCCGCGCCGCCGCGGTCAAGAATGGTTTTGGAGTCGACAACCGAAGCGACCGTACAGGCGATACGCGACGGGATATTCGCCTTCAACAGACCCGTGATGACATCAACCGACGGTCTCTGCGTACCGATGATGAGGTAGATACCCGCCGCTCTCGCCTTCTGGAGCAGGCGGCAGATGGAATCCTCCACCTCATTCTTTGCAACCATCATGAGGTCGGCAAGCTCGTCGATGATGATGACGATCCGCGACATCGGTTCGAGTCCCGCGTCACCTGCGGCAATCTTGTTATAGCCGTCGATATTCCGCGCGCCGACGTCGGCAATCCGATCAAAACGCGCTTCCATTTCATTGACCGCCGCCTGCAAAGCGCCCGAGGCATCCTTCGGCGTGGTGATGATGGGAGCTAACAGATGCGGAATTCCCTGATACGGCGCAAACTCGACCTTCTTCGGGTCGATCATCACAAGCCGCACCTCGTCGGGACGCATTTTGTAGAGGATGGACATGACAATGCAGTTGATACAAACCGATTTACCCGAGTTGGTAGCACCCGCAACCAACAGGTGGGGCATTTTCGGAATGCTGAAATAGACGGGCGAGCCCGCAACGTCGTCGCCAAGGCAGCAGAACAGCGGGGTCTGGTTATCGGCAAATTCCTTTGCTTCTATCATGTTGCGCAGATAGACGGTCGAGCGGTTTTTGTTCGGCACTTCGATGCCGATTGCGCTTTTTCCTTCCATCGAGTCCATGCGGACATCCTTCACGCCGAACGCCAACGCGATATCCTTATCCATATTCAGCACCGTCCGCACGCGGACGTTCGACGCGGGGAACACCTCGTATCGCGTAACGGTCGGACCGCAGGAATAGGTAATCTCGTTGATATCGATGTGGAAGGTTTTGAGTTTTTCGGCAATCCGCTGTGCGTTCTCCTCCAGTTCGCCCTTTGTCTGTTCGGTTATCGCCTCCCCCGCCTGCAGATAGGAAATCGGCGGGAAGGTGTAGGGGCGGTTCTGCAGAGGCGGAACGGGGCGCGGCTCTGCCTTGACGGGAGTCCGTTCGGGGCGCGGCGCGCTTCCGTTTTTCTTGGCGGCAATTGCGCGGTCGATCGCCATCGTTGCGCTTTCCTTTGCTTCCAGTTCCTCGTTGCTCATGCCGTAGTCCTGCGGTCCTTTGGAAGCTGCCTGCCGCAGAGTGGGTTGGCGCGGGACGGTCGCACCCGAACGTGCCGACAATCCTCCGGCGGCAACCGGCGCGTTCGGCGCTCCTGCCATCCCGTTCTGCGCCGCAGCAGGGCGGTTTGCGGGATTCGGACGCATTGCTCCGGGCTGTCCGGCAGGTTGTCCCGGGCGGAAACGGGCATTCGGATCGGTTGGGCGGACAGGACGGTTTGCAGGTATGCTTGCCACCGTTCCGCCTGTTCCCACCATTCCCGCTGTCCCCTGCGCAGGGCGCTCCCCGCTCTCCCCACTCGGCGCAGAGCCGGGAAGCGGCACTTCGGGCGGCAGGGGCACGTGCACGCGCTCGCGCGGGATCTCCGCGTCAGGACCGCTGATAAAGATAGAGCCCAATTCAAATCCCTGATCCGACTTCTGCACGCGCCGCGCGGCGTTCATCCGATCGTTCGGTTGGGGCGGAAAAACCAGATCCACTGCGGCGCTGTCCGCCTGCCGTGTGGCGGAGACCTGCGGAGGCCGCATCCGCACGGGCTGTGCCGCGCTTTGCACATTGCTCTGCGCGTTGCTCTGCGCGGTGTTCTGTGCGGTCGGGGTCGCCTTTGCGGGTGCCCCCGCCCGATCCGCTTCGGGAATATCCGCTCCGGGCTGATCCTTCCCGGGATCTTTCTTCAGTTCGCGCCCGATCTCCTCCGGCACGAACAGCGGGCTGTCGGGCGGGGTGTCGTCGCTCGCGTTGAGAATCGGCATAACCGGCACGGGGTTGTCCTCGTCGGTCAGGAGCGGAGACTCCTTGCTGCGAACCACCGCCCGTTGCGCAGGCTTTCCGTTCGGGTAGGTCACAGCGCCCTCCGGCGGCTCGGGCATATCATCATCCTCAAAGTCGGTTCTGCGCCCCGCCGCGCGCTCGTGCTTTCTGGTCATGCGATCCATGATGGGCGCGCTGTCCATCTCGTCGGTGTCGTCCTTCTTGCGCTTCGCTTTCGCGATGATGATCTTTGCGCGGATGCTTGCAATCACATGCTGCGGGGTCTTACCGATGAAGAAGAAGATTCCGATCAGCAGAAGCAGGACGGTAATAAAGATTGCGCCGAAAATGTTCATGCGGGAGCAAAGGAAATACCCGATGCCGCCGCCGAACAGTCCGCCGCCCTGCATTTTCGCGCCAACGCGGATCAGTTCGCCCGCCGTCATGTAACGGTCGGCTTTCTCCAATGCGCCGAGCGCGCAGGAGTGAATGAAGGTGGAAAGGAGCAGTTGAAGCAGGACGGAAGTCACGGCTTTCTCGATCAGCTTATGACCGTCGAGCAATCTGCGCCACATCACGGCGAGGTAGCCGAGCAGAAACGGCAACAGGAAGCCGCCGCCGCCGAACAGTCCGAAAAAGGCAAAGCAGATGCCGTAACCGACAACGCCGACGGGATGCGTTGCCGCGGAATTCGAGTTCTTTCCTCCGATCAAATGGAGAAACATACAAACAAACAGGAACACCGCAAAAGCGAACATCAGGCAGGGCACAATGCGGTGGACGGGCTTTGCGGAGGGGGATTCCCTGAGATTGACGGGCGTTTTGCCGCCTTTCTTCCCGTTCTTGCTTCCGCTGTCGGAGTTATTTCTTGCACGGGAGCTTCCGCCCGATCTGCTGCCCGTACTTTTACGCGAACCGCTCCCCTGTCCGCTCCGGTTTGCAGATCCCTTTCGATCGTTCTCTCCGTAACTGCGGCGCTTCGGTTCTGCGTCCTCGAACGGATCGGGAACATCGTCCCAACGGCTTTGGTTCGGTGGCGGCTCGCCCGCGCCCGCGTTCTCGTCATCGGGCGCAAACGGATCTTTATATTCATCGTTCTGCATACGATTTTTCCTTTCTTTCACGTTTTCTCGTTCTCTCGTCTCTTCTTTTTTCTTCTAATACTTTATTATACCATTAACCCCTCCTTTTTGCAAGTGGTACAATGAAAATTTTTGGAGGAGATGGAGATAGGGAAAGACCTTGGAGGCGCAGGGAGACCCCTTTCGGAGGGGTCTCCCTACCCTCCAAACCTCCCTGACCCTCCCCGAACTTCCCCCATGACCCCGCCATTTTGGAAGCGAAGATTTGTTTCGCTTTTTGTGAGTGGCGGGGTCATGGGGGAAGTTTTTGTGTTTTGGAAGGTAGTTTTTTGCAAAGTGCGGCTGTCGCGCTTGTTTTGCGGGTGGGAAGCGTTCGGATATAACGCCTTACGCGAGTGCCGAACACCTATTGCCCACAAATCGGGTGCGAAGCCGCGCCATGTAAAGAATTTGCACCTCCCGCCAGAACCAAAAACTTCCCCCGGGAGCACCCGCCCTATACAAAGCGAATCCAATCTTCACTCTGCATGGGCGGGTGCTCTTGGGGGAAGTTCTGGGAAGTTCTGGGAAGGTCAGGGAGGTTTGGAGGGTAGGAAACCCTCTACGAAAGAGGGGTTCCTGCGCCTCCAAGGTCTTCCGGTCTTTCTTCCTCACGCCGCGAAAGCTTCAACCAACGAGCGGAACTCGGCGCGGTCGGAATGGCGGTCAAGATCAAGACCGCGTAACTTTGCGAGAACCGTCGCATAGGTCACCGATTTGTCGGCGGGGAGATACTTGCTGTTGTGGAGAAGCATCGTCAGCTCCAGAACGCAGAACATGAACTTCGTGTCACTGTCGGGAACGGTGCGGTCGGAAACGCCAATGCTGTAGGTGTCCTCTTTCGAGACATCGCCGTCCGGCGCTTTGTAGCGAACCGCAAGCGTCATGAATGCCGTGTCGGCGGCAAGATCGGTCTTTTGCCCGTTCTCGGTCATCACCAATTCGTAGAATACCGTAACCTGATGCCCCGCACCCACTTCGCCCGCGTCCTTCGTGTCGTCGGTGAAGTCCTCGCGGTTCAGCTGACGGTTCTCATAGCCGATCTGACGGTAGGATGCAACATAGGCCGGATCAAAGGTCAGCTGCATCTTCACATCCTTCGCAACCGTGTAGAGCGTGGAGATCAGATCAGTTCCGAATACCTTCTGCGCTTCGCTCTCGCCGTCAATGTAGTAGTAAACCCCATTGCCGTTGTGCGCAAGCGTTTCCATCGTGCTGTCGCGGTAGTTCCCGCTTCCGAAGCCGAGAATCGACAGGAAAGTCCCCTCGTCCCGCTTGCCTTCGATGAAGGCTTTCAACTCGTCGCCGGACCGGATTCCAACGTTCAGGTCGCCGTCCGAAGCCATGATAATGCGGTTGTTGCCGCCCTCAATGCGGTAGTCCGCCGCCAACTCGTATGCCTTCTTCATGCCCGCTTCGCCGTTCGTCGCACCGTGCGCCGTCAGCCCGTTCACCGCTTCCAGAATCTTCTGCCGCTCGTTTCCGGCACAGCCCTGTAAAACCACCTCTTCCTTGCCCGAGTAGGTCACAATCGACACCACATCGCGCTCGGTCAGCTGATTCACCAGATACGTGAACGCCGTTTTCAGAAGCGGCAGTTTATCCTCGGTCGACATCGAACCCGATACGTCGATCAGGAACACCAGATTGTTCCCGCCCGTCGGCGTGGTCGCGGGAGCCTGAAGCGTCAGGCGGAGCAGTTGGTTCTTCGGATTCCACGGGCAGGGCAGAATGCCGACCGTCGTGCCGAACAGCTCGCCGTCCTTCGGCGCGTTCGCCTCGTAACGGAAATAGTTGAGGAATTCCTCGGTGCGGAAGGAGGACGCGTTCTTCTCAAGCGCCGACAGAATCGTCTGCTTGTTCGCCTTCTGGCGCACCCAACCCGTCACGGTCTTGCGGAACAGCGCATAGGAAGCGGTGTCCACGTCCGCGGAGAAGGTGGAAACATTCTGCCGCGCGGTGTCGATAAAGGGATTTTCAACAAACGCGTCGGACGGCTCTTCGGCATTGTCTTTGTCCGGATCTGCCTTGCTGTACAGTTCTGCGCCCGCCTCCTCTGCAGGGGCAAAATAATCACCATTGACCCCGCCGCCTTTTGTGTAGTCCTTTTTTCCGGCACAGCCGACCAGCAGTCCCGCGACCATCGTCACGGCTAAAAACAGCGGAAGCAGAGTCTTGCAAAAACGTTTTGCGATTGTTTTCATGATACTGAAACTCCTTTCGGTGGCTCATCCGATCAGCCCGGAGAGCAGGTTTTGAAATGCCGTACCCGGCAGACGTTCGGGGTCGTAATCGTAGACAGTTCCGTAGGTGACATTTCCGCCGCTATAGGTCAGGGCGGGAGACCAGACCGCGCCGTCCCCATCGGCAACCCAGACCAGATAGCGATCCGTTCCTGCGGTTTCGTAGGCGCTCTGCCGCTTGGCGCTTTCCATCTCGCGGCGGACGGCGGTTCGCTCGGTATCGGTCAGCGCGCGGCTGACCCAAAGGTTCTCTCCGCCCCGCTCTCCCACCACAATCCGCACATTCCCGTCTGCGGCAAGCGGCAGAGCGGCGGACTGCTCGCGGAAGGCGTCGCTCCCGGTGCAGGCAAGCAGGAGCGCGGAAAAATCGGCGGGCGCATCGGAACTTCCGTCGGGGGTCGGCTCGCGATTTGGGAAAAGGATGCCGCGCAGCAGACGTCCGCCTGCCAACCCGATGCCGACCACCAAGGCAAGCGCTGCGGCAACCGCGAGAATGCGGGGCAGGCGCTTCGGTCTGCGCCGCTTTCTCTGCGCGGCAATCGCCTCAATCGCCTCGACAAGGAAGCGGTCGTCGATCCCGCCCATCGCGTCAAGCAGATTCTGCGCGCGCCGGTCTGTCTGCTGTTTCATAGCGGGATTCCCTCCTCTTCCAACCGTTTTTTCAGCTCCCCGCGCAATCGGTGCAGGATGACCTTGACGTTCGCCTGCGACAGCCCTGACGAAGCGGCAAGCGCGGCAACCGATACGCCGAAGAAATAGCGGTTGACGAACAGGGTTCTGCGGTCGGACGGCAGTCCCGCCAGAAAGCGGTTGATCGCGTCGCGGGTTCGCGCGGCGTCGTAGGCTTCGGCAGGGGTCGGCTCGGCTGGATCGGGCAGACAGTCGGTCAGCTCCGCCGTGAGCGCCTCCGCGCCGCCCCGCTTGGTGCGATGGTCGCGGCGGAAGCGGTCGATCGAGATTCTGCGCGTGATCTTGGAAAGGAACGCGCCGAGGAATTGCGGTCTCGCCGTCGGCATGGCGTTCCATGCCTCCAGATAGGTATCGTTGGCGCATTCCTCCGCGTCCTCGCGGCTTCCGAGGCAGGCATAGGACACCGAGCGCAGAAGTCTGCCGTATTTCCGCTCCGATTCGGCAATCGCCTGCTCGTTACGCGCCCAGTAGAGATCCACGATCCGATCGTCCTCCATGTGCCGTCTCCTTCCCGTCTTTACCCGCCGTCACCCATACAGTCGACAAAACGGGCGAAAGGTTACAGAATTTCCGGAAAGTTTTTTCCGGTTTCTTTTATGATAGCAGATAAAGTCCGATTCGTCAAGGGATTTTGCGGAAAAATTCGTGTTTTTTGGGAAAGGGAAAGACCTTGGAGGGGGAAGGGAAAGACCTTGGAGGGAGAGAGCCCCCTCTCTCACCGAGAACTTCCCCCAAGAGCACCCACCTTTGCGTTGCGATAATTTGGTTCGCTTTGTTTGGCGCGGGTGCTCTCGGGGGAAGTTTTTGGTTTTGGCGGGAGGTTTTTTTCAGAGTGCGGCTGTCGTGCACGGTTGGTGGACGGGGTGCGGAACGACACGCGGGGCGTTCCCTGCGGATTACGCCCCAATAAAGCGCGTAACGCATTGGGAATAGGGTTGTAGGGAACGACCCATGTGTCGTTCCGATTCGGGGAAAAGATACATTTCTATGGGGAGTGCAGATTGATCCCCCCTCATCAGTCGCCTACGGCGCCAGCTTCCCCCCAAGGGGAAGCCTTTTCTAAATACCTTTCGTTTTCCATGACAATGTAATTCTACTGACTTCTCAAATTCTTTTTTGCTATGGTTGCGCAGCGTAAGGAAGGCTTCCCCTTAGGGGGAGAAGACTGCAAGTGGTTTGTCGCCGCAGGAAAGGGATGCGGGCGTGTGTAAATGCTTTCGCTTATCGCCTTGTCGTGTAGCACGAAAAGACTCTTGCAAAAAGGCTTCCCCTTGGGGGAAGCTGACGCCGTAGGCGACTGATGAGGGGGGATAAAATTCCGCAATTTATAGTCTAACGATATGCTTTATATGCTTTACAAAAGCACAAAAACACCGCTTGACAAACACAGTCAAACGGTGTTATAATATAGGGGCAGACAAGCGAAAGCGCGTCTGTCAAGGATGCAAAGGCGGCAGTCAGCTCCCTTCAAAGGCGGACATTTGGACGCGACGGAGAGAGCGAAAGACATTTCCGATGTTTTGTCAATCCTCTCTCCGTACAAACGGCGGAGGGAGGTGGTAACCGTGATGAACCTATTCGACCTGATCGCTCAGGTGATCGGCATGATTTGCAGAATCATTTCTGCAACCTGTTCTATCCTGACATACCTCAAAAACAAAAAGAAATAACCGCCCTCTCATAACTCTGATCCAGTTCAGAGAGCGGTTATTTCAACCGTAGGAGGGCGCTGACTGTTCGCCAACGCTTCCCTGTTTCTATTATATCCCAAAACGGAGAAAATGTCAACCCCTTTCCCGCATTTTCCCGCTTTTCTTTTTCTCACTCATAGTTTATCTCTCACAAACCGGGTGCGAAGCCGCACCATCTGAAAATCACCTCCCGCCCGAAATAAAAAACTTCCCCCATGACCCCGCCACCACAAAAATCGAAACAAATCTTCGCTTCGTAAGAGGCGGGGTCGTGGGGGAAGTTCTCGGTGAGTGAGGGAGGCTTGGAGGGAGAGAGCCCCATCTTTCAAGAGGGGGCTCTCTCCCTCCAAGGTCTTTCCTCTCTCCCTCCAAGGTCTTCCCCCCCTCAGAGTGCTACATCCAATAGCATCATCACCGCAAAGCCGGCGATAATGCCCATCGTGGGGAAATAGGGGTCGGAATCCTCGCAACTGTGGCTCTCGGGGATCAGCTCGTGAACCGCAACGAGAATCATAGCGCCTGCGGCAAAGGCGAGCGCAAAGGGCAGAATGCTCCGGATGGAAACAACGAGCAGAGCGCCGATCACCCCCGCAATCGGCTCTACCATGCCCGACGCCTGCCCGATGAGAAAGGAACGCAGGCGGGAGCACCCCTCGCGGCGCAGGGGAAGCGAAACCGCCGCACCCTCGGGAAAGTTCTGCAGCCCGATCCCGACCGCAATGGTCACAGCCCCCATCAACATCTCCGGCGTGTAGCCGCCCGCAAGCGCACCGAACGCAACCCCCACCGCAAGCCCCTCGGGAATGTTGTGGAGCGTGATGGAAAGTACTAACAGGAAAACCCGCGAGCGCGGGGTACTGCCCCCTCCCTCCCCCGACGGCGAGCCGATGCGCCGCTGCGTGTAGGTCACAGCCTTGTCGGAGGCGAACATAAAGAGCGCCCCCGCGAGAAACCCCAAAGTCGCAACCGCCCACGCGGGAATGCGAAGGTAAGCCCTCGCCTGCTCGATGGCGGGCTGAAGCAACGACCAGAAACTGGCGGCAATCATTACCCCCGCCGCAAAGCCGAGCATCAGATTCATCAGCCTGCGGTTCGGATTCTTGAAGAAAACAACAACTGCGGCGCCGAGCGCGGTCAGGAGCCAAGTCCCGCACGTGGCAACAAGCGCCGATAGAACAGCGTGGTTCATAGGCAAACTTCCTTCTCTGTATTCGGGGAGTCGGGAGACGTTCCCCTATCCCACAGTGTATACAAATCCCACGCGAAGGGTGCGGGTTTGCCCGTTTAACGCTTGACAAACGATTGCGCTTGGTGTATAATATAGCCAATCAGAACAGGAGGAAGCATGATGAACCTGCAGACAGAACAGATCCGCGCGATGACGCTTGGCGCGGATCGCGTGACCGAAGAGAAAGACGGCCTCCGCTTTCACCGCTTTACCGAAGAGCAGGAAGCATTCTATCACGAGACCTCGCCCGAGGATTTCTACATCAAAACCTTTGCAACGGCAGGGGTCGGACTCGCATTCCGAACCGACAGCCGCACGCTCGCCTTGCGCGTCCGCAACAGCCGCGGGTCGTCCCGGAAGTTCGGATTCGTCGACGTGGAGGTGAACGGGGAATTCCTGCCGCGCACCGTCGGCTCGGCGGAGGACGCGACCGGGGAATTTGCGGGTCGGTTCGACCTCGGCGAGTGGCAAAAGACCGTGCGGGTCTACTTCCCGCAACTGCTGGTTTGCACACTGTGCAGCCTTGAGCTTGACGACGGAGCAACCCTGAAACCGCTGAAGCCCGCCCGCAGAATGCTGATCTTCGGGGACTCCATCACGCAGGGCTACGACGCGCTCTACCCGTCCCATTCCTACGCAACGAGACTGGCAAACCTCTTGGACGCCGACGCGCGCAATAAGGGCATCGGCGGCGAGGTGTTCCAACCGAGACTGGCGCTCGCGAAGGAGCACGACTTCGCGCCCGACCTGATTACCGTCGCTTACGGAACGAACGACTGGGGACACCGCGACGCGAGGACGTTGGAAATGAACCTGCGGGAATTCTATCGGAATCTCGCGCAGACCTACCCGAACGCAAGAATTTTTGCGCTTTCCCCCGTATGGAGGGGAAAGAGAAGCAATCCCGCCCTTTGCGGAAAGCCCTTCGCATGGGTCGACGAACGGATCGCGGACGTTGCGCGGGAGCTTCCGAACGTGACCCATATTCCAGGCATCGACTTCGTCCCGCATGACCCCGCCTGCTACTCCCCCGACATCCTGCACCCGAACGACATCGGGTTCGCGACCTACGCGGAACGGGCTTATCACGCGATCAAGGCACAGCTTTAAGGAAATGTGATTCCGGCTTCCGCCACTGACCGTCGAGTCCAAACGGCGTTTGCTCTGAAATGGTGCGGCAGACAAAACGAACAGAGGGATAAATCTGCACCCCATAGGAATGTATTCTGCAACCAAACCGGAACGACCCGCGTGTCGTTCCGCGCGCCCCCACCCACAAAACGGGCGCGAAGCCGCACGCTGCAACAAATTCACACCTCCCCAAGCACAAAAAAACTTCCCCCATGTCTCCGCCACCCTCGAAAAGCGAAACAAATCTTCGCTTCGTAAATGGCGGGGACATGGGGGAAGTTCTCGGTGAGAGAGGGAGGTTTGGAGGGAGAGAGCCCCCTCTCCGAAAGAGGGGGGCTCTCTCCCTCCAAGGTCTTTCCCTTCCTTTTCTTTAAAATTTTCGCAGAAAGGCTTGTAAAAAGAGCGGGTTTATGATAAAATATAAAGAGATTTGAGAAAGAGGGTGGAAGGAATGCAGACAGATCTGTTTGGAAACCGGAGACAGAAGGTCAACCTGCATATGCATACAACGCGGTCGGATGGGGCGCACTCGCCCACAACCGCCCTGCGGATTTATCGCAACGAGGGCTACGACGCCGTGGCGCTCACCGACCATTGGCGGTTCGGCGAAGGCGGGATCGACGAGGGGATGACGGTTCTGTCGGGCGCGGAATATAATCTTGCGGGCGACACGGGCAAAGGCGGCGTGTTCCATATCCTCTCCATCGGCGCTGAGCGAGAGCCGGAGATCGTCGGGGATGACGACACAGCCGACCCGCAACAGGTCATCGACGCAATTCATGCCGCAGGCGGGCTTGCAATTCTTGCGCACCCCGCGTGGTCGCTCAATACCCCCGAGCAGATTATGCGCCTGCACGGGTTTGACGCAACCGAGATTTACAATTCGGTTTCGGGCGTGCATGAATCCAGACGACCCGATTCCTCCATTATCGTCGACCAACTCGGGGCGCGCGGGCTGTTCCTGCCGCTTGTAGCCGATGACGATACCCACTATTACGACTCCGACCGTTGTTTCGCGTGGATTATGGTCAAAGCGGACGACGCGTCGCGCGAAAGCCTGCTTCCCGCCATCCGCCGCGGCGATTTCTATGCCACCGAAGGACCGGAGGTTCATATCCGCGTGGAAGGAAACGAGGCGATTATCACCTGCTCGCCCTGCCGCGAGGTCGCGGTCTTTTCGGACGCAGTGTGGGTTGACAAGCGCATGATCGAAGGCGAGGATCTGCGCGAGGTTCGCGTTCCCGTTGTGAAGTATGAACATTTCGTCCGCGCGCGGGTCACAGATAAAGAGGGACGGCAGGCGTGGACAAACTGCGTCCAACTTCCCGGATAAGATAAAGGATTGATTGAACCTATGAAAATCGGATTTGTATCGCTCGGATGCCCCAAAAATCAACTGGATACCGAGGTCATGCTCCATGAGGTTATGGAGGCGGGCTACGAAATCACGCCCGAGGACATCGACGCGGATGTGATTATCGTCAACACCTGCGCGTTCATCGAGAGCGCAAAGAAAGAAGCCATCGACAACATCCTTGACGTTGCGTGGCTGAAGAAGAACCGCCACCTCAAGGCGATCATCGTCACGGGATGCCTTGCGGAGCGGTACGGAAAGGAAATCTTTACCGAGCTGCCCGAGGTGGATGCGGTTCTGGGCGTGGGGAGTATTCACCACATCGTCGACGCGATTCGGGCGGTGACCGCAAAGGTGAAAAAAGGCGAGGAACGCCCGAAGTATTACGCGCACGACGACCGCGATTCGGTGGCGCTCGGCGGCGACCGCGTGCTGACCACTCCCGATTATTCCGCCTACCTCAAAATCGCGGAAGGGTGCGACAACCGCTGTTCCTATTGCGCGATTCCCTATATCCGGGGCAGATTCCGCAGCCGCCCCATGGAGGATCTGGTTGCAGAGGCAAAGCAGATGGAAGCGCTCGGAGTGAAGGAACTGACGATTATCGCGCAGGACATCACGCGCTACGGCAAGGATCTCTACGGTGACTATAAACTGGCGGAACTGTTGCGGCGGATCACCGATGAAACGAGCATTCCGTGGATTCGCCTGCTCTATTGCTACCCCGATAAGATTACAGACGAGCTGATTGCGGAAATCCGCGACAACCCGCGCGTGCTGAAATACATCGATCTGCCGCTCCAACACATCAGCGACCCTGTCCTGAAGCGGATGAACCGCCACGGGGACAGCGCCATGATCCGCGAAGTGCTTGCAAAACTGCGGCGGGAGATTCCCGATCTCATCATCCGCACCACCTTTATCGTCGGCTTCCCCGGGGAAACCGACGCGGATTTCGAGGCGCTCTGCAAGTTCGCAAAAGAGGAGAAATTCGACCACGCGGGCGCGTTTACCTACTCCCGCGAAGAGGGAACGCCCGCCTACGACTTCCCCGACCAGATCGACGAACAGGTGAAGCAGGATCGTCTGGATCTCTTTATGCGCCAGCAGATGGAGATCAACGAGGAACTGAACCGCGAAAAGCTGGGAAAGGTCATCACCGTGCTTTGCGAAGGCTATGACACGGTTGCTTCCGTCCATTACGGCAGAAGCGCGGCGGACTCGCCCGAAATCGACGGAAAGGTCTATTTCAAGTCCCCCATGCGCGTCGCCCCCGGAACATTCGTAAACGTCAAGGTCAACGACGTGGTCGATTATGACCTCTACGGAGATCGGGTCTGACGGGAAAAAGCGCGTCTGCGGCATTTGGAAGGTTGATTTTTATTCGTTAAAGCTGTTTTAACCCGGACGGAACGACCCGCGTGTCGTTCCGTCCCAATCAACAACTAACCTGAACCATTTCTATCCGGTAGCGGAGAGAAGCGACAGCTGCGTCAATCCCGCTGGCGGGATTGACCTCGTAGCAGCCGGAATTCGTAGCACGGAATACGGCTACATCAAAGTCAGCGCAATATAAAGACAGAACCCAAAATCCAATTGGGTTAAAGTTTTGAAAGTTCTTAGAAAACTTTTCCAAAAGTTTTCTAAGTAGGGCTTGGGGCAAAGCCCCAAGGTCTTCCGTCCCGAGGTCTTCCTATAGGATATGTCATCTTTCCGCAAGATATTCGCGAAGCGCCTGCGCGAGCTGGTCGGGACAGGAGGTCGACTTGAAGCCGCACTTGATGCCCGAGAGCCGCCTGATCGCTTCCTCGGCGGGCATACCGACGATCAGAGCCGAAACGCCCTGCGTGTTGCCCGAACAGCCGCCGTGGTAAATTACCTCGCGGATGATGTTGTCGTCGTCGAGTGTGATGTCAATCGAGCGGGAGCAAACCCCACTCGTTTTGTAAGTAAACGTGTGCATTGCAGTTCTCCTTATTTCGGATGCCGGAACAGTCCGGTAATTTCAAAATGCGGGTAAGCGAGCGAGAGGAAGAGCAGGAACGCGGGCAGATCCCCGTCGGGCGGAAAGACCGCGCGCAGAGAGCCGCGGCGGAATTCCACATATTCGGGCACCATGCCGCAGAGCGCCGCGCCGCCCAGGATTCCTTCCGGACCGCGCCCCGAGGTGTCGCAGGAGATCTCCGACCACCACGGCGTGCCATCGGGCGTGCGGAGCGGCAGAAGCGACCGCCGCAGAAGCGCGTAAAGCGTTTCGCGACCGTCCCCGATCGGAACGGTGCAAACGGCAACAATTTTTAACCCGTATGCTTCAATCAGCGAGGTGAACGCGTGAAGCCGCCCCTCGCCCGAACTTTCCACGGGCAGAATGCAGTATTCGCACGTCCCGCCCGCAACCTCGTCGCAGACCGCGCGGAAGGTGTGCGGGTAAGCCGCCCGCGCGTCCCGCAAAAGCGTGGAAAACCGCGTGAACGCCTCGTCGGTAAAGCGATTCCGCTGGTAGGCAATCCGATTGTGCGCCGCGGCGGAAGGCTCGTCCCCCGCGGGAAGATACCAGTCCAGCCACTGCGTTCCGTCGCGCGGGAGAAGGCGGCGCAATTCAAGCGCCAGATATGCTTTGGCGCGATCCGCGTCGGGCGGGGGGAGCAGACGGTCGAGGTCTGCCCCGTGATCCGCAAGCGAGGAGAGGAACGCAGTTCCGTCTCCCATTCCCGCCGAAAGTTCAAGGGCGAGTTCCCGCAGATGCGCGCTCAACTGCTCGCGGAGCGCGTCGAAACGACCGGAAAGCTCCGCAAGGTTTGCGAGGATGATCTCCTCGGGCGTGTAGGCGTTCAGATCCTCCATGCGTCAGAGCATTCCGAGGATTCCGTAGCTTTCGGAAAGGAATGTGTTCAGCTCGTCCGCCGTCAGCTTCCGCTGAGAGAGAAGCGCCAGACGGTAGAGGTACGCGGCGGCGGTCGCCTGCCTGTCGCCCTCCATTGCCTTCAGTTTTGCGATCAGCGGCGAGGCGGTATTGACCGTCAGCGTGTTGTCCGCAGGCATTCCGCCCGCCATGCCGTAAAGGCGCATCATGTCGTCCATGCGGCGGGACTCTTCGGAGAGCGTCAGCAGGACGGGCACGTTTCCGTCGCGCAGAGCGGCGAATTCCACCTTGAGCTTGTCGTCGCCCGCCGCTTTGCGGAAGAGCTCGACCAACGCGGGATCCTCGGCGCTCTCGCCTTCGCCCTTGAGCGAGGCGGCAACGTCCGCGTCAATGCGGCGGTACTTCACGTCGGTATCGTAGGTTTCGATCATGGAGACGAACTGCGTGTCGAGCTGTTTGTCCAGAACCGCGACCTGCAAGCCCTCGGCTTCAAACAATTTGATATACTGTGCCTGCGCAGCGCGGTCGGTTGTGTAGTAAACCGTGTTCGCGTGCTTCTCCTTTGCCGCCTCCAGATATTCGGGGACGGTCACGGTCTTGCCGTCGGTCAGGTTCAGGAGCAGGGCGTCCTTTACGCGATCCCAGAACTTGCGGTCGCGCATACAGGCGTACTCCACAAAGGTGCGGATGTCGCTCCAGACCTTTTCGTACTCCTCCCGCGCGGTGTTGCACAGACTGCACAGCTTGTCTGCCACCTTCTTGACGATGTGTGCGGAGACCTTGGAGACGTAGGTGTTGTTCTGCAGGTAGCTGCGCGAGACGTTCAGCGGCAGTTCGGGGCAGTCGAGCACGCCCTTGAGCATGAGCAGGTATTCGGGGATGACTTCCTTGATATTGTCCGCGACGAACACCTGATTATAGTAGAGTTTGACCTGTCCTTCGATGGACTCGTACTCATTGTTCAGCTTGGGGAAATAGAGGATGCCGCGGAAGTTGAGCGGGTAGTCGGCGTTGATGTGAATCCAGAAGAGCGGCTCACGGTAGTCGTGAAAGACCTTGCGGTAGAAGTCCTTGTATTCCTCGGGTGTGCACTCGGAGGGGTTCTTCAGCCAGAGCGGGTGGATGTCGTTGACGGGCTTCGGGGCTTCGGGCTCTTTGCCGTCCTCGGCTTTGGGCGGCTCTTCGCCCTCCACGGTGAAATAGATTTCCACGGGCATAAAGGCGCAGTAGCGGTCGAGAATGCCCTCGATTTTGAACTTTTCGAGGTATTCGCTCTCCTCGTCGGAGATATGCATGATGACCGATGTGCCGTGGCTGTCGCGCTCGCCGTCGGTCATTTCGTACTGTCCGTCTGCCGAGCAGGTCCACTTGACGGCGGGGGCGTCGGTATAGGATTTGGTTACGAGTTCAACCGAGTCGCTGACCATAAACGCGGAGTAGAAGCCGAGACCGAAATGTCCGATGATGCCGTTATTCTGATTATCGCCCTCATACTTTTGGACGAACTCGAGTGCGCCCGAGAGGGCGATCTGGCAGATATAGCGGTCGACTTCCTCTGCGGTCATGCCGATGCCGTTATCGGAGACGGTCAGCGTTTTTGCTTCCTTATTTAATATCACGTCGATGCGGTAGGTTTCGTCCTCTGCGTTGTACTGCCCGAGCGAGGCAAGCCGACGGAGTTTCGTCACTGCGTCGCAGGCGTTTGAGACGATCTCCCGGAGGAAGATATCCTTCTCCGAATAGAGCCACTTCTTAATGACGGGGAAGATATGCTCGGTTTCAACCGAGATTCCCCCTTTTTTCAGGTTTTCCATGTTTATGCTTCCTTTCGTTAAGACCTCGGGGCTTTGCCCCGAACCCTACTTAGAAAACTTTTGGAAAAGTTTTCTAAGGACTTTCAAAACTTTAACTCAATTGGATTTTGGGTTCTGTTTTTGCGTTGTACAGATTTTAAGTGTAGCCGTTTTCCGTGCTGCGAATTCCGGCTGCTACGAACCAAATCCCGTCCAGCGGGATTTGGACGGCGGCGGCAACTTGTTGCCTTGCCTTATCTCCGCTACCGGATAGAAATGGTTCAGGTTAGTTGATGATAGGGCGGAACGACACGCGGGTCGTTCCCTACGGATTACGCCACTGCAGAGAGCGGAAGCCGTAAGACATAACCCGTTAAAAATGCGGTGTTGTAGGGAACGACCCATGTGTCGTTCCGCTTCGGGTGAAAGATTTTTACTGACTTATTCATATGTGAGCGGAGATTTATCCCCCCTCATCAGTCGCTTACGCGACAGCTTCCCCCCAAGG
>URHR01000031.1 GCA_900547725.1 uncultured Eubacteriales bacterium
ACGGAGGGAATTGTACCGCACGGATGACGGGTTATGAGCCCGACAGGCGAATAACTCGGAGGGTAAGGCGGGAGTGAATGACAGTCCGGTGGACTGTCAGAGCCGCCGAACCGACCGTAGCCTTTTCTCCGCAGAGAAAAGGCAAGACCGTGAGGTTCAAGTCCCACCCCCGCAACCAAAGAAGAGAACACCGTCCGTCGGATGGTGTTCTTTTCTTTGAATACGGAGGGAATTGTACCGCACGGATGACGGGTTATGAGCCCGACAGGCGAATAACCCGGAGGGTGAGGCGGGAGTGAATGACAGTCCGGTGGACTGTCAGAGCCGCCGAACCTACGGGCAAGGTGTTTTTATGATCTCTCCAGAATAAACTCCATCACGAATGCGGCGCTCCATGAGAAGGAATTATTGAACCGTCCGCGACGCTCGATCGAATCGTAATTTTCCGAAATACCGCGCGACAGCCCGTCATAGACCATCGACAGAATAAATTCCCGTATCTCTTCCGCGACCTTTGTAAAGCCGTAATCATACAGTCCCTTATAGGCGAAGAACGCCACGTTCAGCCACGTCTGCCCGCGCCAATAGTCGGTGGAGTATGCGGGGCAATCGTAGGTCACGGTCGGCATACCCGGATAGAATTTCTTCGGGTCGGCGGCAAGGCGTGCCATTGCTTCCGCGCGCTCGCGTGAAGCAGTCCCGATGAAAAGCGGCATGAATGAGGCGGGCGACAGAACCGTGACGAACATTCCGTTTTTGCGGTTGCGGTCGGCATAAGCACCCTGAGCGGGGTCAAACAGCTCCGCTTCAATCCGTTCGGCGAGCGTCGCCGCTTTGTCAAGCCAAACGCCCTTTTCCTCCCCCAGTATCTCCGCCGCTTCCGCCATGGCGCGGTAGAACATCACCATGTAGCAGTTGAGGTCAATCGCCCAAAGGTCAATAATCGGGAATTCGTCCCAACGCGGGGAGTTGTCCCAACCCGATTCCCAACGCGGGTGGAGATAGTTCTCCGCCTCGGGGTGCTGTTGGGCGGAATAGAAAAACAGCCCGCGATCCCGGCGATTCTCTTCCCAGAACGCCGCATTCCGCGCATAGCGGTCATAGCACCGCCGCAGGAAGTCGCGGTCGCCGTCACGGTGATAGACAATCATCGTCGCCCACGGGAGCACAGGCGGCTTGCCGTAGTTGTCGCAGATTCTGCCGTCAACATAAATCACGTCGGGAAACATCCCCGTGGGAAGCTGAAAGTTGATGAACGCGTCAATACAGCTTTTCGCAAGTGCCGTGTCGTAGCGTGAAACCGCCATGGCATGGAACGCAGAATCCCAGTTCCAGATTCCCGCGCAAGGGCCTGACCACGGCGAAATGACGGGGACATCGCCCCACGGCGCGCTTTTCTCATGGACGGTGTTCCGTTTCAGAACCTCATAGGCGGCGTCCAACAGGCAGGCATCCCGTTCGCTGACGGTCTTGCGCAAGGGCGCCAACCATTCCTCTTTTGTCAGAAGCATTTTGTTCTCCTCTCGGGTTATCGCAAATTCGATCATATCGTTACCGCCTACAGTATAGCAGACTGCGGCGGAAAAGTCAATGGTTTGAGATGCTGTTTGTTGTAGTTTTCTGCCAAAAACGGACGGAGTGCCGAAGCGCTCCGTCCGTTTCCGCTTTTACCACTTGATCTTGATATACTCCAAACGGTCTACGTCCGCGTCGTTCGCGGCGTCCTGAGTAGAGAGCGTGAGGATGTCCTCCTCCGCAAGTCCCATCATCCAAAAAGCAGGGGTCTGATATCCGTTTTTCATCGTTTTCTCCTCCCTTTCTCAATCCGCGACAACCGAACCGTTCGTGTCAAACGTGATGACGCCCGCGTTTCCGTAAACAGCGCCGTCCGCGCCGTTCGCATAAGCGGCAACGGTGAAGGTCATGTTTCCGTTGGAAACGGGGACTTGATCCAGAACAAACACGATGAAGTAATGTCCGTCGGGTGCAGTCACGCTGTCGTCGCCCGCCGAAATGCTCTTGTAGCAAACCGAGACTGTTTGCTCGGTCAGCTTAGAGGTCATTTTCACGCCGTCAGCGGTGATGTAGCTGACCAGCAGGTCGAAGCCTGCGCCTGCCCACTGATTGCCGTTGATTTCGGCAACAAAGCGGACTGCATAGCAATTGCTGCCCTCGGTTACCGCCTTGCTGGTCTGCGCGTAAACGTTGACCACCTGCGCGGCATCGGTCTTTGCAACCGTTTTCGCAAGGAGCGCGGTCTTCATGTCGGAGGACAGATCATCGAGCATCGGAATCAGCACGTTCCGGACGTTGATCTTCTGCAGAGTCAGGAAAGCGGACTGCTTTGCGCCTGCGGCGGTCAGCAACTTCTCCAACGCCCACAGTTCGCGTTCATTTGTCACGGTCTTGGTGCGACCCGTGTCGGAAGGATTGAACCACGAGAAATCCGCGCCGCTCAACGCGACCGACAGATGCTTGTTTCCGTCGTTCAGGTAGTTCTTTGCGATTGCGAGAATCGGGTACAGCGAGCCTTCCGCCTTGACCCAGATTGCGTTGCCGTCCGCGTCCTTCTGTGCAAGAAGAGCGGAAAGGTCGGTGTCGGCGGTAATTTGGGTTGCTTCAGAGCCGCTGTTCTTTTTGTCGGACATCTTGACAGAGGTATAAACATTGCTCACGGTCAGACTATAATCCGTACCGCACAGTCTGGAAGCATTCAAAACGCCGCTGTCGCTCACACCAAGCGCGATACCGCTGACCACACAATTATTAAAGGTCGTATTGTCTACGCTTCTGCCGAGAATGCCTGCGGTGCGGCGATAGGTTGCCGCGCCCACGATGATTCCGTCAAACTGGCAGTCGGTATAAGTCTTGGTCTGACTGCAACTTGTTCCAACGATGCCGCCGACACTCGTCGACTTGCTATCGCTCGCATCTGAAACAATCATTTTGGCAGCGACATAGCAATTTGACACATTTGAAGGTGCCTTAGAAGCGTTGTCGCCCGATAAGCCCGAATACAAAGTTCCGGCAATGCCTCCAAAGCCTGTCTCCCAATCTTGTGCAGTGTAAACCGCACCAAATTCCATCTTTTCCGAAATCACCACGCAGTCGGTGATGATGGAAGCAGCCTGTTCCATGTTTGCACCATCTACATATGCAACGATTCCACCGACCGTATCCGCATTCTGCGCGGAAATCGTTCCCGTAAAGACACATTTGTCTATAACGGTCGGCAAGTTGTCCGTAGTGCACCCATTGATGATACCGACAATACCGCCGACGTCATCGTACTTGTCACCACTACCCGAGGTCAACACGATGTCTGTATCTGCATACAGGTTGCGATAGCCACCCTCCCGTTTACCATACATCACTCCACTGCCAACATTGCCATGCTGCCAACCGACAAAACTGCCCACCGTGAATTTTGTTGCGCTGATTTTGGCATTTACAAGTTTCAGATTTTCAATCCAGTCCCCTCCGAATTTGCCAACCAATCCGACAGCACCCGAGGTAGATTGAATCGTCATGCCCGTAATGGTCGCAACAGCGCCATCCACACCATTCAGCTTTCCGATAAGACTGCCGCGGAATTTCGAGTTTTGGCTGATCGGAATCCAATAGTGTGCGCTGAGGTCGAGGTCAGCCTCGATCATGAACTTATCGCCTTTGAAGATGTCACCCGATGCCTTGTTCGAGAGATACGCCAGACCCGCCAATTGAGCCGCAGTCTGAATGCTATAGGTATTCTTTTTCCAATCGGGATAAACAAGGTAGTACTTGCCGTTCACTTCCAGTGTTTCGGAGGTCTTGCTGTCCAACGTCTTGCACCAAGAGATGTCATAGTTTCCCTCATCGGTCCAGTTTCCCGTAGGTGTCGCGGTCGCGGGTTCTGCCGAGGTTGCGACAAATGCGGCGGGAATCATCGCCGCGAGCATCGCGAGAATCAGCAGAACGGAAATCAGTTTCTTCATTGTTGTATCCTCCCTTTATTCATTTTTAATTGATACCGGTAGAATTTGGGGTCGCTTATCCGTAGAGCCAACTTTAGAAAAAGTGCTTATTCGCCCTCATCCGTCGCCTTTGGCGCCACCTTCCCCCTCGAAGGGGAAGGCTGTTGTGCAGACTTCCTTCGTTATCACTCTGAATATTGACATCTAAATGCCTGAAGCACTTTCTTTGATGTTTGCAAAGCGTCCGGAAGCCTTCCCCTTCGAGGGGGAAGGTGTCGCCGTAGGCGACGGATGAGGGTGAAACCGTCCTAAAGTTAGCAACTAAGGGCATTTATCTGATCTGTATCACCCGCGCCGTTGTCATGCTTGTGATGTACTGCGGCAGGGTTTCGGTCAGCATGGTTTCCGCGTCGCAATGGAGATGTCCCGCGAACACCGCGCGGATCAGCGGGCAGGACCTGATGTAGTCAACCGTCTCCAATGTCACCGCGTCGGGAGTCTGTTGCTCCATGCGATCGGGCGGGTAGCGGCGGGTCAGTTCCTCCGGAACACCCACCAGATACGAGCAGGTCGGGTTGCCGTGCGTCAGCGCTTCGTGGAGTTCGGGCGTGTAGATCGGGTTGTGCAGGAACAGCAGAATCGGCATACCGTCCGCCGCCTCCTGCTTCAGTCTCTCCAACTGCCATTCTTCAAAGAGATAGTAGCCGTCGTCCATGCCGATCAGCTTCACCCCGCCCATCTCGCGGGCGTAAAAGCGGATGTCGTTCGGAAAATACGACTGCACCGTTGCAAGGCTTCGGTTGCGGTATTCCGCATTCTCCTTTTCGCCGTCCCCGATGTAGATTGCGAATTCGTGATTGCCCGCCGTGACCAGCGCCACGTCGTTTTCATCAAAGAACCGCTTTGCGCGATCCAGATTCGCCTGTGACACAAAGTCGATCAGGTCGCCCGTGTGGACAATCGGAGCGTTCAGCGCCCGCGCGGTTGCTTCCGCGTAGGCAATCCAGATTTCCTGCTGTCCGCCGAACACCTCGCTCCTGCCCTTTGCGTGCTTGATCTTCTTCTCGCCGTCGCGCTCGTCCCCGTAGGTAAAATGCGTGTCGGTGACATGAACCAGATCGAACGGAGCTTTCAGACTCCCTCCGGGTCGGACTTCCGTAAACAGAGTTTTCATGGTCGTTTCTTCCTTTGCGATCTTATTTCAGGATGATGCGGGTCATCTCGCCCGTTCCGCCCGCTTTTTCCCGATTCATATCGCGCAGAACGTACTGCGGGATAAATGCGGGCTTGCCGTCGGGCGTTTTGGCGACGATTTCCAGATACTCATCCCCGTGGTTGTGCCCTGTAAAGTACCCTTTGATCACATCCGCGCTGTTGGTAATCAGATCGTAAACCGCCTTGGAGGTCGGGTCGGTATAGGCGTTGGCGTCGTAGTCAACATAGAAACTGTGCCCCGCCGAATTTTTGGTGGGAAGCGGGACGTGCCCGAACAGCAGCATCACATAGCCCTTTTCGCGCGCCAGGGTGATGTCCCGTTCCAGTTTTGCAAACTGGTTCGCGGTAAACCGCGCCGAACGGACATCGTACCAACTTGCGTTATCCAACACAACCAGCATCACCCGCTCGTCAATCACCTGCGAGGTGTACTCGAGGTCGACCCCGTATTTTGCGTAAAGTTCCTCCATGGTCTTGTGGTAGCGTTCGTACCGCGCAAGGTCACTCTTCGCGCCCGGGAAGGTGCAGTCGTGATTCCCGCTCGTCATCAGGACCTTTCCCGCAAGCGCAGGGTTCACCGTTTCGGCGGCGCGGAAGATGTACTGCTCCAACACGTCGTAATTCGCGCGGGAATAGTAGTTGACAAGGTCGCCCGTCAGCACAATGCGATCCGCGTGCTCCGCCGCGTAATTCATACAGCGCTGATAGGTTGCAAGAATCGTCTCGTTGTCGGGAAACGCGTGTCCCCACTCCGTTGCCGAGCGTTTGGTCATCGCGTCCTCATCGTCATAAATAGCATTGAAATGAAGATCGGTCAGTTGGTAGATTTCAATCGGATCTCCGTCTCCCCCGAGGTTGACGGTCACCTCGCGGAGCGTAATGGTCTTTCCGTCCGCTCCCGTGACCTCGATTCCCGTTTTCCACGGGTTCTTGTATCGGTAGGAGTTGAAGAGATCCTCCCGGTTTGCCTGCCCGCCCGGGGTGGTCGCCGCCCCGGTGACTTTTTTCGTTTCCGTATTGGTTTTCATACCCGTTTCGCTCCCTGTCACCGGATCTTTTCCCGTTGTGCCGCTCGCGCAACCCGTGAGGAACAGCCCCGCGCCGAAAATCCCGAGCAACAGCCGCTTCATGCGTTCGATTCGTTTCAAGACTTCACCCTCTTTTCGCCACCGCTCAGTTGTAGTGGCTGTAGAGCCAGCCGTCAAGCGTTTCGAGCGCGTCGTTCATCGTGTCCTTGTTCTTGGAAAGCGCGCTGATGACCGCCGCCGCGCCGTCCCCGCTTCCGTAGACCGCGCCTCTGAGCGCGTCTCTCCAGAGCGTGTTGCGGACATCCTTCACCGCCGTGGGATAGATATCCGAGAAATCCCATCTGGTAGAGTTCATGATGAGGTCAAACACCCGGCTGGACTGCGCGTCCTGAAGCTTCTGCCCCTTGATTACGCGGTTGAACAGTTGGGGGCGAACCGTTGCGTAGCTTTTGGAGGCAAACAACTCCAGAACCGCGCTGAGCATTTCGTAATTCTTGTTGCTGCCGTACATCACGGCAACCGTGTTGTGCGAATCCTGCACGCCCGCATAGTAAGCAGTCTGCGACTCCTCGTACTTCGGAAGCGGAAGCAGTCCCCAGGAATCCTGCGGCATCTCGGACAGATGCTTATAGTCTCCCATTCCCGCCACGCAGAAGACCGAGCGGCTCTGGCGGAATGCCGCCACAGGCGTGGTGTAACTGCCGCCGTAGGTCACGTCGTTTGGATTGTTTCCGACCAGATACGCGTCGTTCGAACGGTAGAAGGTGACGAGTTTATCCGCCGCCTGCTGCAGTTTTCTCTGCGCGGTGCTGTTCAGAAGCGTATGCTTGCCCTTGTCGCTGACCTGCGTCAGGTCGATATCAAACGCCGCAAGGAATCCGTCATAGGCGTGAACCTGATAGTGCGATGTAAAGCCGTAAATGTTCCCCTCCGCGTCTTTGGTCCCGTCCTGAAGCGTTGCGGTGTCCCTGACAAGCGAAATCAGCTTGTCAATCGTCCACTTGCCGTCCAGCGTCAGCTTATAAAGTTCCGAGTCGCTCATATTGCAGCGATTCTGCAACAGGTCCTTCTGAAAGTACATACAGAAGGTGGTCATAAAGGTGGAAAGGTTCATATCCCCCTGCAGAACAAACAGGCGGTCGTTCGCCTCCGTTCCCTGCGTGGTTGCGTATCTGATGAAGTTCTGATTCCAGTACGGGTTGGAGAGATGCAGATAGGTAAAGTCGGGGTGCATCACGTTCTTGTAGTAGTTCATGGTTTCCGTACTGGTTGCGTAATAATGATAGTGAGAAATCAGATCCACGCCGTCGCCGCCGCCGAGCGCGGCAGTCGAAATGGCGGTGTTGATCTCGCTGTCGGGCTTCTGCGTGAACTTGAGTCTGACCCCCAATTCCTCTTCAATCTCCTGATTGCGGAACCAGATCGCCTCGCTGAGGTCATCTGCCGATTCAATCGAATCAACAAACCACTCATACCGTCTCGGGTCGCTCGCATCCAGCTGTCGCATCAGAATGTTGACCGTCGTGCCCTCGTAGTCCAGATCCTTCGGCACGACATCGTCATAGGTCTTCTGCCCCCACTCGTCGGTCTCCACCGCTTCCGTCCCCGTTGTTCCGTTCGCCTCGGTTCTCTCCTCGGTTGTCTTTTTCTCGTTGCCCTTGCCTTTTCCGCAGGCGGTCAGAAGCCCCGCCGCCATTGTCAGCGCGCAAAGCAGACAGAACACCCGAAGTAAGACCATCTTTCCGTTTTTCGTTTGCATACTCTTCCTCCTTGAGTTCGATACACCCCGCGGCAAACGCAATATGCGTTTTGCTGCGGTTGGGTTTAACTGCGGTCGCGTTTTGCCGCGGCAGCTTTTTCCCCCGTTCCGCGCAACGCACGGTATTCCGTGCAGGTCATCCCCGTCTCCCGCTTGAACTGCCGCACAAAGTAGGTCACGCTGCTGTACCGCAGAAGCGTTGCGATTTTCTCCACATTCATATCGGTCAGCCGGAGCAATCGCTTGGCTTCGCTGATTCTGCGGGCGTTGACATATCTGGTAAAGGACGTTCCCATCTCCCGCGCAATGGTGTGGGAAAGGTAGGACACGCTGTAATTCAGGCTTTCCGCCGCGCTCCCGACGGTGATATCATGATAAAGGTTGACTCCCACATACTGCATCACGGCAAGCGGAACGGAACGCTGACTCCGACGGACGAATTCGTCCGCCCCGATCTTCTGCGCGCAAAGCTCCAGCATCCGCACATGCGCCTCAAAAGTCTCGCGATCCATCTGCCGCATCCGCTCAAAGGACTGCTCCGCCGCCGTTTCGTCAAAATCTTCCCGCATCTCGCACCCGTATCGGCAAAACAGCGCTCTGCCGTCGCCGGCGTTCTTTTGCGGCGGTCGAACCTGCCCGATCATCAGATACAGCACCATGTCCTCGCCGCTGCGGATGGGAACGACCGCTTCAAAGAAGCCCTTCGCGCACTCGTAAACATAGGAAGCGCCGATCACATTCGTCATGTCCCGCGCTTCTTTGTCCGAGCGCATACACTCCGCGCTCCATTTGCCGGAACACAGCTTGCTCTTTTCGCAAAAGGTCAGGTCGGAAAAATCCTCAACACCGCCGGGATAAGAATCGATCAGCGTTCCGTCCGGCAAATACATTCCAACCGGTATTCCCGTTACCCGATAGAAATCAGTCAGCATTCTTCGCGTCTCGGGACTGATGGTAAATCGCTCCAAAGTTTCCCCCTTTCCGCCTCCGGAAGACCGCATTCCGTCTGCTTTTCCGATTCGGTCTCCGAGTGCTTAAAGCACCATCGGAATTGCGCGGTGGTGCCTTAAAATCGGAAATTCTGCACAAATACAGTCAAAACAAGCGCAGCTTTTCCTGTTTTCACCTATAGTATAACAAGATTGCAAAGGAAAGTCAATGCCCGAAAATGCCCATTTCTTGCACTATTATGCTCTCGCTCCGGATTCCGGAAATCCACCCGTTTCCCGCATTTTGCGCAAACAGGCGGAGAGCAGAATAGTGCAAGAAATGGGCAGATGCCTGCATTGCAAACATCTGCCCCATATGGTATAATCTTAATATATAGATGATTGAAATTGCGTACCCAAAGGAGAACCCGGAAAGATGATTCAGCTTGGAGCCGCTTACTATCCCGAGCTGTGGGATGAAAATGAAATCGAACAGGATATCGAACGGTGTCGCGCCTACGGTCTGCGCGTGTTGCGCGTCGGCGAATTCGCGTGGGGGCGGACAGAACCGACCGAGGGGCAGTTTGACCTCGATTGGCTCGCGCGCATCGTCGACCGCCTCCATGCGGCAGGGCTGTCGGTCATTCTCTGCACTCCCACCTGCACCCCGCCGCGCTGGCTTCTGAACAAGTACCCCGAAACGCGGCAGATGTCCCCCGCAGGCGTGCGCGAGGCAGTTTCCTCCCGCTGTCACACCTGCAAAACCTCCCCGCTGATGCGGGAAAAGAACCGCGACATCACCGAGCGCCTTGCGCGCCGCTTCGGCTCTCACCCCGCCGTGGTCGGCTGGCAGGTGGACAACGAACTTTACATCTATCGGGACGGCTGTTACTGCCCGCTTTGCCGCGCGGCGTTCCGCCAATATCTGAAGGCGCAATACGGCACGGTTGCGGAGCTGAACCGCAGTTGGGGTATGGCGCGGTGGTCTTTGGACTATGCCTCCTTTGAGGAAACAGAACCGCCCCTGCCCGGCGAATGGCAACATCCCTCCCTGCGCACGGTCTGGCGGCGCTTTCAGGAGGCGCAGATCTGCGATTACGCCCGCGAACAGGCAGACATCCTGCACCGCTATACCAAAATGCCCGTCGGCACGGATATGATGCCGATGAACACGCTTTCCTACCACGACATGAACCGCGCGATGGATGTGGTCATGTTCAACCACTACGACCCCGCCGACCGCCTCCCGCTCACAACCTTTTATTACGACTTCGCCCGCGCCACGCTCGACCGTCCGTTCTGGGTGACCGAAACGCAGGTCGGTTGGAACGGGAGCGAGTTTGCCGAAAACGGCTACCGCCCCGCCGGAAACTGCCGCGTCAACAGTTGGCTGCCGATCGCGCACGGTGCGGAAAAGAACCTCTACTGGCTTTTCCGCACGCCGCAGAACGGTCACGAATTGGCGCACGGCGCGCTGTTCTCTACGGCGGGCAGACCCTATCGGGTGAGCGAAGAAGTCCGAAAGACCGCCGCGGAACTGGATCGGTGCGCGGATTTTCTGGAGCACAGCCAAGTCCGCTCGCAGATTGCCATTCACTATTCAAGCGTGGCGCAGAACAACATTTACTCCGCGCCGATGCTGAAGGACTTCCACTACACCCAAGTGCTGAACGAATGTTTTTATGCCCCTCTGCGGCACTGCAACGTGGATATCATCGATACGCCGCACCCGCTCGACGGCTACCGCGCGGTATTCTCCCCGTTCCTGACGACAATCGACGCGGATCTGCAGGCGCGCACGGAACAATGGGTTCGTGCGGGCGGAACATGGATTGTAGGGCCGATGAGCGGCTACATGACCGCCGACACAAGCAAATTTGCGGATTCGCCCTACCCGTTCCCCGAACGCCTTGCAGGCGTGTATGTGAAGTATCAGCGACCGATTGCGAACAACGTCTGGCGCGCGGCGTGGGAGAACGGGGACAATCTCGGCATCTCTCTCTGCTACGACGCATTGCAGCCGACCGACAGCCAACCGCTCGCGTTCTATCGCGGCGACGAATTCGACGGCTACGCGGTCATGACCGAGCGCAAAGTCGGAAACGGGCGCGTGATTCTGCTCGGTAGCGTTCCGGACGCGGCGGCAATCCGCCGTCTGGCGGGACTGTCCCCGATTGCGGTTGCAAGCGAAAACATCGACCTTGTGGAGCGGGAGGGAGACCGCGCGGGTCTGATCGCAACGGAGGTGGAAAACCGCCCCGGAACGCTGACCCTCCCCGCCCGATACCGCGACCTGTTGACCGGAGACATCAAAAGCGGCGACATCGCGCTCGCACCTTACGAGGTGTTGGTGCTGGAGCGGGTGTAAAAAAGGCTCGGGATCTGTCCCGGGTCTTACTGATTTCAGAATCTTGAAAAGTGAAGAAGTTAATTTAAGGGCAGGAAGTGCGATCTTTCGCAGCTTCTGCCCTTTTCGTATTGCTATGCTTTCTCCACCTGACCAAAGGGGCGGAACGCGCTTCCGTCAAATTGCCAAGGCAACGAATAAAATTCATGCTTTTCGCTGTCATATTCTATAAATATGCATTTTTTCGAATAAAAGCTTGACAAATCGCAGTTTATAGTGTATAATTATGCACATAGCAGAAAAAAGCAACCAAAAAACGAATGAGGGGATTTTATCATGAAAAACAACACGATCAAAAAAATAGTTCTGGCATATTCCGGCGGTCTTGATACTTCCATTATCATTCCGTGGCTGAAGGAAAATTACAACAATCCCGAAATCATTGCGGTTTCCGCCAACGTCGGTCAGGCGGACGAATTGGACGGACTGGAAGAAAAAGCCCTGAAAACCGGAGCATCCAAAATCTACATTGAAGATATCACAGAAGATTTTCTTACCAACTATGTGTTCCCCTGCGTACAGGCAGGGGCGCTGTACGAAAACTATATGCTCGGTACGGCGTTTGCCCGTCCGCCCATTGCCAAGAGAATTGTGGAAATCGCACTTGCCGAAGGTGTGGACGCAATCTGCCACGGTTGCACCGGAAAAGGAAACGATCAGGTTCGTTTCGAAATGGCAATCAAGGCGCTCGCTCCGGACATGACCATCATCGCACCGTGGCGGGAATGGAGCATCAAATCCCGCGAGGAAGAGATCGCCTACGCAGAAGCGCACAATGTGCCGTTGAAGATCAGCCGCGAAACCAACTACTCCAAAGATAAAAACATCTGGCATCTCTCGCATGAAGGTCTGGATCTGGAAGATCCGGCAAACGAACCGCAGTACAACAAAAAAGGATTTCTGGAACTCGGCGTTTCCCCGGAGCAGGCGCCCGATGTGCCGACCTATGTAACCGTACATTTTGAGAAGGGCATTCCCACTGCGGTAAACGGTAAGGAAATGGGCGCAGTGGAGTTGGTGACCGCGCTCAACGAGTTGGGCAGCAAGAATGGAATCGGGCTTCTCGACATTGTGGAAAACCGGTTGGTCGGTATGAAGTGCCGCGGCGTGTACGAAACGCCCGGCGGAGCGATTCTCTATAAAGCTCATGAAATTCTCGAAACCATTTGTCTCGACAAAGAGACTTCGCATTACAAAGCATTGGTCGCGCAGAAACTGGCGGAGATTGTTTACAACGCGCAGTGGTTTACGCCCCTGACCGAAGCAATTCTTGCGTTTGTCAAAACCACGCAGGCAACCGTTACCGGCGATGTCAGGCTGAAGCTTTACAAAGGCAACCTCATCAACGCAGGCGTTACCTCGCCGTACTCGCTCTACGATCCCGAAATTGCGACCTTTGACGAGGATCATGTCTACAATCAGGCAGACGCAACCGGATTTATTAACCTGTACGGGCTTTCCACCAAAGTCTATGCAAAAATGAAAGCGAAAAACGGACTGAAATAATCAAAAAGGATTCTGTACTATGGCAAAAATGTGGGCGGGAAGAACCGACGGCGCAACCGATCGGTTAGCGGACGATTTCAATTCCTCCATCGGATTTGACAGCCGGATGTACCGGCAGGATATTAAGGGGAGCATGGCGCACGCCGCCATGCTTTCCGCTACGGGAATCATCGGGGCAAAGGAAGCAGACATCCTGATTGCGGGGCTGGAAGGAATCCTCTCGGATCTGGAAAGCGGCGCGCTTTCCTTTGATCCCGCCTGCGAGGATATCCATATGTTTGTGGAGGAAGTGCTGACGGCGCGTGTGGGAGATGTGGGGAAAAAGCTTCACACTGCGCGCAGTCGGAACGATCAGGTCGCTCTGGATCTGCGGATGTACCTGATGGAAGAAAACGATGCGATCTCGGCGGCGCTGAAACAGCTGATCGCCACCGTGACCGACAAAGCGGAATGCTATCAGGCAACCATTATGCCGGGGTACACCCACATGCAGCGGGCACAGCCCGTCACGTTCGGGCATCATCTCATGGCTTATGCCATGATGTTCCGCCGGGATATGGAACGGCTTGCGGACTGCCGCAAAAGAACCGCGGTATCCCCCATCGGCTCATGCGCATTGGCGGGAACCACCTATCCCATCAACCGGAAGGCGGAAGCAGAGGCACTCGGTTTTCTTTCCGTTTGCGAAAACAGCATGGACGGTGTTTCCGACCGTGATTTCTGCGCGGAGCTTCTGGGAACGCTTTCAATCCTGATGATGCACCTTTCCCGATTCTCCGAGGAAATCGTGCTCTGGAGCAGTTGGGAATTCCGTTTTGTGGAACTTTCCGACGCCTTTACCACCGGCTCTTCCATCATGCCGCAGAAAAAGAATCCCGACATGGCGGAGTTGGTACGGGGGAAAACCGGCAGAGTGTACGGCGATCTCATTGCCCTGCTGACCGTGCTCAAAGGGCTTCCGCTTGCATACAACAAGGATATGCAGGAGGATAAAGAGAGCGTGTTTGACGCCTGCGACACCGTGAAAAACTGTCTCGGTGTGTTCAACGGGATGATTGCAGGTATGCGTGCCATTCCGGAAAATATGCTGAATGCCGCCAAAAAAGGGTTCATCAATGCAACCGATGTGGCGGACTATCTGACCAAAAAGGGCGAACCTTTCCGCAGTGCATACAAAATTTCGGGGCAATTGGTCGCCTTCTGTATCGCGCACGGAAAAGTGCTGGAGGAGTTGGAGCTTTCCGTTTACCGGGAGTTCAGCCCCCTGTTTGACGAGTCGATATACGGGGCAATCGACCTTTCGGTCTGCGTGGAAAAGCGCGTGAGCGAAGGTGGCACTTCGGTTTCTTCGGTCAAAAAGCAAATCGCACAGATGCGGGAGTTTCTGAAATCATGAAAAAAATATTCATTGACGGAAGTGCGGGCACAACCGGGCTTCGGATTTTCGAGCGCCTTTCCTCCCGCACCGACCTTACGCTTCTCACCCTGCCGGAGGAACAACGCAAGGACACCGCTTCGCGCGCACGCGCGCTGAACGAGGCGGACATCGCCATCCTGTGCCTGCCCGACGCGGCGGCACGGGAGGCAGTATCGCTGATTGAAAACCCGGATACGGTGGTATTGGATACCTCTACCGCACACCGCACCGCTCCCGGATGGGTCTACGGCTTTCCGGAACTTTCCGCATCGCAGGCAGCCGCAATCCGCACGGCAAAACGCATCGCCGTCCCGGGATGCCATGCAAGCGGATTCATCGCGCTGACCGCACCGTTGCGCACCGCAGGAATTCTCCCGGCAGAAACCCTGCTTTCCTGCTTTTCCCTGACCGGGTACAGCGGCGGCGGCAAAAAAATGATTGCGGAATACGAAATGCAACCGTCTCCGGCAGCGCTGCATGCCCCGCGCCAGTACGCGCTCGGGCAATCGCACAAGCACCTTGCCGAAATGGCAGCCATGAGCGGACTCCCCTGCCCTGTGTTCTGCCCCGTGGTCGGAGATTTTTACAGCGGTATGCAGGTCACAGTGCCGCTTTTCGCGGCGCAGTGCGTACCGGGAACCACAAAAGAGAAAATTGCGGATCTGTACCGCGAGGTTTACCGTGGACCTGTGGTCAGCTTCACCGAAACGCCGGATGAAAACGGGTTTCTTTCCGCCGCGTCGCTTGCGGGAAAAGATTCCATGCGGATCAGTGTGAGCGGGAACGGGGAGCGGATGCTGTTGCTTGCGGTTTATGACAATCTCGGAAAAGGCGCTTCCGGCGCGGCGTTGGAATGCCTGAATATGATACTTGGCGCAGACCCCTGCGAAGGGCTTTGCCTGTAAGGAGGAAACATGAAAACGGTGGAAGGCGGCGTTTGCGCCGCAAAAGGATTTTATGCCGCAGGCATACATTGCGGCATCCGGAAGAACAAAACGAAAAAGGACCTCGCGCTGATCTACAGTGAAAAGAAAGCGACGGCGGCGGCAGTCTATACCACCAATCTGGTAAAAGGCGCTCCGCTTGCCGTGACAAAGAAGCATTTGGCGGACGGGATGGCACAGGCGGTGATCTGCAACAGCGGAAACGCCAACACCTGCAATGCAAACGGCGTGGAGATAGCCGAAGAAATGTGCTCGCTTCTGTCGGAAAAGCTCGGCATTCCCGCAGACGATGTGGTGGTTGCCTCCACAGGAGTCATCGGTCAGCCGCTTGACATTGCGCCGATTGCCGACGGAATCCCGCAGTTGGTTGCGGCGCTCGGCAAGAATTCCGAATCCGCAGCGCAGGGCATCATGACTACGGACACCAGACTCAAGGAAATCGCCGTGGAATTCCGGATCGGCGATGCGGTCTGTCACCTCGGCGGAATTGCCAAAGGATCGGGTATGATTCACCCGAACATGGCAACCATGTTGGTCTTTCTGACAACGGACTGTGCGATCAGCGCGGAAATGCTGCAAAAAGCGCTCTCCTGCGATGTTTCGGAAACCTTCAATATGGTCAGCGTGGACGGAGATACTTCCACCAACGACATGGTTACGGTTCTTGCCAACGGGATGGCAGGCAATACGGAAATCAATGCAGACGGAGCGGACTTTGAGGTCTTTATGCAGGCGCTCAACACGGTAACCGTTTACCTCTGCCGTTGCATTGCCGGGGACGGAGAAGGTGCTACCAAGCTTCTCGAATGCAGGGTCACAGGCGCTGCAACGAGCCGGATTGCCAAGACCGTTGCCAAGAGCGTGATCTGTTCCTCGCTGACCAAAGCCGCCATGTTCGGCGCGGACGCCAACTGGGGACGCGTGCTGTGCGCCATCGGGTACAGCGGCGCCGATGTGGACGTTGCGAAGATCGACGTTGCCTTCCGCTCCCCCAAAGGCACGGTTGCGGTATGTAAAAACGGCGCGGGAATTCCGTTTTCCGAAGACGAGGCAAAGGCGATCCTGTCGGAAAGCGAAATCGAAATTCTGGTTGAACTGAATTCCGGAAATGCCGCTTCCACTGCATGGGGATGCGATCTGACCTATGATTATGTAAAAATCAACGGCGACTACAGAACATAATACGGGAGATAACATGGACATTACAAACGCAAAGCGGGCAGAGGTACTGGTACACGCTCTGCCGTATATTCAGGAATATACCGGAAAGATCGTGGTCGTCAAATACGGCGGGAACGCCATGATTAACGAAGAGCTGAAAGACTCGGTCATGAAAGACATTGTTCTGCTCTCCCTGATCGGCGTCAGAGTGGTGTTGGTACACGGCGGCGGTCCGGAAATCACCGATATGCTGAAGAAAATCGGGAAAGAAAGCGTATTTGTGGACGGTCTGCGCGTCACCGACAAGGAAACCGCGGACACCGTACAGATGGTTCTTGCGGGAAAGGTCAACAAGAGCCTTGTCGCGCTGATTGAAAACAAGGGCGGAAACGCCATCGGGCTGTCCGGCATGGACGGGCGCATGATCGAGGCAAAGGTCAAGGACGAGCGCCTCGGATTTGTGGGAGAGATCACCAAGGTTCATGTTGCTCCGATTCTGGATGTCATTGACAAGGGGTACATTCCCGTGGTTTCCACCGTCGGTTGTGACCGCGAGGGAAATGTATACAATATCAACGCCGACACTGCGGCGGCAAAAATTGCGGGCGAACTCGGCGCGGAAAGTCTGATCTC
Organism: uncultured Eubacteriales bacterium; assembly: GCA_900547725.1. Classification (GTDB taxonomy): domain Bacteria; phylum Bacillota; class Clostridia; order Oscillospirales; family CAG-272; genus UMGS1865. The sequence goes on from URHR01000031.1 coordinate 16,953, forward strand.
CATGACCGATATTGCAGGGATTCTCCGCGACAGAAACGACCCCGCCACGCTGATCCCCGTTATCCGCACGGCGGATGCACCGAAGCTGATCGCCGACGGCGTCATCAGCGGCGGCATGATTCCCAAAGTAGAGTGCTGTATCAACGCCATCCGCTGGGGGGTCAACCGTGTTTTCATCATCGACGGGCGCATCCCGCACGCAATTCTGATCGAAATGCTGACCAACGAGGGCATCGGTACGATGTTTACGGGAAGTATCCCCTCCCCGCTTCCGAAAGGAGAACAGTAATGCAACCGGATATTCAGGTTCTGGACAGCCAATACGTCGCCGACACCTATCGCCGCTTTCCCGTAGTCCTCAAACACGGGAAAGGGTCTTTGGTTTATGACGAAAACGAAAAAGAATATATTGACCTTTCCTCCGGCATCGCGGTGAACACCTTCGGCTTCGCCGACGACGCATGGCAGGCGGCAGTCACCGCGCAACTCGGCACACTGCAACACACCTCCAACCTTTACTATTCCGAACCGTGTGCCGTACTTGCTTCCATGCTCTGCGAAAAAACCGGCATGAGCAAGGTCTTTTTTTCCAACTCCGGAGCGGAAGCCAACGAGTGCGCCATCAAAGTTGCGCGCAAGTACGCGCAGGACAAAAAAGGAAAAGAATACTACCATATCATTACGCTTGTAAACAGCTTTCACGGGCGGACAATTACCACGCTTGCGGCAACCGGACAGGACGTTTTCCACCGGGATTTTACGCCGCTGACCGAAGGATTCCACCATGTGGCGGCGGGGGATCTTGACGGCGTGCAGAAACTGCTTGACGCCTACCCCACTGCCGCCGTGATGATTGAGATTGTTCAGGGTGAGGGCGGCGTCATTCCGTTGGAAAAGGCCTTTGTGAAGGATCTTGCCGCCCTGCTCCGCGCACGCGATGTCCTTCTGATCTGCGATGAAGTGCAGATCGGAAACGGCAGAAGCGGTATGCTTTACGGGTATATGAATTACGGCATACAGCCGGATATTTTCACCACTGCCAAAGGGCTTGGCGGCGGGCTGCCGATCGGCGCTGCCGTGTTGGGAGAAAAGGTAAAGGATGTGCTGAAACCGGGCACGCACGGCTCCACCTTCGGAGGAAACCCGGTGTGCTGTGCGGGTGCGATTTCCATTCTTTCCCGTCTGAATGAAGAAACGCTTGCCGGGGTTCGGGAACGCTCCGAATATATCATGAACGAACTGACCGGAGTCCCCGGTGTACGCTCCGTAACCGGACTCGGGCTGATGCTCGGGGTGGAAACCGAGCGCCCGGCGGCGGACGTGATCCGGGCGTGTCGGGAAAGCGGCGTTCTGGTCATCAGCGCCAAGGAAAAAGTGCGGCTGTTGCCTGCGCTGAACATTCCCATGCCGCTGTTGAAACAGGCAATCCAAATTCTGAAACAAGTCTGCGCCGGCGGACAGGAGGGCATATGAATACTTTCAAAGGCAGAGATTTTCTGAAACTGTTGGACTTTACCCCGGCGGAGATCGGGGCATTGTTGGATCTTTCGGCGGATCTGAAAGCAAAAAAGAAAAGCGGTGTGCCGCACCGCCTGTGCGAGGGAAAAAACCTTGCCCTGATTTTTGAAAAAACCAGCACCCGCACCCGCTGCGCCTTTGAGGTGGCTGCAAGGGATCTCGGCATGGGGGTCACATATCTGGATCCGGGCGGCTCTCAGATCGGCAAAAAGGAGAGCATTGCGGACACCGCCCGCGTGCTTTCGGGTATGTTTGACGGCATCGAATACCGCGGTTTCGGGCAGAGCATCGTAGAAGAACTCGCAAAGTATGCCTCCGTCCCGGTTTTCAACGGTTTGACGGACGAGTTCCATCCGACGCAGATTCTGGCGGATTTTCTCACCGTCCGGGAGCACTTCGGTCAACTGAAAGACATCCGTTTCACCTATATGGGAGACGCCCGCTTCAACATGGGCAACTCCCTGATGGTAGGCTGTGCCAAGATGGGTCTGCACTTTACGGCAGGCGCGCCGAAAGGGTATTTCCCGAATCCCGCGCTGATTGCCGAGTGCGAAGAAATTGCGAAAGAAACCGGCGCCACCCTGCGCTTTTGCTCAGACCCCGTAGAAGCCGCGCGGGATGCGCAGGTGATTTATACCGATGTCTGGGTTTCCATGGGAGAACCGGACGTGGTATGGGCGGACCGTATCGCGGCGCTTTCCCCGTATCAGGTAAACGAAGCGCTGATGAAAAACGCCGCGCCAAACGCCGTTTTCATGCACTGCCTGCCTGCTTATCATGACAAAAACACGGCAATCGGCAAGGAAAAATGCGAAAAATTCGACAGAGACGCCATGGAAGTGAGCAACGACGTATTCGAGAGCGCGCAGTCGGTCGTCTTTGAGGAAGCGGAAAACCGGATGCATACCATCAAAGCCGTACTCGCCGCCATGATCGGGGGCGCCGAGGCATGAAGCGGTACCTTGTCTTTTCCGACGGCGAAGTGATTGAGGGCATTGCGTTCGGCGCAGCGCACGCCGCCGTGGGAGAACTGGTATTCACCACCGGCATGGGCGGATATATTGAAACGCTGACCGATCCCAGTTATGCAGGGCAGATCATTCTGCAAACCTTTCCGTTGATCGGCAATTACGGAATCATCCCCGAAGATTTCGAAGGCGAAAGCGCCGCGCGCGGATATGTGGTGCGGGAGTGGTGCGAACGCCCCTCCAACTTCCGCTGTGAAATGACGCTGGGCGCTTACCTGAAAAAGGCAGGCATCCCCGGGATCTGCGGGGTGGACACCCGGGCGATCACAAAAAAGATCCGCGAGCACGGCGTAATGAACGCCATGATCTCCGACACGAAAGATGTCGATCTTGCCGCCATCGCGGCATACCGTGTGCGCGATGCCGTGGCGGCGGTCTCCTGCAAAGAATCCTACACCGTTTCCCCCGATACCCCTTTGCACCGCGTGGTACTGTTGGACTATGGCTGTAAAAAGAATATGATACGGGAGTTGGTGAAGCGCGGCTGTGCCGTACAGGTGCTTCCCCACACCGCCACGGCAAAGGAGATTCTTGCGCTTGCGCCGGATGGAGTCATGCTTTCCAACGGTCCGGGCGATCCCGCCGACAACAAGGCGGAAATTGCCACGGTGGCGGAACTTGCAGGCAGGCTGCCGATTTTCGGCATCTGCCTCGGGCATCAGCTTCTGGCGCTGGCGCTCGGCGGAAAAACCGAAAAGCTGAAATACGGCCATCGGGGGGCCAACCAGCCCGCGGTGCAGGTAAGCACCGGGCGGGTGTTCATCACCAGCCAGAACCATGGCTACGCGGTCGATCCGAAGAGCCTTGACCCGAATATTGCCATTCCTGCATTCACGAACGTGAATGACGGAACCAATGAGGGCCTGAAATATGTCGGTAAGAACATCTTCACCGTGCAGTACCATCCGGAAGCCTGCCCGGGACCGCAGGACTCCGCGTACCTGTTCGACCGCTTTATTAACATGATGGGAGGAAATAACTAATGCCGAAGAATCCTGATATTAAGAAAGTTCTTGTACTTGGATCTGGCCCGATCGTCATCGGCCAGGCTGCTGAATTTGACTATGCCGGAACCCAGGCCTGCCGTTCCTTAAAGGAGGAGGGCATTGAGGTTGTTTTGTTAAACTCCAACCCGGCAACCATTATGACCGATAAAGACATCGCAGACCGCGTTTACATCGAGCCGCTGACCCTGGAAGTGGTAGAACAGCTCATCAAAAAAGAAAAGCCGGACAGTGTGCTCCCGACCCTGGGCGGCCAGGCCGGATTAAACCTTGCCATGGAGCTGGAAGAAGCAGGCTTCTTAAAAGAGAATAACGTCCGCCTTATCGGTACCACTGCTTTGACCATCAAGAAGGCCGAGGACCGTGAGATGTTCAAGGAAACCATGGAGAAAATCGGCGAGCCGGTGGCTCCGTCTGATATCGTGGAGAACGTGGAAGATGGTCTTCGCATCGCGGATAAGATCGGCTATCCGGTTGTGCTTCGTCCGGCATACACCCTGGGCGGCAGCGGCGGCGGCATTTGGTCAAGCGGCACGCTGACCCTGACGGGCAGCGCTGCTGTCCGCGACAACACCATTCGCGATAACACAAGCAGAACAGGCGCTGCTTTCGGCGGCGGCATTTATTCCGCAGGCACGCTGACCATTGAAGAAAGCGCCGCGGTCACCGACAATTCGCTTAACAACAGCGGTGCGAACGGCGGCGGCGTGTATGCGGCAAGCGGCTCGGTGACGCTCCGCGACAACGCAAAGATCACGAGCAACTCGATTCTGAATGCAACGAGCATGATGCGCGGCTGCGGCGTCTTCATTGCAAACAGTGCGACGCTTTCCGTCTTCGGCGCAGTGCAGGTGACCGACAACCGTGACAGCTACAGCATCCCTGCCAATGTTCTGTTAAACGGCACGGACAACGTTAACCCCATCACCGTCATCGGCGCGCTGAACGGCGCAAGCATCGGTGTGCGCGTGCCCGGCTCTGTGCTGGATACCATTGACGACACGCATACGGTCACCATCGCCACGGCAGCAGCCGAGGGTTGGATCGCCGACGGCAGCTTCACCGGCGACAACGACGAGTACCCCCTGCGCACAAGTGCCGACGGCAAGACCGCACAGCTCTGCAACCATATCCACACATGGACGTATACCACCTCTGCGGCGGACACGGCGGACGGCGAGACCG
>URHR01000032.1 GCA_900547725.1 uncultured Eubacteriales bacterium
GTGGTAACAAAGGTCTTGGTAAAGGTACACAGGCAGCGTATGACTTAGTTCGTAAAGAAGTTGCTACCTTAGACCAGGATAGAGAATTATACGGTGATATTAATTACTGTGAAGAAATTATTAAGAATGATGCACTGATTAAAGCAGTTGAGGAGGCAATCAGTGGTTCATTAGAGACAAAATAAAAAAACTAAATATTACGAAAAGAGGGAGGTAATTCTATGCTAAATCCTGTAATCGTACTTTGTGTATTGTGTCTGCTGAAAATTAATGTATTACTCTCCATGCTCGTATCTCTGACTGTAGCCGGTCTTATCGGGGGTTTGCCGGTTGTCAGCTCCGGAGATGAAGTGAGTATTATGAGCTGCGTTATCGACGGATTCAGTTCTAACGCAGAAACAGCCTTAGCATACGTATTGCTTGGTACATTTGCTTCTTGTATGGCATACACCGGCATTACAGAAATCTTATCTGTTAAAATTGCAAAAACTGTAAAGGGTAACAGATGGCTTTTACTGGGAATCTTATTAATCATTGCATGTGCATCTCAGAATATCATTCCGATTCACATTGCATACATCCCGATTCTTGTTCCACCATTACTGAGTATGATGAACAAGATGAAATTGGACAGACGTGGTGTTGCATGTACCATCGCATTTGGTCACAAAGCACCGTATATCGCTCTTCCATTCGGATTTGGTCTGATTTTTATGACAATCATCCGAGACAACATCAACCAGAATGCAGCAGACTTTGGATGGAAAATAACAATTGGTGATGTTACAAGAGTAAACTGGATTCTTGCAGTTGCTATGCTTATCGGTCTTGCAATTGCCGTATTCATTACATACAGAAAACCTCCCGAGAAATTCTCGGGAGGTTTCCTTTTTTATTGAATCACAACCGTCACATGGTGCTCCGTTGCCGCCGCAGAGGTCAGGTTCACCCGCCATAGCGTGGGAACACCCCACGCGACGGGAATCCGCGCGGTCTCGGGCGCGGAATGCTCAACCGCTTCCACCGTCATCGTCAGCCCTGCGGGATAGGTCAGCAACTTCCCGTGCAGGCGGAAAGAGCCTTCCGCGCAGTCCGTCGGTTTCGTGTCGGTCAGCAGATGGAAAATCACCTCTCCGACATCCGAAAGAGAAATGTCGTCGGTCAGAGTCACCCTTCCGCCCCGCAAAGCGGCAGTCCTGCGGAAGGATTTGATTCCCGCCCCGTCGCCGTAAGCCTCGCGCAGTTCCATCGAGCAACTGTCCTCCCCCGCGCAAAAACCGACGGCGCGGTGTTCCCGTCCCTGCTTTTGATCCGCTCCGCAGATTGTGGGCAGATTGTGGTAGTCGGAACGGGTGTTCCAGATCGTGTAGCGTTCGGGGCTGAAGGTCTTGGCAGTATAAGTTCCCGCGCCTGCGTCGAGCAGAATCGGCTGACCGTCCGCAAAGACCGAAACAGCGCCAACGTCGTTGTGGTTGTGACTGGTATCGTTGTGCCCGCCCTTGACGGCAAGATACAGCCCGCGTTCCGACTCGGCAAATTCCCGCGCGATAAAGAGTTCAAAGTCCTCAAGCAACACGCGCGTGGGCGGCTGATAGGCGGGCATGTCCTGCGGCATTTCCCACGCAAGGTTGCAAAGCCAATCGTAAGGCGAATCCCAACAGCTGTAAAGATCCTGTGCCGCGCCGCTCCCGTCCGCCGACCGGTCGGCGGCAAACGCGATCATCTGCGGCACGCGGCAACGTTCCCCGTAGCGTGCAAGCAACCCCACGTTGGCTTTCAGTCCCGCAAATGCATCCGCATAAGTCAGGAAGCGCCGACGGGTGACCGAAAGAAACGTTTCGCTCTCCCCCATCCGTCGGATCAGCGGATCGCCGAACAGATCGAGATACCCGTCGGAAAGGTCATACAGCAACTCGCAGGCGCCGAACAGCTTCCCGGGCGCCATTGCCCAGTAGCTCGGGCCTTCCTCGCAGGCGCCGTCCGCGCCGTAGCACATGGTGAAGTTATCGAGAATCGGCAGTGCGGCTGAAACGATTTCCTCCCGCCGCGCAAGGCTCGGTTCGCAGAACGCGGCAACGGTCAGAATATTCCCGGTAATCCACGGCGCCCAGTTGTTGGCGGGAGTCTGCGTTTCGGGATGAACGCCGTCCCATCCCTGCCACCCCGAGGCGACCCATGTGCTCCGGTCAAGGAACGGGGTCAGAATCCGTTTGTCAAGTTCATATTCCGTCCGCTTCCGCAATTCGGGCGAGAACCGATCCAACGCGCCGCCCGCAAAGTACAGCGAAACGGCAAGCACCGCGCCGCTCAGACCCGCGTAAAGGTCGATGTAATCCGCCGTCCCCTTCCACGCGTAGGGCAGAACCGGACGTTCGGGGTCACCCCGGTTGATTGCGGGATTGCTCAGATGCGCAGGCACGACCCATGTCGTCTCCTCCAGCATCGCCCAGATCACGTCCGCCAGTTTCTCCGTGAAGCGATCCTTCCCCTCCAAGGTCTCCGCAAGAGCAAGCGCCAGACACATTTTCCGCCGCTCCTGATACTTCCTGTCAAACACCGTGCGGTCACCCGTGCGGCGGAAGGAGGCATAATCGGTTGCAAGCAGGGTCGGGATATCCTCGGTCAGAAAGGTTTCCGCCTCCGAGATCAGCCGCGCGGCATTCTCTGCGGTCGGACGCCAATCCCGCTTTCCCATCGGAAAGAACGCGTCGCGGGGCAGGATGTGCCCCTGCACGGTATACCGTTTTTCTTCAAAAATCCGTCTTGTCAAGGTCTGTTCCTCCTGTATGAACGGGGTTGACGGGTGGAATGCCGGGTTCACCGCTCTCCCGCCGCCGACAGAATCCCGCTGTAATACGCGCCGAGCACCTCGTCGGTTGCACGCTTGAGAATCCGATAGCACCTGCCTGCGGGATCGGGCGTAAAGGTGTTTTCTCCCTCGTCGGTCACGGTGAAACGGTACGACCCGGAAACACCGAACCACTCCGAATCGCCTTCAAACGCGAAGTGCATCGCCGCAAGGTCGTAACTTGCGTTCAGTTGCGCGCAGGTATCATCCCCGTCCGTACAGTATCGGAGATAGGCAAGGTAGAGCGGATTGTCCCTGCGCGGCGCGGCGGTAGGGGAAAAGCCGCTCCGTACCGGATACCCCAGATCGAAATCGGCAAAGAAAACCGGAACATCGCAGTTGTCGAAAAATCCGATTGCCGACGAAGGGTCGCAGATGATGTTATACTCCCGTCCCTTTGGGTATTTCGCCGCCATCACAACCGCCGCGCGGACTTTTTTGGCAAACAGATCTTTGCCGCACAGCGGCGAGCAGTCGTCGGGGGCACTCCGCATCAGCTGCGCAAGCGTGGCGAACGGACCGATTCCAACCACCACCGCGCCGCCGTCCGGCAATGCGGCAAGGGTGCGGCGGTAGGCGGCAACCGCTTCCGCGTAGGTCTTTTTTTCGCCGAAGCGCTCGGCAATCTCACGGTTGTAGCGCATATTGTGCGCGCGCGTCAGCAGTCCGGGCTGTTTGTTTTCGGCAAACACGCCGACCTCCAGTCCGCAGAAGCGGCAGATCGCCTCGGCGCACGGCGCGCCGTATGGCGACGAGGTACAGCTGACCACCGCCCCGACGGGAACGCGGTAGCGCTTTGCCAGAGCGGCGGCAACCGCCAGCGCGCCCGCGTCGTCACAATCAGGACCGATGTCGGTATCGATCAGAAGCGTCAGTCCCCCGTTTTTCAGCGGGGTATATTCGGATGTATCCATTTCGGTTCCTTCCCTCGGTCGGATGGATTCGGAAAAGGCGTCGACCGACCGCCTCTTCCGACCCCGAAAGCCGCTCCCCCGCGTGAATTGCGGGTAGCGGCTTCGGAGCAGTTATTCGGATTCCTTCTCTTTTCTGCGTTTGCAGCAAGCGATCAGCGCGCAGGGCAGCAGCAGAACGCCGACCGTCCCGACCGTTGCAGGCAGCGAGCCTTTGCAACCGATGACCGCGTAACGGTTCTGATTCTTTCCGTTGTTCGGCTCGCCGGTCGCGGTCTCTTCGGGCAGGGCGGGAATTTCTTTCTCGTCAAGCACCGCGCCGCAGACCGTGCAGACACGGTGCTTCTTTCCGGCAACGCCTGCTTTGGCTTCCTTGTCGATCACCCACTCGCCCGGCGTGTGCGGGAGCGCGGGAATGATTTCGGTTTCGGTTTCGACCCAGCAACGCTTACAGGTCTTGTGTCGCGTGCCCGCCGCCTTGCAGGTGGCTTCCTTTACGGTCTCCCAATCGCCGATGTCATGCCCGAGCGCAGGGAGTTCGCGGGAATCGGTCACCGCGTCACAGCGCGAGCAGTGGCGGGATTCCGAGCCGCTTTCGGTACAGGTAGCCGCCCGGTCAACCGTGAATTCCTCCGAAAAATCGTGTCCGAGTCTGGGAAGCACTTCGGTGTCCGTCATCTCGTCGCAACGCAGGCAGTGGCGGGACTTCGCGCCGTCATGCTCGCAGTCGGCTTCGCTGTCCACCGTAAATTCCTCGGCGAATTCGTGACCGAGTGCCGTCAGAACCACGGTGTCCTTTACCGCGTCGCAACGCGTGCAATGGTGGGACATCGAGCCGTTTTCCGCACAGGTGGGCGCTTTGTCGATGCTGTAAATGTCAGACCACGCATGGTCAAGCGCGGGAATTTCCGCCGCGTCGCCCTTGCTGACCCCGCAACGGGTGCAATGGTGGGTTTTGACTCCTGCTTCGGTGCAGGTAGCCGCCTGATCGACCGTGTAGTCCGCAGACCAATTATGGTCGAGCGGCTCGACCGCCTCGGTGTCACCCTTGGACGCGCCGCAGTGCCTGCAATGCGTGGATTTCTCCCCGGCTTCCGTGCAGGTTGCCGCTTTGTCAACGGTTTTCTCCGCATTCCATTCGTGCGCAACCGATTCTTCCTTCAGCCCGCAGCAAGGGTAATATTGATAGCACTTGTCGGGGTCTGTTTCGTCTGTTTTCCAAACAGGTTTTTGGGAGTGCTTGTTCAGGTCGGTGGCGTTCTCGTCCACCTTGCCGCAGTCGGCACAGGTCGTACCCGTGCAGGTTGCCGTTCCGGGCTTCAGATTCTTGTGCGGGCATCCCATATAGGTCGCGTAGATATAGCCCGAGGCGGTTTTCATGTTCTCCACGTCAAAGCCGACGGTGCTCTCGGCGGTGTATTCGCCGTTCACAATCGCGCCGATACCGAAGAAACCGCCAATCTTGCACCCTGCGGCGTCCGTCTTGCCGAGCGGGAGTCTGACCTCCGCCACAAAGCCGTTTTCGGTGGCTTTTGCTTTCACAACCGCGTTTTTCGCGGCTTGGGAAGCCTTGAGGAAGTCTGCCGTGGTCGTGGCAACATAGCCCTCTGCCGTGCTGTCGGTGTCCGCCTTGACGTTCAGACCGTAGTTACCGCCCCACGACCATGTCCCTTTGTCGGTGTTGTTATAGAAACGCGTGGAGACAATGAAGTCGATCTGTTCGCAACCGTTCACAACCGCCAGCAGATAGAGCGTATTCTCCTGCCAAAGGACCTTGATGTAACCGTTTTCCGCATTTCCGAACCACAGTTCGGGTGCGTCTGCCCACACCGCGTCAATGTCGCCGTCGATGTCGGGCGCAACCGTACCGCGCACGCCGTAGTAAATGCCGCTTCTCCCAAGCGTCACACCGCAGACCTTGCAATCGCGGTGCCGCTTTCCGTCCTTGGTCGGCGTTGCAGGCGCATCGATGATCCAATCGCCGGAAAGATGTCCGTGCGGCGCGACCGCGACCTTGTCGGCATCGTCCTTCGCGTCACACCGGATGCAGTGATGGGAGGCAGACCCCTCCTTCGTGCAGGTGGGTTGCACGTCCACCGTGTAGTCGTCGGAGAATTCATGTCCGAGCGCGGGAAGCCATCCCTCGTCGCAACGGGTGCAATGGCGCGCCTCATAGCCCTTGTTCAGGCAATCGGGCGCTTTCGCCTCGGTCTCCACCATGTCATGACCCAATGCGGGGATTTCCACGCGGTTGACCCCCTCGTCGCAACGGATGCACTTGCGGGTCTTGTAACCAACGTTCACACAATCCGGCTCTTTCACAACCGTGTAGTCGTCGCCGTATTGATGCCCGAGCGCGTCAAGCGGTTGGATATCCTTTCTTGCGTCACACTTTGCGCAATGGACGGAATCCTCCCCCGCTTCGGTGCAGGTGGGCGCGATGTCAACGGTTCGTTCCGTTTCCCATTCGTGCGGTTCGCTCGTGTCCGAGTCCGTCCCGCAACAGGGATAGTGCAGATGGTGTCCCTCATCGTCCGTTCTGACCCAGACTGCCTCTTCCACGTGGTTGGCGGGATTCTTCCCGCCCTTGAGCGCCTTGCCGCAATCCTCGCAGGTGTTTGCCTTTTGGCAGGTTGCGGGCAGGACATTGCCGTGGAGATAAATTCCGTAGGTATAGCCGCAGGACTTCCTGATGTTGGCAACATCCAGCCCCACAGAGTTATCGGCGGTATAAGCACCGTTTACAAACGCGCCGATGCCAAAGAAGCCGCCGTGCTTGAAGCCTGCCGCATTCGCGCTTGACAGCACGAATTTCATCTCCGCAACAAAACCGGTTTCGGTTGCCTTTGCCTTGATAACGGCATTCTTCGAAGTTTGCGAAGCGGTGAGGAAGTCCGCCTTGGAGGGCGTTCCGTTGTAACCCGCCGCCGAGCTGTCGGTGTTCGCGTTGATGTGAAAGCCGTAGTTCCCGCCCCAATTCCATGCGGCGCTCGTGTTAGAGTAGAAACGAGTGGAGATGATAAAGTCAACCTCTTCGCAACCGTTTACCACTGCCAACAGGTAAAGCGTGCCTTTTTCGGTTGTGCCGTCCCACATCACTTTGATATAGCCGTTGGAAGCCTTTCCGAACGCCATTTCGGGGGCATTGTTCCAGATCTCGTCGATTTCGCCGTCAACGGTCGGCGCGGTTGTGGCATATACGCCATAATAAACACTGTTGTCCACCGTCTTTGCCGAAGCGCCGAAGGCAAACGCGGTTGCAAGCACCGCGAGAAGCAGGCAAAGCGGAAGCACGGTCTTGAGAATCTTTTTCATGAAAGAGTCCTCCGTCAGATCAGATCGTTGAAGCTGATCTTGCCGATCTTCTCCACGCTGACTTCCCCGCTGTTGAAAATGCCGCAATGCAGTTCCTCTTCCATGGAGATGTAAGACATTACAGGATTCGAGTAAAGCTTTTTCATGGTTTTCTCCTCCTTAATCGGTAACCAGTACGCCTGCCTTGAGGACAAACGTCACGGTATCTGTTCCGGTCATGTACACCTTATTGCCTGCCGCATCCTTGGTGTAGGGTTTTACGGTAAAGGACACATACAAATCGTTTCCGTCAGCATCCTTGAGCGGGATATCGTCCATCACGATTGCCACCAGATATTGACCGCCGTCCTTCGGTTCGACCTTCTCGCCCGCCGCGAGAATGGACTGATAAACCGCAGTCATTTCTTTGTCCAGACTGCCCTTCGGAGTCAGTTTGTCACGCACAGTTCCCATGGAAGCCGTGATTTCATAACCGACAGCGGAGAAGCCGTCCAAATCCTTGATCTGGGAAACCAGACGCATACTCGTTGTGGTTGCGCCCTCGGGAAGCGTTTCCAACGTCTGCATTCCGAGCCACTGAATGGTGGTGGCAGGAATTTCGGTATTCGGATTTTCTTTTCCGCAAATTGAACATGTAGTAGCAGAACGCCCTTTTTCAATCAAAGTCGGCTCGGTTTCAACCGTAAATTGACATTTATTTTCCGCACCCAGAGTAATTGTCTTCAACGCATACGGATATGGGGATTCACAACTACTTGAACTATCTTTAACCATTCCGCCAATCATCCACTTGTTTCCGTTCGCCTTCAACCCAAGTCCAACGAAACTGTATCCCCCACCTTTGCTGATATTCCAATCATTCGACTTCATCGGAATATAAAACTCAGCTTGAAAAGCTTTATCACTTGTTCTTTTTACTTTAGATTGAAACCCATCCGGGAGTTTAGCGCCCGCTCCATGCGCCGTTTTCACGGTTGGTTTGGAAATTGTTCCATCCACAACCTTGTTCAACTCCCCATCGGCTACGCAGCGAAAATAATAATCTCCTGCATAATTCGCCCAAAACTGGGTCGCGGTCTTCATCGCATATGCAAGTCCGGATACAAAAACCTCAACGCCAAGAAATGTATCGGCGTTTCCGCCCTTAGTCTTTATATTCACAAACAGATAGAGTCCGGTTTCATTCCAAAGGACTCGGTAAGTGCCTCTTGAACCAATCTCGAACTCCTGCGTGTGCAGATAGGATTTGTCCATTTCGGCATCCACGATAGGAGTCTCCCGAGTATAAGTCGCGTTTCTTCCGTCTCCCGAAGAAACCGCCGATGTACTGACACTCATCACCGTCGCAAGGGAAAGAAGCATGGCAAACAGGCACAAAACAGATATCGCTCTTTTCATGGTTCGTCTCTTCCTTTCAATATTTTGTTTGCAAAAGGGGCGAACGCCGCGCGGCGTTCGCCCCGATCAGCCGTTTTTATTTCTGATGGTATGCGAGGATTTTTTCCAAGGCTGTGGTGATACGTCCCTGATTTTCGCTCCAGAACGAGGACAGCGATGCACTGCCTTGCTTGAACACGCCTGCCTTCACGGGGTCACGGAAGCAGAAGCCTGCGCTTGTCAGCACGTAGCCCGGGTCAATGAACACGTTGTTCCGGATCAGGTCGATCATGGCAAGGCTCTGCGAGTCTCTTGCGGCATTGCCTTTGAGCACCACCTCAATGTATCTCGGGTTGACAATCTCGCGGCTCTGTTTTGCAAGCGCCGCAGTCACAGTTCCCACCATTTCCGTATTCTTCACGGTCTTGGGCACGAACATCAGCGAAACGCCGTCGGTAATTGCCGTCCGGTAATTCTGTTGCGTGTTGTCCAGCTTCGGATACGGGAGCACGCCGTAGTTGTCGCTCATGTCGCGGAGGCGCTCGATCATTTCAAACCGCATCGGGTTGAACAGCACCTGCCCGCCCGTGAACAGATATTTGCTCGGGTCGTTACTGCCATCCGTACCTTTATTCTGTTCCTGATAGGAATAGCTCTCGGTATACAGCTGAACCAACTGATCCAGAATCGCCGAATTCTTCTCGGTCTCCACCTGGAACTGATAGTTGCCGCTATTGTCCTTGACCAGAGTCTCTACGCCAAAACTGCTTGCGAACGCGTCAATTGCAACGTCAATGTCGCTTGCAAACCCGTAAATGCGGTTCGTCCCTTCGCCCGAAGTTCCAACCTCTTTGGCAACGTCCATCATATATTCCAACGTCCATCTGCCCGAGGAAACCACGTTGTAAAGGTTTTCGGAAGCGTAATCCTTTGCCAGCCGGTCGTTGAACACCACCGAGGACATGAACTTCCAGAAGGTCAGCGTGATATCGCCCGTGATCGCGTAGGTCTTGCCGTTGATGGTCAGCACGTCGTTGATGCCGTTCTGCCACTCGTCCGCCTTCAGGTCAATGCCCGGGACGGTCTGCCAATCCAGATACCAATCGTTGCTCACCGTAGGATAGATGTAACGATGATAGCCCGCAATCAGGTCGCAGGCGTCCTCCTGCGCCGTCATCCATGTAGACAGTTGCTGTTCGAACTCGGTGTTCCGCGTGGCGTCCTTCCAGCCGTTATTGTAAGTCAGGTTCTTGATGGAGACATTGTAGCGCTTCTCAATCACCTGATTGCGCGAATACACCGCGTCGTTGACGACGTTTGCGCCCTCCGAATCGCTCGCCTTGAATTCATAGGCGTAATTCGAGCGGTGCATGATGCGGAAATCCTTATCGTACTGCGGGTAGTCCTCCCCGTCGTCCGCGTTGGTCGTCTCCTGCGCCGCCGTGGTGTTGCCCGGCTTTCCCTCCGGCTCTTGGACGTTGCATCCGATTGCCATAGCGCAACCTGTACACATCAGGAGCGTGAGCAAAACCCATGCCAAAGTGCGCGTCAGCCGGAGCTTTCTGGCTTGTTTCATGAAAGATCCTCCTTGTTTCCCTTTTTTCGGTTTTGTTTTCGTTTATTCTGCACGGAAACGATACCATTGGTACACCTATTATAAAGGATTTTTTTACGTTCGGCAAGTGTTAAAGTTGCTATCTTTTTTTTATTTTTTACACTTGATTACCGCCGCAATCCGTGCTATACTGAGGGTACGCCGTCCGCATATACAATCAACGGATGGAACCGAACAGAAAGGAATCGGATGAAGATGAACATGAAGAAAACCGGAAAACTCCTCTCCCTGTTGCTTGCGCTCTGCACCCTTGCGCTCTGCGCCTGCACCATCACCTACCCCGACGACACGCCGACCGACACCCGACAGCCGACCGTAACCGAACCGACCCTGCGCGGAACGGTTCTTTCCCACATCTCCGACTACGCCGTGATTTACCCCACCAAGGCAACCGACGGCGAAAAGACTGCGGCAATGCAGATCATCAACGCACTTGACAGCACGCGCCGCGCCGATGTCGACTTTGTAACCGGCGACATCCCGAAGAACAACCGCGAAATTCTGATCGGCAACACCAACCGCGCCGCTTCGAAAACGGCGATTGCCGCACTGGACAAGGATCGCGACTTCTCGGTCTCCTTCAACAAGGACGAAGTTGTCATCGCCGCAAAGACCGACGCCGCGCTTGCCGACGCCGTTGCCTACTTCCTCGGCACTGTCCTTACCGCCGATATCTCCCACTACTCCGTCGGCACGGTTGACACCCAACTTTACAATTACCCGCTTTCGGGCTTCTTCGGTCTTTCGCTTGACGCGCTGAAAATTTCCTATGCCACCAAAGAGATGCTGCCCGTTGCAACCTCGCTGCAGACTTACATCCACGATGTAACGGGCGCGGACGTGGCGATCGCCCTCGGCGGAAGCGGCAACATCTGTCTCTCTCTTGACGAAACAATGGAGCGCGCAAAGTATCGTGTAGAGCCTGCGGGCGGTCTTGTGACCCTGCGCGGCGGCACGGTGCTTGCCCTTTCCGAGGCGGTGCGGGCAATTACCTCCAAGAGCCTTGGCGGCGCGGCGGTCACGCTCGACGGCGAGAGTACCATCCCGCTGACGATGAAGGACATCAAGTCGGGCAAGGAAATGCAACTGGTCTGGTTTGACGAATTCGACGGCAGCGCGCTGAACAGCGCCTACTGGTCGCTGACCGACCGGATGTACGGCAACAGCAAGATCACCACCTCCGCAAGCAAGAAGAACTTTGAGGTTGCGGACGGCGACGCGACCATGCGGGTCTGGAAGAGCGGCGACGTCTTTACCACCAACAGCACGCTGACCACGATGAACCGCATGAGCTTCCGCTACGGTTACCTCGAAATCTACGCAAAAGTGCCCACGACTTCCGGCACGTTCCCCTCCTTCTGGCTTCAGTCCGCCGAACAGCACCGCGCCGACAAGAGCATGATGACCGAGGTGGACGTGTTTGAGATTTACACCAAGAACAAGATGGAGTGCACCCTGCACAAGTGGGAAATGAACGAAAGCGGCGGAAGCAGTCACCACTGCTGGAACGACCCGAAGATCAAGGTCTATTCCGATGCCGACTGGTCGACCCTCTCCACCGATTATCACCTCTACGGCTTCGGCTGGACCGAAACCGAGATGTACTTCACCGTGGACGGTAAGCTCTACGCTACCTTTGACATCACCGACAAAGGTGATTTCTGTCAAGGATTGGGAAAGACCGACGGCAAAAATTCCCTGACCGGAATGTCCTGCTTCAGAGACGCGCTGTTCATCAACTTCAACAACTGGATTCACACCGAGGGCAGCTTCCGCGACAGGAACTGGAAAACGGGCGACAGCACCGAATACCCCATTGATTACAGCATCGCGTGGATTCGTCTCTATCAGGACGAGACGGGCACGCTCTACGACGACCTGAACGGCAAAATTTCCGACGGCATCAAATAAACGGAGGCAACAGCAAACATGAACGGCAACGGTATTCCCCAAACCATTAAAAGCCCGCTCGACGGCAGCGAAATGCGCCTGACGTGGAACGATGAATTCGACGGCGACAGAATCAACGGCAAAACATGGCAGCTCTATGACAGAATGTGGGCGAAAAACCGCGTGATTACCACCACCGACCCCCGCAATTTTGCATTGGAGAACGGCGAGGCGGTCATGCGAACCTATCGCGAGGACGGCCATTATACCTCGCACAAATCCCTGACCACCTTTGACCGCATGAGCTTCCGCTACGGTTACCTTGAAATCAACGCAATTGTCCCCTTCAGCCGCGGCGCGTTCCCCGCGTTCTGGCTTCAGTCCGCATGGCAGCACCGCTCCGTGGACTACATGACCGAGGTCGACGTGTTCGAGGTCTACAAGGCGGGCTATGTGGAGTCCACCCTGCACAAGTGGTATCTCAAAGACCCCGTGACAGGTCCTCACACGCGCCATGACTGGAACACGCCGCTCTCCTACACCTTCCCCGAAGATCATTGGGAAAGCCTTTCCCACGAATACCACCGTTGGGGCTTCCTGTGGATTCCCGAAAAAATCGCCATCACGCTGGACGGCAACATCATCGCAACCTACGACATCACCGATGCGGGCGACTTTCAGGAGGGACTGCGAACCGGAGATGACCTGACCGGAATGGGCGGCTTCCAAGACCCGATGATTATCAACTTCACCAACTGGGTCGGCAGCGGCTTCCGCGATAAGTCATGGGTGGTCGGCGAAGGCACCGAACTTCCCTTAACCTTCCGCGTGGATTGGATTCGCCTCTACCAGACCCCCGGCATGGGCGACCTGTTTGACGACAGACCCTGAAAAATGCGCCCCGCAACCGTGTTGCGGGGCGCACCTCTTTCATCCCCCTCTCGCCCACCAAACGCGTGCGAAGCCGCACCATCTGAAAATCACCTCCCGCCCGAAATAACAAAACTTCCCCCGAGAGCACCCGCACCAAACAAAGCGAATCAAATCTTCGCTCTGCATGGGCGGGTGCTCTTGGGGGAAGTTCTCGGTGAGAGAGGGAGGTTTGGAGGGAGAGAGCCTCGTCTTTCAAGAGGGGGCTCTCTCCCTCCAAGGTCTTCCCCCCGCCACATCGAAAATTTTCCGGCGATGTTCACAGAAAAGGCTTGTATTTTTCAGAAAAGTGCGGTATCATATAGAGTGAGGAAATAGATTCTTTTGAAAGGGGCGGCAGAATGTTCGGATATGTCAGAACCGTACCGTCGGAATTGCGGCTTCGCGAATACGAGTGCTACCGCGCCTACTATTGCGGTCTGTGCCGCTCCATGGGGAAATGCACGGGCGCTTGCTCGCGGCTGACCCTTTCCTATGACTTCGTCTTTCTCGCCGCCTGCCGCGCGTGGCTTTGCGGAGAGAAACCCGAGACCAAACGCTTTCGGTGCGCGCTCCACCCCCTCCGCCGTCGGCTCACCGTCACCGGCTCGGAGCAACTGGACTACTGCGCCGACGCGTCGGTTCTCCTCTCCTATCATAAATGTCTTGACGATCTCGGCGACGAACGCGGTTTCCGCCGCCTGCGCGCAGGACTCGCAAAATTCGCTCTGCGCGGCGGCTACAAAAAAGCAAAGCGTCGCCACCCCGCGCTTGACGAGACCATCCGAACCTCGCTCGCAGAGCTTTCCGCCTACGAAAAGCACCCCGAACCGCCCAGCGCGGACATCCCCGCCGCACGGTTCGGCGACTTGATGGCTGCGGTCTTTTCGGAGGGACTGGACGGAAGCGCCGCGCGCATCGCCGCCGACTTCGGGCGCGGCATCGGCAAATGGATCTATCTGATCGACGCCGCCGACGACTTCGCCGAGGATATCCGCCGGCATCGCTTCAACCCGTACACCGGGTTGTTCGGCGCTGAAATGACCGACGGAAACCGCCGGGCGGTTGAACTGTCTTTAACCGAAATTCTCTCCGATACCGAGCGCGCGTTCCTGCTCTTCCCCGAGCCGCCGTGCGCGGAGGTGCGCGAAATCGTTTCGAACATTCTCTATCTCGGAATGCCCCGCACCGCAGAGCGGGTGCTGTTCCACCCTCATGCCACAAAAAAGGAGACTGACCATGAATAACCCCTATCGGATTCTCGGCGTATCCCCCAACGCCACCGACGACGAGATCAAGCAGGCGTACCGCGAACTTGCCCGGAAGTACCACCCCGACAAGTACCGCGACTCCGACCTTGCCGACCTCGCCGAAGAAAAGATGAAGGAAATCAATGCCGCCTACGAAGAAATCCGCAAGCAGCGCTCCTCCGGCAAGCAGGGCGCGGGTACGTCCGGCTTCTCCGGACCGCAAAGCGGCAGTTCCTCCGCGCTCTATGCGGAAATCCGCAACCTCATCAATCAGGAAAACGTCCGCGAGGCGGAGCACCTGCTCTACGGCGTTGCCGAAGCGGAGCGGAATGCGGAGTGGTATTTCCTCATGGGTTGCGTGCTGTTCAAAAAGGGCTTCTATGTGGACGCGCAGCAGATGTTTGACCGCGCCTGCGCCATGGATCCCTACAATGCCGAATACCGCGAAGCAAAACGGCGCATGGAAGAAGGCGGCAGGCAGTACGGAAGCGGCTATCGGACCACGACGGGTTCGGATTCCTTCTGCTCCGCCTGCGACTGCTGTTCCAGTCTCATGTGCGCCGACTGTTGCTGCGAGTGCATGGGCGGGGATCTGATCCCCTGTTGTTGAGCCATGCGCGGGCGCACCAAATATCTGACCGTTTCCGCAATGCTCACCGCGCTCGGCGTGATTCTGCTCGGGTTGGGTTCTCTTATCAACACGTTGGATCTGACCGTGGCGGCGTTGGCTTCCATTCTCTGCGTGTGGGCGGTCATTGAAATGGGCAAGACCTACGCGTGGATGATCTGGCTTGTAACCTCGTTTCTTGCCCTCCTTCTTCTGCCGCAGAAAACGCCCGGGTGTTTCTATCTGTTCATCGGTCTTTACCCGATTCTGAAGGAGCGGTTGGAGCGCCTGCCGCGCGCCGTGGAATGGGTTTTGAAGATCGTCATTTTCCACGCGATGATTGCGCTTTGTTGGCTGGTTCTTCGCATTTTTGTCCCCGGGGAAGCCGCGCTCGAATTCGGTTGGCTTCTCCTTGCGACCTACGCGCTCGCGCTCGTTGCCTTCCTTCTCTACGACTACGCGCTGACGAAGCTGATCTCCTTCTACCTGCAGAAGCTACAAAAGCGGATCGGGTTGAAGCGGAAGAAGTAAGACCTCGGGGCTTTGCCCCGAACCCCTCTTGAAAACTTCTTTCAAGAAGTTTTCAAGGCTTTCAAGAACTTTAACCAAGGGGATTTATGTATCTATCATTCCATTGTACAGATTTTGAATGTAGCCGTATTCCGTGCTACGAATTCCGGCTACTCCTGCTACCGGATAGAAACGGTTCAGGTTAGTGAATGGACGGAAAGCGGGATAAAATGAGGGGCGCTCCCTTCGGATTGCGCCCCTGTAAAATATGGATTCGTCAGAAATAAACCATTGTAGAGAACGCCCCACGGTCGTTCCGTTTCCGGCGAATGAAACATACTAACAGCAAGGGCATCCGTTTGGATGCCCTTGCATTTTACTTTTCAGCCGTCAGGTTTGCGGTTTATCGGGGTTGTCCGTTTTTTCAAAATTCTGCGCGTCCTTCTTACCCGTGCTGTCTTTTTCGTTCGGTAACAACGCATAAAGGAGAAATGCCCCCATCACCGTAACGGCAAGTACCGTTGGCAGATTTCCGCCCGGTTCAAATTTTTCAATCAACCCACCAAAGAACGCCGCGACCAATGTGTAAACCACAGCCATGATGATTAAACGAATTTTCTTTTTCAACGATATCTCTCCTATAGCTTAACTAAACCATTATGTACTTAATGATACAATGTAAACGCAGTTCCGTAGAAAGTTTGTCGTGAGATAGTAGGTCCACCAAACGAAATTGCTCCACTTGTACTGACAGAAAAACTTGGATTCCACATAGGTTTAGCATGTCCATATGCAACTTGGCAGGTTATATCCTGTTGGCATGAAACACCATAATATATATATGCCTTTTTAATAGTATAACTACGGTCGCATATTAAAGGGAAAGTTGCACCTATTCCATATGTCGATGGAGTCGATATTTCCATATCAGCATCTTTTCCACCGAAGGATTCATATAAGTGTGATGTTTTATGCATCCAATCTCCGCCCGCTAAAGAATAATACCATCTACCATAAGCATAGTGATCGTATTTGTTATCAATATTGCCTGTACTGGAAATAACAAGAACATCTGTATAAGCATAATTGGGGGTACCTGTCCATTCAACTTCACCTCGGATCTCATAATAGGTTCTTCCTTCCAAAGCATACCCCGGGTTGCGCTTGTATGCACTAGACCTAATTTTTAATTTTCCATGTGTTTCCGTATAATCCGGCAAATCGTCACTCGCAGTATCACACTGAGAATAATCATAGGAAGAATCAGATTCGAAAATCGATTTACTGACAGGAATCAATTCGCCTTCTGTTCCCTCCACCAAATAGGAAACAGAAATCTCTGCTGAAATATATTCCGTAGCTTCCATCACCTTTTCTGTTGGTAATTCTTCAATAAAAGATTCATCATCTCCCAAAGCCAACAAAATGGCTTTGCCAAGCTGGTAATCGTTCAAATTCGGATAATCTTTTTTCAACGATGTTTTCAGTGCTCCGATATTATTAACACTTGTAACTTCATTTAATCCCTTTGTATATTGTTCAATTTCAAGAGTAGACTCTTTTATTGAATCTATATACTGACAGGAAACCTCAGTCTCATTTGGCAATACTTCTGTAACAGCAGATACCATAAAACTCGATGTAAAAAGGACAGCCAACATAGTGAGAACAGAAATCATCTTTTTCATAGTTTTATCCTTTCAGTCGGTATTTTATTTTTACGAACACATCCTTTCAAAAATCAATTTTCTTAACCCATCGGAATCACCCCTTTTCAAAAAGCAATGAAAAGCAAAACACTTCTTGGTTTCAGAATCAAAGGTAAATTATCATAACAACGATTTCAACTTTATTCTGAGGTCAGTATAGCACATTATACATTAATTGTCAAGCGTATAATCGACTTTTCTTTTTTTTCATCGAAACAACCAAATCAGACCATATTTTTTTGCGCAAATTCACCTTGTGATTTATTGAAGAAAAGCAAGACTTTCGAAACGCAAAAATCCTGCAAACAGCACCTCAAACAAATCGGGCGCGAAGCCGCACCCTTCAAAAAATCCGCACCTCCCCAACCAATAAAAACTTCCCCCCAAGACCCCGCCACCACGTAAAGCGAAACAAAATTTTCGCTCACGTAATGGCGGGGTCTTGGGGGAAGTTCGGGGAGGATGAGGGAGGCTTGGAGGGAGAAGGGACACCCTCCGAAAGGGGGTCCCTTCTCCCTCCAAGGTCTTTTACCCTCTCATCAGCCCCACCAATACAGAGACCATTTTTTGCATGGACTCTACGGGGATGAACTCGTGAACGCCGTGGAAGTTCGCACCACCCGTGCAGAGATTCGGACATGGCAAGCCCATAAAGGAGAGCCGAGCACCGTCCGTGCCGCCGCGGATCGGGACTAAAATCGGATCAATCCCCTCCGCCCGCATCGCCGCCTCCGCGTTGGCAATCAGCTCGGGATGCGGCAGAATCTGCTCCTTCATGTTGTAGTAACTGTCGCGAACCGTCAGAACAAAACTCCCCTCGCCCCAAACCGCGTTTTCATACGCCGTCAGGCGCGTAAGGAATGCCTTCCGCGCCTCAAACGACGCGCGGTCGTGATCGCGGATCAAAAGATCGGCACGCGCCGAAGTCTCGTTCCCCGTGATGTCGTGAACGTGATAGAACCCCTCGTAGCCCTCCGTGTGCGCGGGTGTTTCCGCCGCAGGAAGCCCGTGAAGCCACTCGCAAAGCATCAGCGCCGCGTTCTTCATCTTGTTCTTCGCACTGCCCGGATGAATGTTCACACCGTGAACCTCAATCCGCGCAGACGCCGCGTTGAAGTTCTCGTACTCAATCTCGCCCAACTCGCCGCCGTCCACCGTGTAGGCAACCGCCGCGCCGAACTTCTTCACGTCAAAGTGATCCGCGCCGCAACCAATCTCTTCGTCGGGCGTGAACCCGATCGCAATCCGCCCGTGCGGAATCTCGGGGTGCGCCAGCAGATACTCGCAGGCGGTCATAATCTCCGCAACGCCCGCCTTGTCGTCCGCGCCGAGCAACGTTGTCCCGTCGGTCACAACCAGATGCTGCCCCTCGTAGCGGGAGAGAAACGGGAAGGTCGCAAGAGAGATCACTTCCCCGTTGCCAAGTTCCACATCGCCGCCGTGATACTCCACCACGCGCGGGCGAATGTCCTTCCCCGACGCGTCGGGCGAGGTGTCCATGTGCGAAATGAAGCCGAGGACAGGCACGTCCTCCATTCCCTTCGTTGCGGGAAGCCAGCCCATGACATACCCGTTTTCGTCCATCGAAGCGTCACAAAGCCCCAAACGCTTCATCTCTTCAACCAGATGTGCGCCGAGAACCTTCTGCCCCGCCGTGCTCGGAACCGTCTCCGACTGCTCGTCCGACTTGGTGTCGAACGAAACGTAATCCAGAAAACGCTCTAAAACTTCCATCACGCGCCTCGTATCAGAACGCCCACGTGCCGTTTTCGAAAAGCTTGACCCGCTTGCCGTCCCGCGTGACGCCTGTAATCGAAAGGTCGCGCGTGCCGATCATGAAGTCCACATGAATCATCGAATCGTTGATGCCCATGTCGTAAAGCTCCTTTGTCGTGTGGTTCTCATATCCCTTGATGACGTTCGTAAAACCGTGACCGAGCGCCAGATGGCAGGCGGCGTTCTCGTCAAACAGCGTGTTGTAGAAGAGCACGCCCGTCTGATTGATGGGGCTTTCAAACGGCACGAGCGCGCACTCGCCGAGATACGCCGCGCCTTCGTCCATGCCAATCATCTCGCGGAGCAGATCCTCGCCCTTTTCGGCGTGTACCTCCACCGCCTTGCCGCCTTCAAAGCGAACCGAGAAGTTTTCAATCAGTTCCCCGTTGTAGGAAAGCGGCTTGGAAGCGTAGACGATACCGTCCGCAACGCCCTTCTTCGGCGAGGTAAACACCTCTTCGGAGGGCATATTCGGGTTGTAGAACAGCCCCTCCTTGCCCAGAAGTTCCTCCGCGCCACCCATAAAGAGCGCGTTTTCCAGAAGTCCAACCCTGAAGTCTGTCCCGTTCGAGGACTTGTACTCCAGAGAAGCCAGTCCGAGGCTGTTGAGATAATCGCAACGCGCGTGCAGATCGCGGTTGTGATCCTCCCATGCGGCAACGGGGTCGTTGTCCTCGGTCACGCGAACCGTGTAAAGAATCTGCTCCCAAAGCTTTTCCATCGCGCGGTTGCGGCTCTCCTCCGGAAACACCTTCTTCGCCCACGCCGCGCCCGGAATGGCGGCAATGCACCATTGGTACTTGTTTTCCATCTCCTCGCGGAAGGGCTTGATGATCTTGAAGCGCGCCTGCGCGGACTTCGCGCGCTTGGACTGGTTGATACCCTTCAGACCGTCGGGATCGTCGGATTCGAGATAGATGCGGACAGGCAGAGTCTCCACCTGATGCTTCAGCTTTTCAACCTCCCAATTCTCCACCTTGGAAAGCGTGGCAACCGAGCAGGACTTGAGATTCAGCTTGGTCAGCGGCTGATAGGTCCAGTCCACAACGACCTTTCTCGCGCCGCACTTGTAGCATTCCTCCGCAACCATGCGGGCGAACTCGGGCTGTTCGACCGACGCCATGATAATGACATCCTGTCCCTTCTGAACCTTTCCGCCTTCCGCGGCGATCAGACGCGCATATTTTCTGAGAATCGTTTTTTTCATACGTTGTTTCCTCCGTCGGGTCGAACCGACTGACTTTCTATGATAAGATGATAGTATTATTATACCGCCACAGGAACGATTTGTCAATCACTGCGCCGCAAAAAATGCGAAAAAGCGAAAAAAGAGCGGAAAAGTCTTGACACACAGACGGATTTGTGGTATACTATTCGGGTACAAATCCATAAATTGGGGTGTAGCCAAGCGGTAAGGCACCAGACTTTGACTCTGGCACTCGTCGGTCCGAATCCGGCCACCCCAGCCATGATGACAAGTCAATTTAGATCCGGACGACGGAAAGAGCCGTTTGGCAAGCCAAACGGCGAGAAAACGGGAGATTTCGAAAGATTTCTCCCGTTTTTTGTCCCTGCTTTTTTTCGAAAAAATACCGACCCATTTTGCGATTTTTTCCGACCGCAAGGATCTGAACCCGCGAAAACGGGATTTTCTAAAATAAGCGAAACCGAATTGAACAGCCGAAAGGACTTGAACCCGCGACATGGTTCCAACCCTTTCGGCTTTTTTGTCGCCTTCACGGAATGTTTACAAATCAGCGACTACAAAATAAATCCCTCGGAGTTGGGTGAAGATTTGAACCCACGATGCCCACAAAAACAAAAACTACAAAACAACTCCATTTCTCTCTTGGTAGGATTCGAACCCACGAAAGTGCTAAATCTGATTGTTATCAGTTTGTTTTCTGGACTTTCCGGTATTGGTGTGGTATGGTATGTGGTTACAGGAGGCGATGAAAATGAAAAAGATGATCGATGAATTATGGGACGGCGAGATCAGCCCGCAGGACACTCTGATTTCAGATAATCAGGAATACCGTGAACTGCAACATAGGCAATCCAAAAACAAAACTGAATTGCTTGAAGCCCTTCCGGATGAGCAGAAAGAACTGCTTGAAAACTTCTGTGCCACAGAAATCGAGCTGAATGGCATCTCCGAGCGCGAAGCCTTTACTGCCGGATTCAAAATCGCCATGCGGTTGGCGGCAGAAGCATTCTACACAGCTGACAACGAGTAAAAGAATGACCGCCGAGCCCCCCCCTCGCTCGGCGGTGTTCCTTTCAAAGATTATAGCGCGATTGAGATTGAAAAATGGGAAGATTTATGGTATAATAAGATATCGACAAATCGGGATTTACCTCTATTCAGACATACAAGCTCTTGACAACAAAGCTCCTATATGGTATAATTTAATAAACTACTATATAGGAGCTTTTGCATGAAAACAAATGGCGGAT
>URHR01000033.1 GCA_900547725.1 uncultured Eubacteriales bacterium
CCGCATTCCGCCAGCGAAATGCGGACGTTTTCACTCTCTCCGCTACCGGATAGAAGTGGTAGAATGTTAGTTGATGGTCGAAACGGAACGACACGCGGGTCGTTCCGCTTCGGATTCATGTTTTTTTGGTGCTTTTTCTCGATTTTGTCGGTTTTGACAGGCGGTTGCGGCACAAAATGCGTGTGAATGCGCTTCAAAATCGGTGCGAAGCGGTATATTTTGTGCGGAATAGCCAAAAAGATGGAAGAAAATATGCAAAAGTTCTCTGTCATATCGAAAAAAAATGCTTGCAAATCAAACGGTTTTCTGATATAATATAAAGGCTTGATATGCGATGAAACGAAAGGTTGCCTCTGCGGGACGCCAAAGAGGGGAATTTTCGTGGAGTATGTCCGTGTAAAACGGGCGAGAGGTATTCACCGATGCACGCAAAACGCGAACGCGCGTTGGTTTCGGTGTGACTGCTTTTCTCCGGAATTTGTTTCCGTCAGATGCTGATGGCGGGGCAAACTCCGTATTTTCAGAGGAAACAGGAAACACACGGGGCGGTGTTGAGGAAAATGCCAACCGAGGAAATCGCAGACCGTTCCGAACTCTTTCCTATATTATAGGACGGGGCGGCAAGTGAAAATCTCAGAAGGAGGCAAACAAAATGGCAATCAAAGAGAAGATCAGAGTCAGACTCAAGAGCTACGACCACGTTCTGGTTGACACTGCGGCGAAGAAGATCGTCGAGGTCGCAACGAGAAACGGCGCCGAGGTTTCCGGTCCGATTCCGCTGCCTACGGAGAAGGAGATCATCACGATCCTTCGCGCAGTCCACAAGTACAAGGACAGCCGTGAGCAGTTCGAGTATCGCACGCACAAGAGACTGATCGATATCGTCAAGCCGTCGCAGAAGGTTGTGGACGCGCTGATGAACATCGAGCTGCCCGCGGGCGTTGAGATTGAAGTGAAGCTGTAATCAAGCGCTTCGCAAGATCACACAAAGACAACAGCCGAGCTTCGGTTGAGAGTCCGGAGAGTTCGGTAACTTTGTAAGTCATGTTGGCATTCCGGTGTCAACCAATAATTTACAGGAGGATTTCTGAAATGAAAAAGGGAATGATCGGTAAAAAGATCGGCATGACGCAGGTTTTCGATGAAAAAGGAAACGTCATTCCGGTAACCGTTATCGAGGTTGGCCCGTGCGTCGTCGCACAAAAGAAGACCGTTGAGAAGGATGGCTACAACGCTCTGCAGCTTGGCTTTATGGATGTCAAGAAGAAGCACCTGACCAAAGCGGATCAGGGTCACTTCGAGAAAGCGGGCGTTCCGATGAAGAAGCATCTCAAGGAGTTCCGTCTGGACGACTGCTCCGCTGAGGTCGGCTCGGTCATCACCGTCGATACCTTCGCCGCAGGCGAGAAGGTCGATGTAACCGGTATGACCAAGGGTCGCGGATACAGCGGCGCTGTCAAGCGTTGGAATCACCACACGCTGTGCTCCACGCACGGTGTCGGCCCGATTCACCGTCAGGTCGGTTCTATGGGTGCAAACTCCACCCCGTCCCGCGTGTACAAGAACAAGAAGATGGCAGGACAGTACGGTAACGAACAGGTCACCGTCCAGAACCTGCTGGTTGTGAAGATCGACAGCGAAAAGAACCTGATTGCCGTCAAGGGCGCCATTCCGGGCGCGAAGGACGGAATCGTGTTCATTCGTGATTCTGTGAAAGCCTGAGCGGAAGGAGGAAAACAACAATGCCAGTCGTAAAGATCGTGAATATGTCCGGCAAGGAAGTCGGTGAAATCACGCTGAGTGATAAGCTGTTCGGCGCGGATGTGAACGGCGCTGTTCTCCATGCCGCAGTCAGAGCGTATCTGATGAACCAGAGACAGGGGACGCAGTCGACCCTGACCCGCACCGAGGTATCGGGCGGCGGAAAGAAGCCGTGGAGACAGAAGGGAACCGGCAGAGCGCGTCAGGGCTCGACCCGTTCTCCTCAGTGGACGCACGGCGGCGTCGCACTCGGCCCGAAGCCGAGAGATTACCGTCTCGACCTGAATAAGAAGACCCGTCGGCTCGCGCTGTTCTGCGCGCTGTCCGATAAGGTTGCAAACGGAAGCCTTGTGATCCTTGACAAGCTCGCGGTGGAGAGCGAGAAGCCGTCCACCAAGACCATGGTTGCCATGTTCAAGGCGCTCGGTTTCGAAAAGACCTACACCAAGACCTACAAGACCATCGCAATCGAGGACGGAAAGCCTGTCTACGGCACTGCCGAGAAGACGGCGACCAAGCCCGAGAACGCGCTTGTGGTGCTTGACAATGTGGACAAGAAGGTTATCAAGAGCTGCGACAATATCCCGCAGGTCAAGACGACCCAGTGGAACACGCTCAACGTCTACGACGTGCTGAACGCGGAGAAGCTGGTCATGACCGCTGACGCGGTGAAGAAGCTTGAGGAGGTGTACGCATAATGAAATCGGCACACGATATTATCATCAGACCGGTAATTACCGAAGCTGCGATGGATATGCTGCCCGCCAAGAAGTATGTCTTTGAGGTCGCAAGCGACGCAAACAAGGCAGAGATTGCCAAGGCGGTTGAGGAAGTGTTCGCGGCAAGCAAGGTCAAGGTCGCGGCAGTCCGCACCATCAACATGAAGAAGAAGCCCAAGAGACTCGGTGTTCACTCCGGTTATACCTCGGAGTGGAAGAAGGCGATCGTTACTCTGACGCCCGATTCCGGCGAGATCGAGTTCTTCGAAGGCCTTAACTAAGAGTAGGAGGGAATAGGAATGCCTACAGTTAAGTATAAACCCACAACTCCCGGCAGAAGAAATATGACCGTTCCTTCTTTCGAGGAGATCACAAAATTCTCTCCTGAGAAAAGCCTGATCGTTACCAAGAAGAAGCATGCCGGACGCAACAGCTACGGTCGCATTACCGTTCGCCACAGAGGCGGCGGAAACAAGATCAAGTACCGTATCATCGACTTCAAGCGCCAGAATGACAAGGCGAACACGGTCGTCGGGATCGAGTACGACCCGAACAGAACCGCGTATATCGCACTGCTTCAGGACACCGAGGGAACGAAGAGCTATATCATTGCTCCCGAAGGACTGAAGGCGGGCGACGTGATCTACTCGGGCAGCGAAGCCGACATCAAGCCGGGCAACACGCTCCCGATCGCGAACATTCCGGTCGGTACTGTCATCAACAACATCGAAGTCTACCCGGGCAAGGGCGCACAGCTCGTTCGCTCCGCAGGCGCGATGGCACAGCTGGTTTCCAAGGAAGCCAACGGCATGGCGCAGGTTCGTCTGCCCTCGGGTGAGGTTCGCTTCATCCGTCTGGACTGCAAGGCGACCATCGGTCAGGTCGGCAACGTTGAGCACGACACCGTGAAAGTCGGTAAAGCAGGTAAGACCAGACACAAGGGTATCCGTCCGACCGTCCGCGGTTCGGTCATGAACCCCTGCGATCACCCGCACGGCGGTGGTGAGGGTAAGTCCCCGATCGGACATCCCGGACCTGTTACGCCTTGGGGTAAGCCTGCTCTGGGTTACAAGACCAGAAACAAGAAGGCGCGCACCAATAAGTTCATCGTGAAGCGCAGAAACGCTAAATAAGGAGGGAATATAACATGAGCAGAAGCCTGAAAAAAGCACCTTATGTTGAGGAGAAGCTCTACAGCCGCATTTGCGCGATGAACGCAAACGGCGAGAAGAAGGTTCTCAAGACATGGTCGCGTTCGTCCACTATATTCCCGGAATTTGTCGGTCACACCATTGCGGTTCACGACGGCAAGAAGCACATTCCGGTGTATATCACGGAAGACATGGTTGGTCACAAGCTCGGTGAGTTTGCGCCCACCCGCACGTTCAAGGGTCATGCCGGCTCGAAAACGTCCAATAACGGCAACTGATTGCAGAGGGAGGTTCATTTCTTAAATGGAAGCTAAAGCTTATCTGAAATACGCAAGAATTTCCCCCCGCAAGGTGCAGATCGTTCTCGATCTGATCCGCGGCAAGGATGTTGCCACCGCGATGGGAATTCTGAAGAACACGCCGAAGGCGGCGAGCGAGCTGCTGATTAAGCTGCTGAACAGCGCCGTTGCAAACGCGGAGAACAATTTCCACATGGATGCCGAGAAACTGTATGTTTCCGAATGCTTTGTTTGCCCGGGCCCGACGCTGAAGCGGATTATGCCCAGAGCAAAGGGAAGCGCAGACCGCATCCTGAAGCGCACCAGCCACGTGACACTGGCGGTCAAGGAAAAAGACTGAGAGAGGAGGAAACAATAAATGGGTCAGAAGGTCAATCCCCACGGTTTGAGAGTGGGAGTCATCAAAAACTGGGATTCCAGATGGTTTGCAAAGGACGAAGTATTCGGCGACACGCTTGTTTCCGACTACAATGTCAGAAAATACCTGAAAAAGACGCTCTATGACGCAGGTATTTCCAAGATCGAAATCGAGAGAGACGGGCACAGAGTGCGCGTATTCGTCAACTGCGCAAAGCCGGGCATGGTTATCGGCAAGGGCGGTGTTGAAATCGAAAAGTACCGCCAGCAGCTGGAGAAAATGGTCGGTATGCCTGTGGCGCTCAACGTGGTTGAGATCCGTCAGCCCGATCTCGACGCACAGCTGGTTGCAGAGAACATTGCCAAGCAGCTCGAGAACCGCGTGGCGTTCCGCAGAGCCATGAAGATGGCAATCCGCAACACCATGAGACTGGGCGCAAAGGGAATCAAGATCAACTGCGGCGGCCGTCTCGGCGGCGCTGAAATCGCGCGCAGCGAGCACTATCATGAGGGTACGATTCCGCTTCAGACCCTCAGAGCCGACATCGAGTACGGCTTTGCGGAAGCGGACACCACCTACGGTAAGATCGGCGTAAAGGTCTGGATCTACAAGGGTGAAATTCTCAATGAGGTCAACCGTCCCGGCAATACCCCCAGACGCGACCGCGACAATCGCGGCGACCGTCGCGGTGATCGCCGTGACAACCGCGGACCGAGAGGCGACCGCCGCGACAACCGCGGACCTCGCCAGAACGGCGACCGCAGAGAGAGAACTCCGAGAGAAGGAGGCGCGAAGTAATTATGTTAATGCCGAAAAGAGTCAAGTTCCGTCGCGTTCAGCGCGGCAGATTGAAGGGTAAGGCGTCGCGCGGAAACACGCTGAGCAACGGTTCTTACGGACTGGTTGCGCTGGAGCCGTCGTGGATTACCAGCAATCAGATCGAGGCTGCCCGTATCGCTATGACGCGTTATATCAAGCGTGGCGGTCAGGTCTGGATCAAGATCTTCCCCGATAAGCCGATTACCGAGAAGCCGGCTGAAACCCGTATGGGTTCCGGTAAGGGTTCTCCGGAGTACTGGGTCGCCGTTGTGAAGCCGGGCAGAATTCTGTTCGAGATGGACGGCGTGAGTGAGGATGTGGCAAAGGAAGCAATGCGTCTTGCCGGTCACAAGCTCCCGATTAAAACCAAGTTCGTTTCCAAGACAACCGAAGCAAAGGAGGGTTAATCATGAAAGCGAAAGAACTCAGAACGATGTCGGCTGAGGCGCTTGAGGCGAAGCTGAAGGAACTGAAGGCTGAGCTGTTCAACCTGCGCTTCCAGCACGCAATCAATCAGCTTGACAACCCTCACAAGATCACCGAGGTCAAACACGACATTGCCCGCGTGATGACGGTTCTTCGGGAAATGAAGAAAGAGGAGGCGTAAGTCATGGCAGAAGAAAGAGCATTGAGAAAGACCAGAGTGGGTCTGGTTGTCAGCGATAAGATGGACAAGACCGTTGTGGTTGCCATCGAGGACAACGTGAAGCACCCGCTGTACGGCAAAATCGTGAAGCGTACCCTGAAGCTGCACGCGCAGGATGACAACAACGCCTGCGGAGTCGGCGACAAGGTGAAGCTCATGGAGACAAGACCGCTTTCCAAAACCAAGAGATGGCGTGTTGTCGAAATCATCGAAAAAGCGAAATAATCGCTTTGCGGTGAAACAGTTCACTTATTCGAATAGTAGATACGTCGTAGCGTATTGAATCAGTAGGAGGAAAAGCAAGTGATTCAGCAGCAGTCTTTAATGAAAGTTGCCGACAACACCGGAGCTAAGGAACTGATGTGCATCAGAGTCCTCGGCGGCACCGCGAGAAGATATGCAAATATCGGCGATGTGGTGGTTTGCGCTGTCAAGAAGGCGACTCCCGGCGGAGTGGTCAAGAAGGGCGAGGTCGTCAAGGCGGTCGTCGTCCGCACGGTGCACGGCATGAAGAGAGCAGACGGCTCTTATATCAAGTTCGATGAGAATGCGGCGGTCATTATCCGTGAGGATAAGACCCCCCGCGGAACCCGTATCTTCGGGCCGGTGGCAAGAGAGCTTCGTGAGAAGGAATATCTCAAGATCCTCTCCCTCGCTCCCGAAGTGCTTTGATGGAGGTGGAAGCAATGGCAAATCTGCATATCAAAAAAGGCGATACCGTTGTGGTTCTCTCCGGAGATGACAAGGGTGTTCAGGGCGAAGTGATCGCCACCTCTCCCGAAGAGGGAAAGGTCATTGTGAAGGGTGTCAACATCATTCACAAGCACGTCAAGCCCCGCAGAGAGGGCGAGACGGGCGGCATCGTGGATGCCGAGGGCGCAATCTATGCGTCCAATGTAGCGCTGGTCTGCCCGAAGTGCGGCAAAGCCGCAAGAGTCGCGGCGAAGGTCGGCGAGGACGGCAAGAAGATCCGTGTGGCGGCGCACAAAGCGTGCGGCTACCCGGAGATTAAGTAAGGAGGGAAACGAAAATGGCAAGACTGAAAGATTTGTATAAAGCCGAGGTCGCTCCCGCCCTCCTGAAGAAGTACAACTACAAGAGCGTCATGCAGATCCCGAAGCTCGACAAGATCGTGATCAATGTCGGCGTCGGTGACGCAAAGGATAACTCCAAGGCGCTTGACGCGGTTCTGCGCGACCTTTCGATCATTTCCGGTCAGAAGGCAATCGCAACCCACGCAAAGAAGTCCGTCGCAAACTTCAAGGTCCGTGAGGGCATGAAGATCGGCGCAAAGGTCACCCTGCGCGGCGACAGAATGTATGAATTCATGGACAGACTCTTCAACTTCGCTCTGCCGAAGGTCCGTGACTTCAAGGGAATCAACCCCAACGCGTTCGACGGAAGAGGAAACTATGCGCTCGGTCTGAAAGAGCAGCTGATCTTCCCCGAAATCGAATACGATAAGGTTGAGAAAATCCGCGGTATGGACATCTGCTTTGTCACAACCGCACAGACCGACGACGAAGCACGCGAGATGCTGACCCTGTTCGGCGCTCCGTTCGCGAAATAATCAGAGGGAGGTAACAAACGATGGCAAAGAAATCCATGATTCTGAAGCAGCAGAAGGAACAGAAGTTTTCCACGAGAAAATACAACCGCTGCAAAATCTGCGGACGCCCTCACGCGTATCTCCGGAAATTCGGCATCTGCCGTATCTGCTTCCGTAACCTCGCTTACAAGGGCGAGATTCCGGGCGTGAAGAAGGCTTCGTGGTAAAAAATTAACCCCCAACTATCGGCAGGAAATCAAACCGGTCGGAAAAAGAACCGACAGTCCGATTTAACCGCCGATATGCCGCCGGGCAAAAGGTCCGGCAGCAAGATGAATTGTACTTGCATAAGGAGGAAATTGAAATGCAAATGTCAGATGTAATTGCCGATATGCTCACCAGAATCCGCAACGCGAACAACGCGAAGCACCAGACGGTTGACATTCCGGCATCCAACATGAAGAAGGCGATTGCCGAAATCCTGGTCGCGGAAGGCTATGTGAAGTCCTATAACGTCGTTGACGACGGCAAGCAGGGCGTGATCCGCATCACGCTGAAGTATCTGCCGGGCAAGCAGAAGGTCATCCGCGGAATCCGCCGCGTATCCAAGCCGGGTCTGCGTATCTACGCAAGCTGCGAAGATATGCCCAGCGTGATGAACGGTCTCGGTATCGCAATCGTGTCCACATCCAAGGGAATCATGACGGGCAAGAAGGCGCGCTCGCTGAACGTCGGCGGCGAAGTCCTCGCGTTCGTGTGGTAATCGGAAAGGGGAGGTAATCGAAATGTCAAGAATCGGAAGAATGCCCGTAGTCATTCCCGAAGGCGTGACCGTTACCGTCGCAGACGGCAACCTCGTTACGGTCAAGGGAAAGCTCGGAACGCTTACGGAACAGCTCCACCCCCGTATGACCATCACGGTCGAGGGCAATCATGCCTATGTCGCACGTCCCACGGACGAAAAAGAGGATCGCAGCCTGCACGGTCTGACGAGAGCGCTGCTTCACAACATGGTCGTCGGTGTCACCGAGGGCTACTCGAAGAAGCTGGAGATCGTCGGCGTCGGCTACAAGGTTGTCAAGCAGGGCAAGACCATTCAGCTGTATCTGGGTCACTCGCTGATGCCCAACGGTCAGCCGCAGTCCAAATTCTGCCTGACCGAAGAGAACGGCATCACGTTCGACGTGCCGGACGCAAACACCATCATTGTCAAGGGCGTTGACAAACAGCTTGTCGGTCAGACGGCTGCCGTTATCCGCGGTAAGAGACCGCCTGAACCGTATCACGGCAAGGGCGTGAAGTATGCCGACGAGCATATCCGCCGCAAGGCAGGTAAGACCAGCAAGGGCAAATAATTGAAAGGAGTGAAGTGACATGGTATCAAGAAAAGATGCAAACAAGGCTCGCCTGAAGAGACACAAGAGAGTCAGAGCCAAAATCTCCGGTACTGCAGAGCGTCCGCGTCTGGCTGTGTATCGCTCGAACGCGAACATCAGCGCACAGATCATCGACGATGTGAAGGGCGTGACGCTGGTCAGCGCTTCCACTTTCGGTCAGAGCTTTGAGGGCAACGGCGGCAACAAGGAAGCGGCTCGCGAGATCGGCAAGCGGATCGCGGAGAAGGCAGTGGCGGCGGGAATTACCGAGGTCGTGTTCGATCGCGGCGGTTACCTGTATCACGGACGTGTATCGGAACTGGCTGAAGGCGCTCGCGAGGGCGGCCTGAAGTTCTGATTTTCCGGTTTATACACTGTTCAACAAACTTACGTTTATTGAATATTTTGGAGGAAGAAAATGGCTGACAAATTTAATCCCGCTGAGCATGATCTCAAAGAATCGCTCATCGCGCTCAACCGTGTGTCCAAGACGGTCAAGGGCGGTCGTATTGCCCGCTTTGCGGCGCTGATGGTCGTCGGTGACGGCGCAGGTCACGTCGGAGTGGGTCTTGGAAAAGCGGCTGAAGTTCCGGAAGCAATCCGCAAGGGAATCGAGGACGCAAAGAAGAATATGGTAGCGGTTGCGCTGAAGGGCACGACCATTCCGCATCAGGTGACGGGCGTGTTCGGCGCAGGAAAGGTTCTCCTGAAGCCGGCTGCTCCCGGTACCGGTATCATTGCAGGCGGCAAGGTTCGTATGGTTCTCGAAGCTGCCGGCATCAAGAATATCCGCGCAAAGTGCCTGCGCTCCAACAATCCGACCAACGTCGTCAAGGCGACGATGGAAGGTCTGAAGGAGCTTCGCACGGCTGAGGAAGTCGCGAAGATCCGTGACATCCCCACCGAGCAGGTCAAGGGTTGAGCAGGAGGTGCAGAGCATGAAAAAAGTGACACTGACAAAGAGCCTCATCGGCGCGAAGCCGAACCAGAAGGCGACTGCAAAATCCCTGGGACTTGCCAAGATCGGCGACTGCATCGTTCAAAAGGACGACGCGGTGCTTGCCGGTAAGGTGAAGATCCTTGCGCATCTCGTAACGGTGGAAGCCGTTGAAAATGCTTAAAGGAGGGAAACGCAGATGAAACTTCATGAACTCACTCCCGCAGAAGGTTCTGCCCGCGCTGCATGGCGCAAGGGCAGAGGAACCGGTTCCGGCAACGGAAAGACGGCAGGCAAGGGACACAAGGGTCAGAACGCACGCTCCGGCGGCGGAGTCAGACCCGGTTTCGAGGGCGGTCAGTTCCCGATCTACAGACAGCATCCCAAGAGAGGCTTCAAGAATCACTTCGCAAAGAACTATGCGATTGTGAACGTTGCGGATCTTGAGAAGTTCGTGGACGGAACCGAGGTCGATCTCGACGTTCTGATGGCGGCGAAGATTGTTCGCAAGCCCATGGACGGTTTGAAAGTGCTCGGCAACGGCGAGCTGACAAAGAAACTGACAGTGAAAGCGGCGGTCTTCTCGGCGGCTGCCAAGGAAAAGATCGAGGCAGTGGGCGGTAAGGCAGAGGAGGTATAATTATGAATCAGATGATCCAGACCTTCAGAAATGCTTGGAAGATCGCTGATATCCGTAAAAAAATCCTCTTTACCCTGTTCATCGTGCTGATCTACCGCATCGGCGCAAACCTCTATGTTCCCTTTGTGGATACCGACCAGCTTCTGTTTGTGAAAACCTATCAGAATGCGATGTCCGCCGGTATCTTCCAGCTTGTCAATATGTTCTCGGGCGGCGCTTTCGAGCAGGCAACCCTGTTTGCTCTGTCGGTTTCGCCGTATATCACCGCATCCATCGTCATGCAGCTCTTGACCATCGCCATTCCTTATCTGGAGAACCTCTCCAAGGAAGGCGAGGAAGGAAAGAAGAAGATCAATGCCTACACCCGCGGTGTGACTGCGATTCTCGCACTCATCACTGCGTTCGGCTACGTGACCATGCTGAATTCCTACGGCTGCCTTGCAGTCAGCAAGAGCGACGGCGCACTCTACTATTTCGCATATGTCGTGATGATTGCCTGCTTCTGCGCGGGCGCTGCGATCATTATGTGGATGGCGGAGCGCATCAATGAGAGAGGCATCGGCAACGGTATCTCCATCATCCTGTTTGCGAACATCATTTCGCGCGGGAGCACGATGGTCACCGCACTGATCGCACTCCTGAAGAATGCAAACGGACAGTTCCTCACCGGTTGGAAACTGGCGCTCGGAATCCTGTGGATCATTCTCTTCGTCACGGTTTCGGTCGCGGTGGTGGGACTGATCGTCTGGTTCACCAACTCCGAGGAGCGTATCCGCATCCAGTACGCGAAGAAGGTCGTCGGACGCAAAATGTACGGCGGTCAGACCAGCAACCTGCCCCTCAAGATGAACATGGCGGGCGTGATGCCGATCATCTTCGCAAGCTCCATTGTTTCCATTCTGCCGACCGTCGCGAACTTCTTTGGCGAGAGCAACGGCTTCCGCAAGTTCGTGACCAACTATCTCGGAACCAACACGCCTGTGTATATCTTCCTGTATCTGGTGTTCCTGTTCCTGTTCTCCTACTTCTACATTATGATCTCGTTCAACCCCGTTGAAGTGGCGAACAACATTCAGAACAACGGCGGGTCGATCAAGGGCTACCGTCCCGGTGCCGAGACCGCAAACTATATCAAGAGACACCTCAATCGCATTACCGCGATCGGTGCCGTGTTCCTCTCCGTGATTGCGTGCGTGCCGATGATCATCGGCGTGTTCGTGACCAATTCGGCGGTTTCCACGCTTCTGACCTTCGGCGGCTCTTCGCTGCTGATCGTGGTCGGCGTTGCGCTGGAAACGGTTCGTTCGGTTGAGGCACAGATGAAGCTGCGGAATTACAAGGGCTTCCTTGACTGATACGCGAGAAAGGATTCATCGTTTTATGAATATGATCTTACTGGGAGCACCCGGTGCGGGCAAAGGTACCCAATCCGCGAAAATCTCCGAAAAATATCACATTCCCGCAATCGCAACCGGAGACATTCTCCGCAGCGCGATGAAAAACGAGACCGAATTGGGCAAGGCGGCGAAATCCTATGTGGAGGCGGGCAAGTTGGTTCCGGATGAAGTCGTGATCGGCATCATCAAGGAATATCTTGCCACCGACGCGTGCAAAAACGGCTTCATTCTGGACGGCTTCCCGCGCTCTATCCCGCAGGCGAAAGCACTGGACGAGATGGGCGTTCGGATCGACGTGGTTCTGAACATTGAGGTCGAGGACGAAAAGATTGTCGAGCGCATGAGCGGACGGCGCGTCTGCTCCTGCGGCGCATCCTATCATGTGAAGCATAATCCTCCCAAGACCGAGGGGATTTGTGACAAGTGCGGAGAGGCGCTGTACGTCAGAGCCGATGACTCCGCAGAAACCGTAAAGAACAGACTTGCAACCTTCCACGCGCAGACCGAGCCGCTCAAGGAATTCTATTCCGCAAAGGGCATTCTCGTAACCGTGCACGGACAGGAAGAAGTAGCGGACACCACGGCGCTCGTATTCGAGGCATTGCGTCCGTTCGAGGCAAGCAAATGATCCACCTGAAGAATTCGCAGGAAATTTCCGCGATGAAGGATGCGGGACGTATTACGGGCGAGGCATTGTTGGTCGCCCGTGATATGGTCCGCCCCGGCATCAGCACCTATGAAATCAACCAAGCGATCGAACGCTATATCCGGAAGTGCGGCGCTGA
This sequence comes from uncultured Eubacteriales bacterium, assembly GCA_900547725.1. GTDB lineage: Bacteria > Bacillota > Clostridia > Oscillospirales > CAG-272 > UMGS1865. Next base: position 12,438 of record URHR01000033.1, read on the forward strand.
GCCGACCTTCCTCGGGTACGGCGGATTCCCCGCAAGCGCCTGCATCAGCATCAACGACGAAATCATCCACGGAATCCCCTCCAAAAAGCGGATCCTCAAGGAAGGCGACATCGTAAAGATCGACACGGGCGCAACCTATCACGGCTATGTCGGCGATTCGGCAAGAACCGTTCCGGTCGGAACGGTCAGCGCCGAGGCGGAAAAGCTTATCAAGGTCACGCGGGACAGCTTCTTCGCAGGGGTCGGACAGGTGAAGGTCGGGAATCGGCTGGGCGACGTCGGTCACGCGATTGACGCGCTGGTCGTGGAGAACGGCTTCAGCACCGTCAGACGCTATGTCGGACACGGCATCGGGACCGATATGCACGAAGCACCGGACGTTCCGAACTACGGAACGGCAGGCAGAGGCATCCGGCTCTGCGCGGGCATGACGATCGCGATTGAACCGATGGTGAACGTCGGAACGTTTGAGGTTCGGGAAATGCCGGACGGCTGGACGGTCAAAACCGCGGACGGCGCGCTTTCGGCGCACTACGAAAACACCGTGGCGCTGACGAGCGACGGCGTACTGATCCTCACATTGGTGGAACAGGATTTCTAAGTCACAAACCGAATCAGGTAGCAGGTAAGGAGGGATTATTCTGGCACAGAAGGATGATGTCATCGAGTTTGAAGGCGTGGTCGTGGAAGCGCTCCCGAACGCGTGCTTCCGGGTCAAGCTCCCGAACGGACATATGGTGACAGCGCATATTTCCGGCAAGCTGAGAATGAATTATATCAAGATACTGCCCGGTGACCGCGTGACCATTGAAGTGTCGGTTTACGACCTGACAAAGGGACGCATCACATGGCGTGCGAAATGAGCCGCGAGTGCGGGCAACCGACGGTGCGGCACCACAACAAAGCAAGAAAGGTACGGTAGGGACAATGAAGGTAAAACCATCCGTCAAGAAGATCTGCGAGAAGTGCAAGATCATCAAGAGAAAAGGCAAAATCATGGTCATCTGCGAAAACCCGAAGCATAAGCAGAGACAGGGTTGAGTGACCTGACCAAAATCAACAGAGAGGTGAAAAAAGAGAATGGCTCGTATAGCTGGTGTTGATATTCCGAACAACAAGCGCGTCGAGATCGCCCTGACCTATATCTACGGAATCGGGCGCAAGAGCGCAAACGACATCCTCGCCAAGACCGGTATCAATCCCGATACCCGCGCGAAGGATCTGACCGAGGACGAGGTCGCGAAGCTCCGTGACGAAATCGAAAACTCTTACACCGTTGAGGGTGACCTCCGCCGTGATGTTGCTCTGAACATCAAGAGAATGGTGGAGATCAACTGCTATCGCGGTATCCGTCACAGAAAGGGTCTGCCGGTCAGAGGTCAGCGGACCAAGACCAATGCGAGAACCCGCAAGGGACCCGCTAAGACCATCGCTAACAAGAAGAAGTAAAGGAGTGGCATAAAATGGCTAAAGTTGCAGCAGCAAAAAAAGTTGTGAAGAAGCGCCGCGAGAGAAAGAACATTGAAAAAGGTTCTGTTCACATTCAGTCGACCTTCAACAACACGATCGTTACCATTTCGGATGCCGAAGGCAATGCGATTTCGTGGGCGTCTGCCGGTGAGCTGGGCTTCAAGGGATCGAGAAAGTCTACTCCGTTCGCCGCACAGTCCGCGTCGGAAACCGCCGCTAAGATCGCGATCGATCACGGTCTGAAAACGGTTGAGGTGTTCGTCAAAGGACCCGGTGCCGGACGGGAATCCGCTATCCGCGCGCTGGAAACCGTCGGACTCCAGATCACTCTGATCAAGGACGTGACGCCGATCCCGCACAACGGTTGCAGACCGCCTAAGCGCAGACGCGTATAATTTCGGGAGGTACAAACATTATGGCAAGATATACAGGACCTGTATGCAGACTGTGCCGCAGAGAAGGCACCAAGCTCTTTCTGAAGGGCGACCGCTGCACCACCGGCAAGTGCGCACTGGACCGCAGAAGCACGGTTCCGGGTCAGCACGGCGCAGCAAACAAGAAAGTCAGAGAGTACGGAATGCAGCTTCGCGAGAAGCAGAAGACCAGAAGATACTACGGCGTGCTGGAGAAGCAGTTCGTCAACTACTTTGAAGAGGCTGACCGCAAGGAAGGCATGACGGGCGAGAACCTGATCTGCCTGCTTGAGAGACGTCTGGACAATGTCGTTTACAGAATGGGCTTTGCAGCGTCTCACAAGGAAGCGCGCCAGTTGGTTCTGCACGGACATTTCACGCTCAACGGCAAGAAGGTCAATATTCCTTCGCTGATCGTCAAGGCAGGCGATGTCATCGCCGTCAAGGAGTCCAGCCGTTCGTCCGAGAAGTTCAAGGCTCTGGCGGAGTCTGCGGCTACGCATCACGCTCCGAAGTGGCTGGAAGTCAAGGCTGACGCGTTCACCGCGAAGGTTACCGCGCTTCCCGCAAGAGAGGACGTTGACTTCGACTTCAACGAACAGCTTATCGTCGAGCTTTATTCCAAGTAATCCGCCCCGTTCCAGATCGGTTCGGCGCGCGCGTTGCGCATGACCGAATCGGGTTCGCAAGCTATCATTTTTGAATAAAAGGAGGTTTATTTGGAATGATCGAGATCGAAAAGCCCAATATCACGACGTCTGATCTGAGTGAAGACGGCAGACACGGAATCTTCATTGTTGAGCCTCTCGAGCGCGGCTACGGGATCACGCTGGGCAACTCCCTGCGCAGAGTTCTTATCAGCTCGCTTCCGGGTGTGGCGGTAACGAATATCAAGATCGACGGCGTTTTGCAGGAATTTTCCACGATTCCGGGCGTGACCGAGGATGTGACCGAGATCGTCCTGAACGTCAAGGGTATCACGGCGAAGTTGCACTGCAACAGCCCCAAGACCGTTATCATTGACGTGACCGGTGAACGCGATGTCACTGCGGGCGATATCAAGCAGGACTCGGATATCGAAATCCTCAATCCCGAGCACCATATCGCAACGGTGGGCGAGAACGAGCGCTTCTACATGGAGCTGACGTTCGCACACGGTCGCGGCTATGTCTCGCAGGAGAGAAACAAGCAGCTGCACGCGCAGACGCTTGGCGTTACGGCGTTCGCGCCGATCGGTACGATTTATACCGATTCCATCTACACGCCGGTCTACAATGTCAAGTACACGGTGGACAACACGCGTGTGGGCAGTAACATCACGGATTACGATAAGCTCACGCTGGAAGTTCTGACCAACGGAACGATTTCCGCCAAGGAAGCGGTTTCGCTGGGCGCCAAGATCCTCAACGAGCATCTCAACCTGTTTGTGGATTTGTCCGATGAAGCAAAGAAGGCAGAGATCATGGTCGAGAGAGAAGAGACCATCAAGGAAAAGGTCCTTGAGATGACCATTGAGGAGCTTGACATGTCCGTTCGCAGCTTCAACTGTCTGAAGCGCGCGGGCATTGACACGGTGGAGGATCTGACCAACCGCACCGAGGAGGACATGATCAAGGTTCGTAACCTCGGTAAGAAATCTCTGGAGGAGGTCATCCAGAAGCTGCACAGCCTGGGGCTTGACCTGCGCAGAGAAGAGGAATAAGCGTCGGATCGCACAACGCAACAAGATGAAATACTTTTCCTATACAGCAGAAGGAGGGAAATCAAATGCCCGGAACAAGAAAACTCGGCAGACCGACCGCGCACAGAGTAGCGATGCTGCGCGGAATGGTCACCTTACTGCTTGAGAACGGACAGATCGAAACCACGCTCGCAAGAGCCAAGGAAGTCCGCTCGATGGCAGAAAAAATGATTACACTCGGCAAAAAGAACACGCTGGCAAGCCGCCGTGCGGCGCTGGCTTATATCACCAAGGAGAGCGTGGTGACGAAGCTGTTCACCGAGATCGCTCCGTCCTACGCAGACCGCAACGGCGGTTACACCCGCATTCTCAAGCTCGGCAACCGCAGAGGTGACGCGGCTGAGATGGCGATCGTTGCACTGGTGAAGGACGAAAAGGCTGCGCAGACCGCTCCTGCGGCCACCGCAACCGAGGCTCCGAAGGCAGAGGCAACCGAGGCGGCTCCCGCAGAGAAGACGCCTGCAAAGAAGCCCGCCGCGAAGAAGACCACCGCCAAGAAGGCGGATGGCGAGACTGCGGAAAAGAAGCCTGCGGCGAAGAAGACCACGGCGAAGAAGACCACGACCGCCAAGAAGGCAGCTGCCGCTGACGGCGAAGCTGCTCCCGCAAAGAAGCCCGCGGCGAAGAAAACCACCGCGAAGAAGGCAACTGCGGCTGACGGTGAGGCTGCTCCCGCAAAGAAGCCCGCTGCAAAGAAGACCACCAAAAAGGCAGAGGAAACTCCTGCCGAGTAAGGGGGATGCGTGGGGACGCGCCGGGACGCGCCGGGGGAGCTTTCTGAAGAAAGCTCCCCCGAACCCCCGCAAAGACTTTCAACGCATTTTGGTTTGGTGCGAACATACGGGTTTGCACAACAAAAGGAAGCCGACCAACGGTCGGCTTCTTTCAGTCTGTAGACAAAGCAGTGAAAGTTTTCGCCCGCCTTTTTCAAAAGGCGGCGCAGTCGAGGGCGCGAAGCCCTCGTCGCCGTCCGCAGACGGCGAAACCCTCTTATCGGCGCTTTCTTTTTGCAGCTTTGCGAAGCAAAGTGTGCTTTTCTCTTTGCGCCTACATGGTCAAAGAAAAAGCGTTGTTCAAATTCGCGTTTTTTGTGGCTAACGCCTTTTGTCTGCAGTTAGTGCCGCGCCCTATGGGCGCGGCGATTTTTTTACCGGTAGCAGCTCAGATTGGAGGAAAGGACGATGTGCGGTGTGGAGCAGACGCAACCGGTGACTTTTTTTCCTTCTGCAATCGCATGATACAGCAGATCCAGCGCGGTATAGCCCATGCTGAACGGGTTCTGGTAAATCGTTGCATTGACTGTCCCGTTTTCGATATAGGGGCAAAGCTCTGCAAAAACATCGGATGTCACGCATACCACCTTCCGGGACAGTCCGTGCTCTTCCAGATAGCGACAGATGGGAATGGAGTTCGCCGAGCTGACATAGATTGCCGCGAGATTCGGGTGTGCCGCAAATGCCTCGCCGACCAACTCGGCGGCGCATTCGGGGGAGTCTTTGGTATCGTATACCGCGACAACGGGAAATCCGAATTTTTCAGAGGAGGCGCGGAAGGATTGGGTCAGAATCCGGTGCGGAATCGAGGATTGGTTTCCCGTAAACAACACGGTTTCGCGTGCGGGGGTGTTTCGCAGGAGCATTCCGCAAAGCTCCGCAGCCATTTGTCCGATCACCTGATAGTTGCTCAGAGACGCAAACAATCGGTCGCTGTTTTCCAGATTGTAATGAACCGTGGCAACCCGAATCCCCGCCTTTGCCAAGCGGTTGATGTAGTCGACCACGCAGTCCTCATAGATCCCGCTGATGATGACCCCGTCGTAATGCTTCTCATAGAATTCATCCAGTACAGACAAGGCTTCCTGCATGGTATGCTCGCCGCGTTGCAGAACGCGCATATCGCATTCCAGTTTATAATCCCTGAGATTGTTATACGCGTTGGCGATTCCGTTCTGTATCTCGGTATAAAAGTTTTTGATATAGCCGAAGTTCAGAACGCCGATATGAATCGGCTCCATCGACAGTCGGGACGCAATGCGGTTTGGCTTGTAACCGTATTTTTCTGCGGTACGCAAAATCATTTCCCGCTTTTCGCGGCTGAGGCGGGACTTGGGATCAAAAGCACGGCTGATGGCGGCAACCGAAACGCCAAGCTCTTGTGCAAGGGTGTAGACTGTAACCTTGTTTTCAGACATTTTGCTCTCCTTGTCCGTGATTTTGGTTGATATCACCATTATATCAAAAAAAGTGACATTTGTCAAGTATTCGGGGCGGGCAATGTGACAAGAAATGCAATTGTGAGGACTTTTTCGAAGATCGGAATTGATATCGGCGGCACGGGATGCGCCGTCTTGCAGGCGGACGGTACGGAAACATTCCGAACCGCGTTGCATTCTCGACTTTTCGATCAGACCCGTCGGAATGCTGACCGGAATGTGCGAAAAATGTTAAACAAGCGGATTGTAACGGATAAAGACAAAAACGGGATTTGATGCTATAATGCAGATAGCGGAAAAATCCGCAAAGTCTTTGAAAATGGGGATGATTCTATGAAAAAACATTGCATTGCGGTCATCGGTTGCGGAAGAATCGCGCAGAACGCGCACCTTCCGGCATTTACAAAAATGGATAATGTCCGGGTGAAGTACGCCTGCGATCTGATTGCGGAGAAGGCGGAAAAAGCGGTTCGCGATTTCGGCTGCGAGCAGGCGATTACCGACTACAATATCGCGCTGAAAGATCCGGAAGTGGAAGCGGTCTGGGTTCTGACTCCGAACTATGCGCACTACACGGTTGCCATGGACGCGCTCCGCGCAGGCAAGCACGTGCTGTGCGAAAAGCCGATTACCGTCAGCTATCCGCTTTCCTGCGAAATGGCGGCGGAAGCAAACAAGCAGGGGAAGCTGCTGAACATCGGCGTCTGCAACCGGTATCAGAAGTCGGTGGAGATGATCGAGGCGCTGAACGCTTCGGGTAAACTCGGCAATCTCTATCATGTATATTGCTCGTTCCGCAACTATCGCAGCATTCCGGGACTGGGCGGCGCTTTTACAACCAAGGAGCAGTCCGGCGGCGGTGTACTGATTGACTGGGGCATTCACTTCCTTGACCTGATCCTGTACGTGCTGGGCGGCGCAAAACTCAAGACCGTCACCTGTGACACCTACAACGAAATGGCAAAGAACATGAAGGATTATGTTTACAAGTCGATGTGGGCGGAGGATACCAAGGATCTGAACGGCACCAACGACGTGGACGATATGGTTACGGGCTACATCCGCACCGATAAGGCAAGCATTTCCTTCAACGGCGCATGGGCGCAGAACATCGGCGAGGACGAGATGTTCGTCGACTTCATGGGCGATAAGGGCGGTATCCGTCTCCACTACGGAAAAGACTTTGAGTGGTGGACGGTTGAGGACGGCACGCTGATGAAGAAGCAGCCGCTCTACAGGATTCCGGATATGTACCAGAAGGAAGACGAGGCGTTCCTTGCTGCCATTGAGACCGGTGAGCACACCAAGACGCACATCGACAACATTCTGGAGAGTGCCAAGCTGTTGCAGGCGCTCTACGATTCGGCTGAGCAGAAGAAGGAACTGACCTTCTGAAACCGTTCGGGCGGACAACCCGCAGCCGTTCCGCAAAACTCCGTGAAAACGGAGGGCGGAACGGTTGCGGGTCAAATTTTTTCTTTCTCTTGAAAAATCCGGGGGAATGTGGTATACTGAAACCGTACCCAAAAAACGGCGGGAGGGGAGACCGATGGACAAAAAGCAATTACAGGCGCGGATCGATCAGGAATCCAGAAACGAGAGGAAACGGACCAGCTATGTCAATTCCCGGATGGAGGATTTCTATTTTTCGGATTTTGCGCCGCACAAGCTGAACAATCTGATCGCTCCGATGCAGGCGGGAATTACGCACCCGGACCCGGAGTATTACTGCTATCCTGCGAGCACGGACAAGGTTGCGCCCCGGCTGCTGGTGCTGGAATATGTGGTGAAAGGAAAAGGATATATCGAATACAAGGGCAAGACATACACGGTCAAGGCCGGGGACAGCTATATCATTAACCGGATCTGCGGGCATCGGTGGTATGCCGATCCGGATGATCCGTATGAGAAAAAGTGGGTCAACATCGGCGGGCGGTTTTTGGAATCGCTGGCAATGGCGTATCAGATGACGGGCGGCGTGTATGTGGAACCGGTCAGCATTGAGGCGCAGATTGATGAGATGCACCGGATTCTTCTTTCTTACAATTTTCAGGATCCGCGGAAGGACAACCTGAAGCTGATGCATCAGGTGGTGGACATTTTCGACAAAATGAACTATACGCGCAATGCCGAGCGGGAAAAGCCCGACCGCGTGATGTTCGAGCAGATCCGGAACTATGTGACCGCGAACCTTTTGTACGAGCAGTTAAGCCCGACCACCATCTGCAACTCCTTTTTCATCAGTTCCAGTACGCTGTTGCGGATGTTTGAAAAGAATGTCGGCATAACGCCCGCAAAATACATTGTTCTGCAACGGATCGAATATGCCAAGCAGCTGCTCCTGTCCACCGATTATACCGTTGACCGCATTTCGGGTTTCCTGTTCTTTTCCGGTTCACGGCATTTTTACAAGGTGTTCCGCGAGACGGTCGGCATGGCGCCAACCGAGTGGCGGAAGAAAAATCTGAAAAAACAGGGACAATAGGAAAAAGCTGTCAGCCGGACGGATGTCATCCGTCCGGCTGTATTGTGCAAATGCCACAATTATGCCGTTTCGATTTTGTTTGCATGACGAAAATATACGTGAACTGTTCTGAAAACTGACGATTTTATATCTTGAATTTGGACGCAAAAAAAGGTATAATGGAAGCAGAAAAGTTTCGGAAAAAGGCTTGACAAGGAGGGCGCGGGTCATGTATAATGCCTTGACAGACAGACAGACAGACAGACAGACAGACAGACAGACAGACAGAC
>URHR01000034.1 GCA_900547725.1 uncultured Eubacteriales bacterium
CCTTAGTTAAAGTTCTTGCGGTCAAGGGGCTTCTTTCAAGAAGCCCCTTGCAGGGCTTGGGACAGAGTCCCAAGGTCTTAGTCTTAGCCTCTCCCTCACACCCCGCGCGCCTGACGGACGATGTCGCCAACACCACCCAGAACCTCGGTCGGGCGATAAGCGTAGGTTCGCAGGGTCTCGCGCGTGGAAACACCGGAGAGAACCAGAACCGTCGACATACCCGTTTCCAAACCCGAGATCACGTCGGTGTCCATGCGGTCGCCAATCATCACCGCGTCGGCGGAGTGGCAGTTCAATAAGCGTAAGCCTGTCCGCATCATCAATGGATTCGGCTTGCCGCAGAAGTATGCCTGAACCCCCGTCGCCATCTCAATCGGCGCAACCAGAGCGCGGCAGGCGGGCGCAATGCCGATCTCAATCGGTCCGGAAACATCCGAGTTCGCACCGATCAGCTTCGCGCCGCCAAGCACCAGATTCGTCGCCTTCGTCAGCGTGTCGAGCGAGTAGGTACGCCCCTCCCCTACAACCACGTAGTCGGGATTGACATCGTTCATCGTGCACCCCGCCTCGTAAAGCGCGTTGAGCAGACCCGCTTCGCCGATGGCGTAAACCGAGCACCCGGGCGACTGCTCCCGCAGGAACGCGGCGGTTGCAAGCGCACTGGTGTAGAAATGCTCCTCGGGAACATCCAACCCCATCCTGCCGAGCTTCTGGCGCAACTCGCGCGGCGTGTAACCGCTGTTGTTGGTCAGGAACAGATACTCCTTGTTCTCCTCGTTGAGCCAGTTGATGAACTCCGTAACCCCCGGCAGAATGATGTTGCCGTGGTAGATGACACCGTCCATGTCGCAGATAAAGCCTTTTTTGCTGTTAAAATCAATATTTCCCATATATCCTCCGCCGTTTCTGTTTTCGTCCATTTGTATTATACCACGAGAGAGCACATTTGTCAAACGGTTTTCCGTACTTTACATAAATTTTACCCGCCGCCTTGACTTCGCGCACCCGATGTGGTAAAATAGAAAAGAATTCAACCAAAAGGGGGATCGCGTTTTGGAACAAGCACCCTTGGCGGCTCACCGGATCCGCTCCGACGAGCCGATTTCCGTCCGCCTCTCGGACGATAACAATACCGCCTACCACAGCCATGATTTTCTGGAGTTCGCCTACGTGCGCGAGGGCAGTGCCGTCCAGTACTTCAACAACGAACCGATCCGGGTTTGCGCGGGCGACTTTTTCATGATCAACTACGGGGAAAAACATAAGTACTCCCCCGACGGGGACAACCCGTTTACCGTGCTGAACCTGCTGTTCAAGCCCGAATTCCTCGATCCTTCCCTCAAAGGATGCCGGGGCTTTCGCGACCTTGTGGCGTTTTCCGGCATCGGGTGCAACTACTTCAATCTGCTCGCCTCCCCCACGGGCGTGATCTTTCACGACGACAGCGGCGAGGTACTGGAATTGGTGGAACGCATGAGCCGCGAGTATCGCGGAAGCATGCCCAAACGCTCGGAACTGTTGCGCGCCTATCTGACCGAGCTGCTGATCCTGACCCTGCGGAAAATCTACAACTCCGACAGTCTCGACTGCGACAACCGTATTCTCTGCCCTATCCTCGACTATCTGAATCAACACTACGGCGAACCGGTTACCCTGCGCGAGATCGGGGAACGGATGGGATACACGCATACATACCTCTCCACGCTGTTCTCGCAAAAAGTGGGCGTTCCGTTCAACCGCTATCTGCAGAATCTGCGCATTGCCGCCGCCTGCCACCTGCTTGCGGAGACCGAAAAGAGCGTGGAGGAAATCGCCGCGGAATGCGGATATCATGACCTGAAATTCTTCCGCTCGGTGTTCCGCGCCCGTCTCCGTCTCACGCCGTCGGACTTCCGCAGAACGTCGCGGAAAAAATCGACCATCTGAAGAAAGCCCGCGCCCGAAGCAACCTCTGCTTCGGGCGCGGGCGTGTTGCACGGTCACCCCTGTTTTTGCGCAGGGACGCCACGCTTTTTGTTTTCCTCATCAAATTCCCGCATCAGCGAAAGAACCAACTCCGCCTGACGTTCTGTCAGGGTATGAAACAGGCGCTCCGCCTCTTCTTCCTTCGGTTCGGGCTTTCCGTCCTCGCGGAAAAACTCGGACAGCGTCACGCCAAACGCGCGGCAAAGGCTTTCGAGCGTCGTAAGCGACGGCAGAGTCTCGCGGTTGAACATATTGATCATGGTTGATTGCGGCAGATCCGCCTCAACCGAAAGGCGGTACACCGACCACCCGCGCTCCAACCGCATGGAATTGATTTTTTTCAATATATTCATTCCGCGCGCTCCTCTCCCTTTTTTGTTTATTATAACATACAAATGGGCAAATATTATTGTTCTTATGGGTTGACATATAGTTACATATGTGTTATAATAAACAAGGAAAAATCAGGACTGCGCGAAGGGAGTCGGCGTATGGTTATTTTCCGCTCGTTTCTTTGGGGCATAGACCTCCTTATCCGCCCCGCAAATTTCATCAAAATTCTTTCCAGACCCAATCCTTACAGGGGGTGACAAACCAAAGCGGCGGTTGCAAGCAACCGCCGCTTTGGTTTGTCTTTACCGAAACACCGTTTCCCCGTCGGCGAGGTAGACCTCTGTCCGCAGGATGCTGTAGGATTCCTGCGCGGGGTCTCCCGAGAGGATTCCGAGACGGGTCTTTGCCGCCGTAATCAGGAATTCGGGGTTCAGATAGGCGTCCCCGCCCGCAGACAGCTTTGCGGAAATGCGGATTTCTCCTGCGGCGGGACAGCTGACCTTCACCGAGCGGATCAACGGCACGATGTCGATCTCCCGCTCCCCTGCCTTGCCCTTCTTTGTCATCATCAGGGGCGAGGTTGTGAACAGCGCCTGCATCGACTCGGCAACCGCTTCGTCCGCTCCCGCAAAACGCAGAGCCATCTCGTAGCTTGCCCAACCGATATCCTGAAACTTCGAGGTCGGCTCATAAGCGTCCAGAACCGCCATTTCCTCGGTCAGCTCCCGATTCAGCCGCGCCACCACCTCGGCGGGCGGAATTTTGCGATCCAACCGCAAATCAAGGTACTCGCACTCGCTCTCTGTTCCAACCGAAAGAGGCAGTCCGAAAGTCACCTTGGCGTGCGGGTTGAAGCCCTGCGTGTACCACATCGGAATGTTCGCCCGCATCAGCACCCGCGCAAGCGTGCGTTGCAGGTCGAGGTGCGAAATGTACTGCAGACTTCCCACCTTGCGGAATCTGATCCGCATGGTGAGGAACGGGTCGGCTTTTTCCCATTGCGCCATGATGGTCTGACGGTCGGGAATCATTTTGCGCGGCAAAACCGTCGGTTCTTCGGGCGGATACTTCGCCGCGTTCGGGCAGACCGCGCGCTCCCCGCCCAGTCGGTTCGCGCCGCACCCGGAGCATTGCTCGCGGCAGTTCGGCGTGGTTTTCGCGGCATACGCCCGCTCGCGCTCGCGCAGGAGGAATTCCTTCGTCACGCCGCAATCGATGATATCCCACGGCAGAACCTCGTCAAGTCCCCATCTGCGGTGCGCGTAGAATGCGGGGGCAATCCCCGTCCGGCGGAATACATCCATCCACTTGTCGTAATCGAAATACTCGTCCCACGCGTCAAAGCGGAAGCCCTCCCGGCATCCCAGCTCGAGCGCGTCGCTCAGCCGTCGGTCTCCGCGCGCCAGAACCGCCTCGACCAGGCTGACCCGTGCGTCGTGGTGCTGATAGCGCACATGGCGGTTGGTAATCTTGCTCTTCAGGTATTCCTGCTTCTCGCGGAGCATTTCCATGGTGTCCTGCGGCTCCCACTGGAACGCCGTGAACGGCTTCGGAATGAAGCAGGAAACGCTGACGGTCACCGTAACCTGCCGCCCTTTGGGGCGGTTGGGATTCTCGTAGTAGGATTCCACCACTTTTTCCGCAAGGCGGGCAATTCCCTCCAGATCCTCGTGCGTTTCGGTGGGCAGTCCCTCCATAAAGTAGAGTTTGACCGCCGTTTTGCCCGCGTCGAAGGCTACCTTCATGGTACGCAGAACCTCTTCCTCGCGCACGTTCTTGTTGATGACATCGCGCAGGCGTTGCGTTCCCGCCTCCGGAGCGAAGGTCAGGGACGACGACCGTACCGACGCGATGCGATCCATCAGTTCGCGGCTGAAATTGTCCACCCGCAGGGACGGGAGCGACAGGCTGACCATATTCTCGTCGGTCCATGACAGCAGCCTGTCGCAAAGTCCGTCCAGTTGCGTGTAATCGCTGATGGAAAGCGAGGTCAGCGACATTTCCTCGTAGCCTGTGCTGTCAAACAGACATTTCGCCTGTTCGTTGAGCACGTCGGGCGTTTTTTCGCGCACGGGGCGATAGATCATGCCCGCCTGACAGAAGCGGCAGCCTCTGATACAGCCGCGGTAGACCTCCAGCATAATGCGGTCGTGCACCGTTTCGATGTACGGCATCACCACGCGGTCCGGGAAATAAACCTTGTCCAGATCGCGGATGATCTGCTTGGTCACCTTCTTCGGAATGTCGTCATAAACCGGCGTGTAGGCTTGAACCGTTCCGTCCGTATTGTAGCTGACCTCGTAGAGCGACGGCACATACACGCCCGGAATCGTCCGCGCCGCCTCGTGCAGGAATCCGGCACGGGTATATGTTCCCGCGTTCTTCATGCGGATGTACAGCTCCACAATGGCGGGGAGCATATTCTCGCCCTCGCCGATGTTGAACAGGTCGAAAAAGTCCGCCACAGGCTCGGGGTTGAAGGCGCACGGACCGCCGCCGATAATCAGCGGGTCATCCTCCGCGCGGTCACGGGTTCTGAGCGGAATACCCGCAAGATCGAGCATATTCAGCACGTTCGTGTAGCTCATTTCGTACTGGAGCGTGAAGGCGACGAAATCGAAGGCGTCCAACGGGTCGCCGCTCTCGAGCGCAACCAGCGGCAGATCGTGCAGTTTCATCTGCTCCTGCATATCGACCCACGGGTCATAAACCCGCTCGCACCAGATGTCGGGATGTTGGTTCAGCGCGCCGTACAGAAGCCGCACGCCGAGGTTGGACATTCCGATCTCGTAGGTATCGGGAAAGCAGAACGCAAACCGCGCCTTGACGCGGGTCTTGTCCTTGATGATCTGTCCGTATTCTCCGCCCGCATATCTGCCGGGCTTTGTAACCGATTTGAGAATCGTACTGTTCGGTCGGTTGACCGCTTTGCTTGTTGTTTTCATAGTTCCCCTTCAAAAGACACCGCCCGACAGGATTCCTGCCGTGCGGTGTATGATTCAGTCGTCCTTTTTTCCGCAAGGGAGCATCACCTGCGTTGCAATGCAGACGGCAAGATCCCAGATCAGGCGGTAAAGCGGAGGAATCAGGAGCAATGCCCATGTTGGGATATTCCCGACAAATCCGAGCACCGTGCCGAGCACAGCACCGACCGCACCCGCGGCGCAAAGCACGCGGTATCCGATCCGACGCAATCCGACAATTGCACTTGCCGCGCAGACAGGACCGGCAATATCGGTCGTTTTTCCGAGCGCAACCGCGCCGGAATCCACCACCTCCTGCACGCCGTCCTGCTCGTATCTGCCGGGCGTGACCACCCGCACATAGGCAGCGCCGTCGCCCCGGCTTGAACGCAGGAAGGCTTCGCTGAGGTTTGGATCATAGGTGCGGATTGCCGTAACGGTATCCGCTTCGGCAAGCAGACGCGCCATGTCCTCAAAGGTGCGAGAAGTCGTGTATTCGATCTCATAACTCAGCTTCAGAACGCCGTCGACGGCTACGTACATCAGGCTGACATTCTCCGCGCGCCGCGCCCGACGGTCGGTACTCTCGCGCGGGATCCGCACGCCGCTCTTGCCGAGAAACGCCGCAGTTCCCACAAGCAGATGGTAACGGTTATCCACAAGCGCTTCGGTTCCGCCTTCGGTCATACGCAGGAATACCACCGGCATCTCCTCTTCCGCCTGGGTCGGCGTATTCATTCCGATGGCTTCCATCGTCCCGCTCATTTTGCGGAACAGAATCCCCGCCAGCTTCATGTCGTGGCGGAAATCCTCGCCGTCCCGAACCGAGATCTGCGTGCATTTCTGCGCCGCGTACATATCGCTGTCATTGAAAATCAGCGTTTTGGACCGGCTGTATTCGCTCACAGAGCCTTCCCCGATCAGCGCTTCGTTCCGTTCCGCAAGCCCGCGGTTCGCGCGGCAGAGCGGATAGAAGTAGAGGAAGACGGCAGCGGTCGGCGTTGTGAGCATCAGCGTTCCCGCAAACGCGGAAAGCCCCGCAGTGAAGCTGTCCGCCCGCACCGCGCCGATCAGCCCGCACAGAATCGCCACGCCGAAAGAAATGCAGATCAGAAGCATGAACGGGAATGCCGCAGACGAAAAGTCGTTGCACCGATGGAAAAATCCCGTCACCTGCCCGCTCTTGCGGACGCGGTAAAGGTTCTGGTCGATTTCATCGTTGATGATCCGCACAATCCGCTCGCCGTTCCGTAGCTTCTTTTTGCGCGGCTCGGTTGCGTCAAGAACGGTCTTTTCCCCTTCCGTCGTAATCAGGCGGAAGCTCCGCATCTCGCACACCAACCGCAACACGTCGCAGAGCGCCGTCAGGAGCAGTGCACACGCCGTTCCGAACCCGATCGGAAGCATATTTCCCGGAGCGCCTGCAATCAGCATTGCAACGCCGTAAAGCAAAGCAACGGGGGTCAGAAGCGCAACGGTCGAATAAGGCGTGGGGGTAAAGCGCAGGAAACTGCGCAGTCCCGCGTCGATCTGGCGGTAAGAAAGCGCCGCCGCCGCGGTCAGAAGCAGAAGCGAGATCAGCGGGAACAGCCACGGGTACGACGCGCGGTATGCGTCAATCGTCCCGCCCCAAAGCCCCGGGATATCCGTAAATGCAAGGAAAAGCGCGCAAAGCGCCGTCAGCACCACACGCAGGATCAGATTCTTGCGGTCGTGCGCATAGGCGGCAAGCGTGGTCTGCTTTGCGCCGCCGTCAGCGCCGTCCTCACCGCGATAGCCGAACGCCGTGCGGAAATGCCGATGCTCCGCCTCGCGGGTCTTTTGCTTGTGCTCGTTGCGCAGTTTTTTCAGCGTTTCGTAGCCGACCAACCGTCCAAGCTCGTTGTCATATCCCAACTCCAACAGCATGGCGATGTCGTCCTCGCTCATGCCCGTGCGCTTGCAGATAACCTCCAGAGCGTCGGCGTTGTCTGCCAGCTCCTGCCGTTTTCTTTCCCGTCTGCGCGAAAAAGCGGAAGGCTTCTTTCCGTCCCGACCGAATTCCGGAAGATCCGGCTCGTCCATCGGCAACAGTTCGGGCGCTGTGTCCATCACCGTATCGTCAAGCGCCTCGTCCAGATGTTCGTCCTCCGGAAGCGTTGCGATCGGCGTTTGATTGAGTTTTTTCGGATGCCTGCCGGTCAGGCGGAAACCGTTTCGCGCCGCCTCGGAGGATGCCGTCCGCTTCTCCACCCGTTTCCGGGGCGGAGTGACCGTCGCCGATTCCGCCGCAGGCTTTTTTTCTGTCGGTTCGGGCGCAACCGCCTCCGCCGTCGGGGACGCGGTTACCGTCTCCCACGGACGTTCTGCCCGACGGGAGCGCGGCAGGCTGATGCCGGACGAAATTTTTTTCGTCTCGGGCTTTGGCTCGCTTCTGACCGACGAATCGTTTCCGTCGTTGCTGCGCGCCGGCTCGTTCACCTGTTTCGGTTCGGCTTTTGCGACAGCCGCGCGCGGCTTGATGACGATCGGAGCTTCCGCGCTTGCGCCGACCGACTGCTCCGCGCCGTTTGTCTTCGTGCCGATCACAATCGGCGGCTTTTCTTCTTTTGCCGTTTCTTTTACGGTTTCCTGATTCTCTTTATCTGTAATTGTCGTAATTGTCACCGTCGGTATCTTTCCATCCTTTGGGTTCTTTTCTTTCTTTTCCTGCACGACTTCCTCCTGTTCCGACGGGATGATTGAAGGCGCATTCCGAATCGGCTCGGGTTTCGGCTCGGGTTTCGGCTCGGGCTTCGACACGGGCTTCGGTTCGGGTTTCGGTTCGGGCTTCGGTACGGGCTTCGGTTCGGGCTTCAGCTCCGGCTCGGGGGCGTTGGGGTTGTCCTCTGTCAAACGGCGGAGCGCTTCCGGAATGTGTTTTTCCGGCTTTTTTTCGCTCGACTCCGTTTTCGGCTCTGCGGTCGGTTTCGCCGGTTCCTTCTGTTCCGCCGCCGTTTTTCCGGACTTTTCCTTTTCTTTCTGCTTCGCTTCCGCTTTGGAAATTCCGGGTTTCGGTTCAGCCTTCGGCTTTGCCCGGGCGGGCTTTTCCGCCCCGGTCGGCGCGCTGTCCGTCACATTTTTGAGCATGCCCGCAATTTTCGCCTGAAATTCCGCGTCGTCTGCGTCCTGCTCCGCTTTCTTCTCCCGCTTTTCCGCAAGCATGGATGCCTGTAACTTCTGAACCAATTCGCTCGTTTTTTGTGCGTCAGATCCTTTTTTCTTCACTGCAAGCGCCACTCCTTTCCCCGAAAATTCCCGCTCCGCACGCAACCGCCCGACCGTCCGACGGGTTGTCCGATCAGCCTTCCTTGTGTTGCTGTCTTGCGACTTCGGCAAGAATCACCGCCGCCGCAGTGGATACGTTAAACGAATTGACCTGTCCGTAAATCGGAATGGACACGATGCCGTCGCAGGCTTTTCTGACAACCTGCGACACGCCGTCGCCCTCGCTGCCCATAACGATTGCGCACGCGCCCGAAAAATCGGTTTTCCACAAACTGCTTCCGCCCGCTTCGGCGGCATAGACCCACACGCCCGCTTCCTTCAGCTCTTCCACAGCTGCGGCAATGTTCGGCACTTTTGCGATGGCAAGATGCTCGATCGCACCCGCCGACGCTTTGGTAACAAGCGGGGTCAGCCCTGCGGCGCGGCGCTTCGGAATCACCAGACCGTGCGCGCCGCAACACTCTGCGCAACGGATGATCGCGCCGAGATTATAAGGGTCGGTCACGCCGTCGCAGATCACAACCAGCGGCGCTTCTCCGCGCTCCTTCGCGATGGCGAGGATATCCGCCACCGAGCAATATTCCTTCTCCGCCGCCATGGCGACAATGCCCTGATGCGGCGCAAAGCCCGACACGCTGTCCAGTTTCTGCCGCTCCACCTCAATCACGGGAATTTTCCGCGCGATTGCCTGCGCGACAAGAACCGTGATCGAACCTGTCCGCTCGCCCTTCTGCACAAGGATCTTATCAATCGGGCGCTCGGACTTCAGCAGTTCCCGCACTGCGCTCCGACCGATGACCGCGCCGTTTTCGTAATCGCCGTGGATTCCCTCCGCGGGTACTGCCGCTGTCTCGGCTTCCGCTTCGACGGTCGGCTTTGCGATCGGCTTTGCGATCGGCTTTCCGATCGGCTTTTCGGTCGGCTTTCCGGTCGGCTTCCGATACGGTTTTGCGTTGTTTTTTGCATACGGCTTTGCGTCAGCCTTCCGTTCCTCGCGGCGGGGCTTGTCCCCTCTTTCGGGGCCGCCCTGCGCAAAGCGCGGCTTTTTCGCGCCCTCGCGGTTGCCGCGGTCGCCCCTGTCGTTACGGCTTTTGTTTTGATTCCGATTGTATCCCATTTGATGTATGACTCCTTCGATTTAGCAGGCAGAATCCTCTACCAGATATTTTATCATAAAATCGCGTTTTTGTATAGAGTTTTTTGAAATTTTCCGTCCGAAAACTGCGAAAACCCTTCGACAGGAAACGATTTTTCGGGTTCTTTCCGGTCGAAACCCGCCCGTGCCTGTCGAGGTCAGTCGCCCCCGGTCGCTCCGGTCAGCTTTTCGTAGAAGGCGCGAACCGCTTCAAAGGACTTATCCTTTGCGGTCTCCCCCAGCACCGAGCGGGTCAGGATCACGCGGTAGTCCCCGCAATTCCCGGTAAGGAAGTGCGTCACGCCGTATTCCTCAAAGATCGGGAGGTCACCCATCCGGCGGTTTTCCACGATCTGAATTTTTCCGTCAAACCAGTTTTCATACACATACGGGCTGACAATCCAGATTCCGCAGTCCCCCGTCATGAGGTAGCTTTGGAGGGTTCGGATGCGATCCTGATTATAGCCTCTGTCCAGATTCCGTCCGACGGTATCCAGTTTTTTCTCGCCTGTTTCGGGGTCTGTGTAAGTATTATTGGCGGTAATCTCTTCTTCCGTGAGGATAGAATACTGACTCAGTGTGATTCTTGCGTTTTCGTCCGCCGCGCTCAGGACGTTTTTCAGTCCCGTTTGCTCGTCGTTGCTCATGACGTACCCGCCCGCGAAGGTGACGGTAACGCCCCCGCTCTCCCCTCTCGCGCACTGCGGCAGGGTGACTGCCAACAGAATCACGACCAGCAAAACGGCGATCGTTTGCCATTTATAATGAAACCAGAAGTTGTCCAGCCACCGCAGAAATTTCGATTGTTCCGCCACCTCGTGTGCGTTCTGTTTTTCTTCCATGTTTTTTCTCCTACAAAAAGCGGGACCCGCCTTGCGGTCGGGTCCCGTGGTGGTGGGAAGACCTCGGGACTTTGCCCCGAACCCCACTTGAAAACTTCTTGAAAGAAGTTTTCAAGACTTTCAAGAACTTTAACCAAGGTGATTTTTTTCGCCTGTCTTTGGCGGTTTCTGTTTCCGAATGTAGCCGTTTTCCGTGCTACGAATTCCGGCTGCTCCCGAACCCAATCCCGTCCAGCGGGATTGGGACGGCTGTCGCCTTCTCTCCCGCTACCGGATAAAAATGGTTGGAAGTTCGTTACTGACTGCCAAAAAATTCTGAAGCAATCAGGACAGGCTTTGCAAAAGCTTTATGCCAGACTCTTTCCGACCTCAAGCACCGCGACATGGATCGTTCCTGCGGGGGTTTCGATGTCCTTTTCGTCTCCTGCGCGCATATCAATCAGACCTGCGCCGAGCGGCGACTGGTCGGAGATTTTATGCTCTGCGGGGTTGGATTCGTTCGAGCTGACCAGTGCGTATTCCATCGGTTCGCCGCCGTTGAGAGACAGCTTGACGGTAGAACCGAGGCTTGCCATACTGAAGTCTGTGGTCGACTCGTCGAGAATGACCGCATTCTCAACCAGTTCTTCCAGTTCCTTGATGCGCGCTTCGTTCTTCGCCTGCTCGTTTCTCGCCTCGTCGTACTCGGAGTTCTCGGACAAGTCTCCGAACGACCGCGCCACGGCGATATCGTTCTTGATCTTCTCGCGCTTCTCCAGTTTGAGGTAATTCAGCTCGTCAATCAGTTTCTGATAACCCGCTTGGGTATAGGTAATCTTCTTTCCCTTTGCCATTGTTTTGTGCTCCTCGTCTGCTTTCTTTTATTTGAATAATGCGACCGCCGCCAGAAGCTGAGCGTCCTCACTCTGCTTCAGCAACGACAACGGCTGCTTTTTTGCTTCCTCGCTCAGCTCGACAAAAACGTTCGGTTCAATGCCGATGCCGTGATAGGATTCTCCGCACTTGGTAACATACGCGTGTGTGGTCAGCTTCAGATATGCCACAGTGCCATCCGTAAACGGAATCCGCCGCGTGGTCTGCATAATGCCCTTTCCGAAGGTGGTTTTCCCCACGATATTGCCTGCGCGGAAACCCTTTTCCTCGCGGTAATCGCGCAGGGTTGCCACAAAGACCTCTGCCGCCGAGGCGGTATTTTCGTTGCACAGAACCGTAAAGTCCAGATCCTGATACATTCCGATTTCGTCCTTTGCCACGCTGCACCCCGCATAGCGGTCGGTGAAGGTGTGCTCGGTGACCGTATAAGTTCCCGCCACATTCTCGTCCTTGTCAATCGCGCTGATGACCATATCCCCCTCGTTGAGGAAATAGGACAGCACCGCCACAATGGATTGCAGGTCTCCGCCGGGGTTGTTGCGCACGTCAAATACGAAATGCTCCACGCCCGCGTCCAACAGCTTGTTGACATTCGACTTGAACTGTCCCGGGGTGGTCATATCAAAACCCGTGATGTGCACGATCCCCACCGTCGGGTCGCTTTCCAACAGTTCCGAGCGCACCGAGTGCGTTTCCAGTTTCCGCCTTGTCAGCGTCCGCTCCATACGTTCAACGGTTTCCCCGCTCTCCCGCAGGAACATGACCTCCACGTCTGTTCCCTCTTCGCCTCTCATGGCAAGGAGCGCTTTGTCAAACCCCAACTCTCCGATGGTTTTCCAGACGCCCTCAATCTTCACCGCGTACACAAGATCACCCGCGCGGATTCCCGCTTCGATTGCGGGAGACGCCTCGTAGACCTCGATCACGCGGTAGACCTTCTTTTCGCTTCCCTCATAGGTGAAGCCTGACTGCACAACCGTCACACCGATGCCACAGAAATCCCCGTTGCTCTCGGCTGTCAGTTCCGCGTACTCTTCTTCGGTGTAATAGCGGGCGTAAACATCCCCCGTCGCCTCGACATACGCTTTGAACGCCGCCTCGGTCATGGCTTTTTCGTCCAGATCGTCGGCGTACAGAGAGAACGCCTTCAGCATTGCGTCGAGAATCGCAAACGCGTCGCCCTTTTCGTTTTTGTTTGCCGCAATCAGACTTTCGTAGTAGTTTTTCTGGCTGTCCAGCTGGGAAAGTCTGGTTTTCTGCGCCGCCAAAGAGGTAAACGTCCATGTGAGCAGAATCGACGCAACCAGAACAAGGCACAGAACGGGAATCGCCAACCGCAGGCTGACGCTCCGGTTTTTCTTTTCCGGGTTCGGCGTTTCCGCAGGAGCGCCCGTCTCGCCCGACGTCAGGTTCTTTTCCTCTTCTTCCATCTTTGATTCCTTTCGGTTAGAGATACCTACAGTTTATGGACTTTCCCCGCGTCTTATGCGGGGAAAGTCCATATGGGCACCACCGTGCAATCGCACCGTCGGAATTGCACGGTGATGCCCAAAACCTGCCGCTCAGAATTTGATCGGCTTGGAATTCAGGTACTTCTTGACCATCAGCGCCACTTTGAAGGTGATGGCGTGCTCGAATTCGCGCAGATCCAGACCCGTCAGCTTGCGGATTTTCTCCAGACGGTAAACCAGCGTATTCCGGTGGACAAACAGCTTTCTGGAGGTTTCGGACACGTTCAGATTGTTCTCGAAGAAGCACTGAATGGTCAGCAGGGTTTCGCGGTCAAGCGATTCGAGACTGCCGCGCTTGAACACTTCCTGCAGGAACATCTCGCACAGCGTGGTCGGAAGCTGATAGATCAGACGGCCGATGCCGAGATTCTCGTAGCTGATGATGCTCTTCTCGGATTCGAACACCTTTCCCACATCCAGAGCGATCTGCGCTTCCTTGTAGGCGCGCGCCAGATCCTTGATGTTCTCCACGATGGTGGAAATACCGATGGCAACCTTGGTGTAAAACTCCGCCGACAGCGTATCGGCAATGTTGGTGGCAATCTTCTCCACATCGCGGGTCTCAGTGCCCGGCTTGATGTCCTTGACCAACACGATGTCATGTTCGCCAACGCTGATGACATAGTCCTTGGTCTTGTCGGGGAACATATTCTGGAGCATTTCAAACGGCATCATATCGGTCTTGCCGAAGAATTTGATGAGGAACACAATCCGCATCTCTTCGGTGTTGAAATGCAGCTCCTTGGACTTGATGTAGATATCGCTGGGCAGGATGTTATCGAGGATAATATTTTTGATGAACGACCCCTTGTCGTACTTCTCGTCGTAAAGGTTCTTGATGTTTCCGAGCGAGATGGCAAGCAGCTTGGACATCTTCTCCGCCATTTTGTCCTCGCCCTCGACAAAGACGACATAGTCCGACTTCACGCCTGCGTTCATGGGACGGTAGGTGTAGCCGCCCGATGTGACGACGTCGCTGGTATAGTTCAGCTCTTCGCGCACGCCCTGTCTGATCTCGCCGATGCGAACCAGTTCGGAACAGGCAATGATTACGCCGTTCTCGTCAACCACGCCGATCACGCGGTCAATCGCGTCCTTCATCTGATGAATGACACCCTGAAATAATTTGTTGGACATCTTTTTCTCTCCTCTGTCTGAAAGATTATGTTCACCGCACATAGAAAACTGACTATATTTTACACCCTTTTTTGTGTTTTTTCAATAGGCTTTTCGATATTTTCCCTAAATTTCACAAAAAATTTTTATGCAAACCGCCTTTTCGGTCGGAAAACCGGATATTTTACAACGGTATTTCTGAAATAATGTCTATCTCAGCTCAAATTCGCAGGCAAGGCAGGCAAGTACAAACGACGCGGCGGTCTCGGTTCGCAGGATACGGGGTCCCAGTCCCACGGGAATCATCCCCGCCGCCGTTGCCGCCTCCGCTTCTTCGGGCGAAAAGCCGCCCTCGCTTCCCACCATCACCGAAACGCTTTGCGGAAGCCCCGTTCGCCGCCGCTCCTCCAACACCTCGCCCAGCGGACGTGTGCCGCCGCCCTCGTAGCAGAACAGCGCCAATCCGTCGGCGACGGCAATCTTTACCGCTTCGCGGAACGGCACTGCGGGAAGCACGCGCGGAATCCGCCCCCTGCCGCACTGCTTGGCGGCGGTCAGCGCAATCCGGTTGCGGCGCTCGCCGCGCTCGCGATCCTTTTTCCCGTCTCCGAGCCGCACCACACAGCGGGAGCTTTCAAACGGGAGGATCTCACACGCCCCGCACTCCACCGACTTCTGAATCACCTCGTCCAGCTTATCTCCTTTCGGCAGAGCCTGCAGAACGCGGACGGTATAAGGCGGCTCGGTTGCGGACGGCGACTGCGACAGAACCTCCGCCACAACGCGGTCGGGCAAAAATTCGGTCAGTCGGCAGAGGTAATCTGTTCCCTCTCCGTTGCACAGCGTAACCGTTTCGCCCGCCGCCATCCGCAGGGAGCGCGAAATATGGTGCGCGTCCTCCCCGAAAACGGTGGCGGTCCGGTTTTCGATTTGTCCCGAATCAACAAAAAAACGCGGCATAGGCACTCTCCATTCAACAGCTTTCCTTTATTGTACTACATTTTGCCCAATCCGTCAAGTGCTTTTTTGTATTTTTTTACCTATCGGAAGAATTTTTTATTGATAGGGAAAGCATTTGCCAAGTCACAGTAGGCTTCCCCCTATGTAAAATGTGGTGTTGCCAAACGACAACACCACATTCCTTAGTAGCGTTTCCATGTGCTTCTGCCGAACAGAATCAACACGGGGAAAATTTCCAGTCGTCCCGCCAGCATATCCAACGTCAGTACGATCTTGGAAAGCGGGCGCAACAACGCATAGCTTGTCGCAGGTCCCACGGCTTCAAGCCCGGGTCCGATGTTGTTGAAGCAGGCAAGCGTGGCGGAAAATGCCGTGGTCGTACTGACATTGTCCAACGACACCAACAGGAAGCTGACCACCACAATGATGACATACGCGCCGAGATAGGCGTTCGTGTTTGCAATCACGCGTTCGTCAACCGGCTGCCCGTTCATGCGGATGACCCGCACACTGTTGGGGTGCATCATCTGCTGAATGTTCCGTTTCAGCGTTTTGAGAACCAGAAGCAGGCGCGCGCACTTGAAGCCGCCGCCCGTACTGCCCGCCGACGCGCCGACCGCCATCAGGATCAGAAGGACGGATTTGGAAAAGGTAGGCCAGAGGTTGAAATCCGTCGTTCCGAATCCCGTTGTGGTCATAATGCTCGCCACCTGAAAGAACGCATGGCGGAGCGCGGTCGGAATGCTGTCATACATTCCGCGGATGTTCAGCGTAATCGCAATTCCTGCCGCCAGAACCATTCCCCAATAGAGTCGGAATTCCTCATCGCGCAGAACACTCCGGAACTGTCCGAGCAGAATCATATAGTAACAGCTGAAGTTCACGCCGAACAGCAGCATAAAGACCGTTGTCACGTTCTGCAGATACGAGCTGTAACTCCCCATGCTGTCCGCCCTGATTCCGAAACCGCCCGTTCCCGCCGTTCCGAACGCCGTGCAGATCGCGTCAAACACGGGCATTTTCCCAAGCACAAGAAGGAGGAAGTCCGCAACCGTCAGAAGCACGTAAATCAGGTAGAGAATCGCCGCCGTCCGCCGCATCTTCGGCACCAGTTTTCCCACGTTCGGTCCGGGGCTTTCCGCGCGGAGCAGGTGCATGGTAAAGCCTTCGTTCTTGCCGCCCACAGGCGCAACGGCAAGCAGAAAGACCAGAACGCCCATGCCGCCCAACCAATGCGAAAAGGAACGCCAATAGAGAATGCCGCGGCTCAGCGCCTCCACATCCGGCACAATCGAAGCGCCCGTGGTGGTAAAGCCCGAAACGATCTCAAAGAGCGCGTCAATGAAATTCGGAATCTCCCCCGAGAGGAAGAACGGCAGTCCGCCGAACAGCGAGAGGGCAATCCACCCAAGTCCTACGCTGACCAAGCCCTCCTTGGCATAAAAGCCGCCGCGCGCCCGTCTTGTCAGAAGCAGGAGCGTCGCCGCAACCGCCGCAACGACTCCGACCGTCACGGCAAACGCGAACGCGACGTGCAGATCTCTGTCAAACAGCGACAGCAGGAGCGCGGGCAGGAGAAAGACCCCCTCCACCGCCAGAAAGAGCGCGCAGATGCGCCCGATCATTTTGTAATTCACGGTCGCTCCCCCTTAGGCAAAGATATCGTTCAGCTGCATCAGTACCGTTGCGCCCGAGGACACGACCACCACGCTGTCCCCCTGTTCGAAGCTGGAATCGCCGTTCGGAATCTCGGTATGATCGCCGCGGTTGATTCCCACAAGCAGGATGTTTTCCCGCAGCTTCAGCTTCTTCAGCGGCTCTCCGCAGTGCAGGGTATGCTCGTCCACCGGGAATTCGATCGCCTCCACCTGCCCGTCCGCAATGGTGTGAACCGTAATCGCCGCCCCCGCCTGTTTCTGCATGGCGCGGACATAGCGCACGATGGTACTGCACGACAGCTTGCGCGGGCAGATAACGCTTCCGAGCGGCAGGCTGTCCAGCACCCGCCCGTCCTCCATGCGCCCGACCTTGGTGATAATCTGCTTGACCCCGAAGCCGCTCCCGTACAGCGAAATCACCATGTTCAGTTCGTCCAGTCCCGTCAGTGTGACCAATGCGTCGCAGGAGGCAAGCCCCTCGCCTTCCAGAACCGAACGATCCGCCGCGTCCCCCTGAATCACCGTGGTGCGCGGCAGAGCCTTTGCCATCTGTTCGCAAATGTCCGGATCTTTTTCCACCAACTGGACGTCCAGCCGGCTCTCCTCCAGTGCCTGCGCCAGATAGTAGCTGATCTTTCCGCCGCCGATGAGCATCACGCGTTGCGCGCGGTGCGTCACAATGCCGAGGTTCTTCAGCAGTTCCGAAAGCACCTCGGTCGACGCGGTTACAAAGACGCGATCCCCCGCGTGCAGAACGAAATTTCCGTCCGGGGCAATGGCATTTCCGCCCCGCAGAACCGCGCAGACCAGGACGCGGCAACGCACCAATGTGTTCAGACTGCTCAGCGTCACGTTGCACAGCCGGCTGTCGGCTTCCAGTTTCAGCTCCACGATCTCCATCCGTCCCTTTGCAAAGGTGTCCCGTTTGAGAAAGCCCGGGTAACGCAACAGGCGCTCGATTTCGGTTGCCGCCTGCCGCTCGGGATTGACGATCATGGAAAGTGCGAAAGCGTCCCGCATGGAGTACGCCTGCTCGGCATAGTCGGGGTTGCGGATGCGCGCGATGGTGTGCAGTTTCGGGTTGATGTAATGCGCGGTCGTGCAGGTCAGCAGGTTGACCTCGTCGCTTCCCGTCACCGCAATCAGCAGGTTCGCGCTCTCCACGCCTGCCTGCCGCAACACCTCCATGGACGCGCAGTTGCCCATTACGCCCATGACATCGTATCGGTTCAGCCCCGATTCCAGAACACTTCGGTCGGAATCCACCAGCGTGACGTCATGCTCTTCCGCGCACAGCTGTCTTGCCAACGTTTCTCCGAGTTTTCCGCTCCCTGCAATCAGAATTTTCACGTTTTCTCCTCCGAATCAGACAGTATCAAACGTTACGCAGAACCCAATCTGCGGCAAGACCGCTCCATGCACGGATGTCCTCGCGGTCCTCTGCCAACGCCAGACCGTGCGGTCCGTGCGGGTAGATGTGCAGCTCAAACGGAACGCCGTGATCCCGCAGGCTCTCGCAGAACACCAGCGAATTCTTCACGTTCACGCAGGGATCGTCCGAGGTGTGCCACAGGAACACGGGCGGCGTTGCATCGGTCACCTTGTGTTGCAGGTCAAACGCCCCGTGCTCCGCCTCGTACCTTTCCTTGCCAAGCAATTCCATCCCGCTTCCCACATGACCGAATTCGGGTCCGACCGAAATCACGGGGTAGCAAAGAATCGCACCGTTCGGGCGCGCGCTTTCCGCGTCGGTCGCATCGGGTGTGTGTCCCGCAGGCATCGTCACGTCGTCGTACAGCAGCGCGGACGCGGCGAGATGTCCGCCCGCCGAGGAGCCGCACACCACCACGCGGTTCGGGTCAATCCCCCACTCCGCCGCATGACTGCGGACCAATTTGACCGCCCGCTGTGCATCGGCAAGCCCTGCGGGGAAGCGGTTGGGCGAGACGCGATAATCCACCGTCACCGCCTGTATTCCGTAGCTGTTGAAGCATTGCGCATACGGCTCCGACTCGTGCAGCGAACGACGCCTGTAGGCTCCGCCCCCAAAAACGATCACGCAGGGCAACGGCTTGTCGGTTGGAATCAGGTAGGTGTGCAGGGTGTTCGGGGTCTCCGTCCTCTCGGTCAGATACGGGATATCATGCTCCCAGAGCTTCAGTTCCATTTCGGTCTCCTTTTCGGGCAGGTTCCGCGCCCGCTTTTTGATACCCATATTTTATCACAAAACCGTCCTTTTTTCAAGAGGGAAACGAAAAATTCGGCGGGGAATTCATATCCGCGCCCCCGCTTCCGTAAACTGGAGGGAGGGGGTGAGAAAAATGTACAGACCTTTTCGGTTTGCGCTGTTCGTTCTGGCACTGGCGGGCATCTGCATCGGCTTTGCCCTGCCGCAGCTTTCGGCGCGCCCAAACCGCCCCGCCGCGACCGTAACCGCGCCCTTTACGGTGGTACTGGACGCGGGGCACGGGGGCGAGGACGGCGGCGCGGTATCGGCGGACGGCTTGCAGGAAAAGACCGTCAATCTCGCCGTGACGCTGGCGGTTCGCGATCTGTTGGAAGCAAACGGCGTTCGGGTGGTTCTGACGAGGGACACAGACGTTCTGCTCTACGACCGCACGGTCAATTTCAAAGGGCGAAAAAAAGCGCTCGATCTGGCGGCGCGGCGGAAGATCGCCGAGGAAACGACCGGCGCGGTGTTCGTCAGCATCCATATGAACGCCTTCCCGCAAAAGCAGTACCGCGGCTTGCAGGTCTGGTACTCCCCGAACGACGCGCGCTCCGCTCCCCTTGCCTCGGCGATTCAGGAGGAGGTCCGCGCGCGCCTGCAGCCCGAAAACACCCGCAAGACCAAGCAGGCGGGCAGTAATATTTACCTGCTTTATCACCTCAACGTTCCCGCCGTGCTGATCGAATGCGGCTTTCTCTCCAACCCCGACGAGGCGGCTCTGCTTGCCACCGACGGCTACCGTCAACAGCTTGCGCAAACAGTGGCGCTCGGGATTCTCTCGGGGCTTGGGAAAATTTCCGACGAAAATGCGCCCCGCTCTTGATTTTCCGTCCCATTTGCGGTATAATGGTAGAGAGTGAAAGATACATCGTCAAAACAGAATCGTTTGAATCGGAACGGATAATCGTTATCCCCCCTCGGGGGGAAGCTGTCGCGCCAGCGACTGATGAGGGGGGATAAATTTTATCTTCCAAAACAAAAAGGAGCATATTGTCGGATGAAAGGACTGAAAACCGTTTATATCTGCACCGAGTGTGCCTACAAAACCCCGAAGTGGCTCGGGAAATGCCCGAACTGCGGCGCGTGGAATTCCTTTGCGGAGGATGTGGAAGAAGTCACGCCCGGGGCGGCAACCGCATCAACCGCGCCGAGCCGCCGCGTTGCGATGATTCCCACGGCGCAGGACAACCGCGCGGTGGGCTTTGCCGACCTCGAGATCCCCGCCTATATGCGCCAGAACACGGGGCTTGGCGAGCTGGATCGCGTGCTCGGCGGCGGGTTGGTTCACGGCTCGGTCGTTCTGCTCTCGGGCGAGCCGGGCATCGGAAAATCCACGCTCCTGATGCAGATCTGCGACGTGTTGGGAGAAACACGGCGGGTACTGTACGTCTCCGGCGAGGAATCGGGCGGTCAGCTCAAACTCCGCGCCAAACGGCTCGGCGTGCGCGGAACAAATCTCTTTATTCTGACCGAAACGAACATCGAAAAAATTCTTGCCGAAACCGACCGCGTAAAGCCGGAAGTCGTGATTGTGGACTCGATTCAGACCATCTATGCGGCGGCGCTCAACTCCACGCCCGGCAGTGTGACGCAGGTGAAGGAAACGGCGCTCTCCTTCATCAACAAAGCCAAGGGCGAGGGGATGTCGGTTATCATGGTGGGACACGTCAACAAGGAAGGCAGCATCGCAGGACCGAAGGTTCTGGAGCACATGGTGGACGCGGTGCTCTACTTTGAGGGCGACCGCCAGAACCACTACCGCCTCCTGCGCGCGGTGAAGAACCGCTTCGGCTCCGTCAACGAATTGGGCATGTTCGAAATGACCGGGGAGGGCATGCGCGAAGTGGCCA
>URHR01000035.1 GCA_900547725.1 uncultured Eubacteriales bacterium
TTTCTGTAACTTCTACAATTCTCATCAATCACACCTGCAAATTCCGATTTGTCGATACTTTATTATACCACAAATGCCGCATTTTTTCAACTGTTTTTCCGAGTGGAGCATTCCTTTTTCAGCCGGTTGACGCTGAGGGGGCGCGGAAAGATCATGTAAAAGAACAGGACGCGAGCCGCGGCTCGCGTCCTGTTCTTTTATCTGTTCCCGGAATTTTTGCGGACACGGTGCGGGAATTTCACAACCCGGCGGCGGAATGTGTCATGAAAATCTCACAAAACAGGTGTTATCAAAACCGATTGATAAAATTCGTAATGAATTTCTTAAAAAGGTATTGACAAATTGTATCTGCGGTGATATACTATGCAGTTGGAGCGCTCTATGACGCTAACCGAGCGGTCGATCGACCGATAAAAGATAAAAGGAGAAAAGGTATGAATTCTCACGGTACAAAGAGGGTAAACCGCGTTGTTGCGGGGCTGTTGGGGCTGATTATGATGCTGACCTCACTGACCGCAATCGTGATTCCGACCTTCGCGCTGGAAGAACCAACCGTCGGAGCAAGAAGCGAGACTTCGGCAAACGGCGATGTTTTTCTCGGCGGTAACTACATCGAACTGGGGATCAGCAAGGGCGGCAGCTTCGGAACGTCGACAAGCCCGAAAAGCAAAACTTTCCATCCGAATGACGCCAAAAATCTGTTGGGGATGGTAGTGGACAATGACGGTTGGGATGTCGGAAAAGCGCCGACCACGGGAGATTTCTTCCTGCCGGGCACGCCGGAAGAATGCTATATTCTGGCATATCGGTGCAATGGAAGCACCTATCAATACCGTGTTGCGGATCGAAATGTGAAGAGCGGGACTTTGTCGTGGAAAACGCCTCCGACTGTGAAGGATGCGTCGAAGGGGGACACCCTGCGCGCGATTGTAACGGGCGAGACTCCGCAAGGCGTAAAGCTGACCATTACGTATTCCTTCGGCGTAAATGACAGATACTACCGGACGAAGGTGGAAATCGAGAACACCGCCGGAATGGATATTACCGATGTCAGATTTGTCCGTAGCTTTGATCCCGATCAGGATCAGGGAAAAACGGGAAACTATGATACATATAATAAGGTAATCTGCAATCCGAAATCGTCTGCTCCCGCAGGGGAGGAGAACTACGCGATGGTGGTTGCGCGCGGCAAGGACTCCTTGGAGGGCTTCTTCTTCATTGCGTTTGATAACCGTGCGCGGGCTTCCAGAGGGGTGAGTTTTGCTCCGACAAGCGCATATCTCAGCGGTTTGTGGACGGATAACGGGGCGCTTCCGACCTATGCGACCGACGCGTCAATCGAGATGACAAAATCGAAAACAAACGGATATACGTTGGAGGACAACGCCATTGCCATCACCTTTGCTCTGGGTACGCTCAGTGCAGGCGCTTCGGATCAATGCGAATATTTCTCCAGTCTGCATCCCGATGTCAAGCAATCGCTTGAGGATGTGTCGGCGGCGCATGCGCCCGTGATTTCTGCGGTTGAAGGCGCAACGCTGGAGCATGGCTATCGCTCGGGCGGACCGTCGGTGACGGCGGTTGCGGATGAAGGACATGTACTGTCCTATCAGTGGTATTTCAATTCGGTTGCCTCCAACGTGGGCGGCGTTCTTCTTGAGGGTGCGACCGGGGCGAGCTATACAGTTCCGCAGAAAATGGCGCTTGGAAATACCGTCTACTATTACTGCGTTGTGACGGCAACGCGGACGGATAACGGCAAAACGGCTTCGGTTACCACAAATCCCATTGCGGTGGAATTCCTGTATGCGGAGCATGATTTTGAGGAAACGGTGATCGTCGAGGGAAGTTGTACAACCCCGGGAAGCGTCCGGCGGGACTGCAGGGTCTGCGGCTATTCGGATATTATCACGATTCCCGCCACGGGGCACAACTACGGCGAGATTGTATATGAAAAAGAGCCGGACTGCGAGCACGGAAGCCGCGGCTATAAAGTGTGCGCTTCCTGCGGCTACAAGCAGACGCTTGATTACATCCCCGCGCTCGGACACAGCTATATCAGCCGCGTAACGCGGGCGGCAACCTGCACCGAGGACGGAATCGTAACTTACACCTGCACGCGTTGCGGAGACAGCTATGAGGTTACAACGCACGCCGAGCATCACTATGAACTGACGGTTACAGAGGCAGGATGCTATGAAGACGGTGCTTCGGTCTACACCTGCTCCAAGTGCGGCGACGCTTACAGCATTGCCATTCCCGCGGCGCATGATTACGAATCCAAGGTGACAAAGAAGGCGTCCGCAGACGCGGACGGCGAAATCACCTACACCTGCCGCAAGTGCGGCAACAGCTACACCGAGGCGATTCCCGCGAGAAAGAGCGCGAGCGTCCTTCTGGTACAGGACGGTCTGCCTTGGAATGCCGACAGCGCGTCCGCACAGCTGCGCGCACTGGTCAACGACGGTTTTCTGACGGGTTGGGATGCGGCGACCACGCGCGAACTGGATCGCCTCACGCTGACCGACTACGACGTAATCTATATTGCGAACGACCAGACCACCGCGACCTATTCGAGACTTTCCGATCTGAATGCGCTCCTGACCGAATACGCCAAGGCTGGCGGCGTTGTGATCTACGGCGCCTGCGACCGCGGCTGGGCAGGCGGAAACATTTCCGATGTCCTGCCGGGCGGCGTGAGAAAAATCAATAATTATTCCAAATATAATTATATTCTTGACAATGCGCATCCG
This sequence comes from uncultured Eubacteriales bacterium, assembly GCA_900547725.1. Lineage (GTDB taxonomy): Bacteria > Bacillota > Clostridia > Oscillospirales > CAG-272 > UMGS1865. Next base: position 2,754 of record URHR01000035.1, read on the forward strand.
GTTGTAACCGGCGGCTTGACCGACAACAAGGCGCTGACGAACGAACTTCTGGTCGGCAACTATTGCAGCCACACTTCCTTTGACAAAAAGACCCTGCCCGACGGATTCCACACGATCCTGCAGGACGGCGCCGGCAACCCGACCTTGGTGGAATATCCGATGGGCGAGGGAACTGTCATCCTCTCGGGTCTGACATGGGAGTTCTATTACGACAGAAACTACACGGGTTCGACTTCCTATGCAAAGTGCGTGTTCGACGACCTGTTGGTCTATGCCGCGATGAAGGGCAAGGACGTACAGACCTGCGACCACGCATATGACAAGGGCTTAACGGTTGCTCCGACCTGCACCGAAGTGGGCTACACGCTCCACACCTGCACGCTCTGCGGCGCGTCCTACAAGGATCAGTTCGTTGAGGCGCTCGGACACCGGACGGGTGCGTTCACCGTGACGGTTGAACCCGACTGCGAGCATGAGGGCTTGCGCGAAGCAGTCTGCCCGGAATGCGGCGAGAAGGTTGTGGAAACCATTGCGGCACTCGGTCATACCTCGGGCGAGTGGATTGTTGACAAGGAAGCAACCGAGTTCAAACCGGGTCTGCGCCACAAGAACTGCACGGTTTGCGGCAAGGTGTCGGTTGAAACGGAGATTCCCGCTATCGGGCATACGTGGGGCGAAATTCAGTATCAGGAAGCGCCCGACTGCGAGCACGGCGCTTACGGTTTCCGTACCTGCCTGACCTGCGGAGATTCCGAAGAAGTCGGATATATTCCCGCACGCGGACACAACTATGTCAGCAAAGTGACCCGGGCGGCAACCTGCACCGAGGACGGAATCGTAACTTACACCTGCACGCGTTGCGGAGACAGCTATGAGGTTACAACGCACGCCGAGCATCACTATGAACTGACGGTGAAGGCGGCAACCTGCACCAAGGACGGCGCGTCGGTTTACACGTGCTCGGTGTGCGGAGACGCATACAGCGAGACGATTCCGGCTTCCCACGCATACGAGCCGAAGGTGACGAAGAAGGCTTCGCAGACCGAGAACGGCGAGGTCACCTACACCTGCACCAAGTGCGGCGACAGTTATACCAAAATGATTCCCGCAAGAGCGAATGCGAACGTCCTGCTGGTTCAGGACAATCTGCCGTGGAGCGACGACAATGCCGCGGATCTGCTGCTTTCGCTGTGCCGGACAGGGTATCTCACGGGTTGGGATCTTACAACCACAGCGGGTCTGGAAGCGGTTGACCTGAGCATTTACAATGTCATCTACATTGCCAACGACCAGACCACCGCAACCTACGGTCGCCTTGCAAGGGCAAACGAATTGCTGACCGAATATGCCAAGGCGGGCGGCGTATTGGTTTACGGCGCTTGCGACAACGGCTGGGCTGGCGGTAACATTTCCGATCTGCTCCCTGGCGGCGTTAAGAAAATCAATATTTATTCTAAGTACAATTATATTCTGGACGGCACGCACATGATCGTGTCGGGTGTGCTGACAGACAACCGGGCGCTGACGAACGAATTGTTGGTCGGAACGTATTGCAGCCACACTTCGTTTGACGCAAGCTCGCTTCCCGAGGGCTATCATGCCATTCTGGAGGACAACCGGGGCAACCCCACGCTTGTCGAATACCCGATGGGCGAGGGAACGGTCATTCTCTCGGGTCTGACATGGGAGTTTTACTATTCGAGAATTTATCATGGTTCTACCTCTTATTCCATGAACGTGTTTGACGATCTGTTGGTTTATGCCGCAATGCTGAGCAACCTGACCGACGCGGATGCCTGCGAGCATCTGTATGCGGACGAGGGCTTAACGGTTTCTCCGACCTGCACCGAGGTCGGCTATACGCTCCACACCTGCACGAAGTGCGGCGCGTCCTACAAGGACAGTTTCGTTCCCGCAACGGGACACCGTATGGGCAAACCAGAGGATACGCGCAAGGCGGACTGCGAGCATGAGGGGGAACGCCAATCGGCCTGCTCGGCGTGCGGTGAAACGGTGACGGAGGTCATTGCGCCGCTCGGTCACGACTGGGGCGAATGGATCATAGACCGCGCGGCGGATTACGACCACGCGGGAGAAAAGCACCGCGTCTGCAAGACCTGCGGAGCGGAATCGCTTCATGCGGAAATTCCGCAATTGGTCTGCGACCACACCAATGCAGTGAAGGACGCGGCGGTTGCGGCAACCTGCACGGCGGACGGCCTGACCGAAGGTTTGCACTGCGCGGACTGCGGGAAGGTGCTGAAGGCGCAGGAAACCGTTCCGATGCTCGGTCACGACTGGGGCGAATGGAAGGTTGTGAAGGAAGCGACCGCGACCGTTGCGGGTAGCCGCGAGCGGTCCTGCAAGACCTGCGGAAAGACCGAAACGGAGACGATTGCAAAGTTGCCGGAAAGCGAAACAACCGAAAAAACGACCGAAAAAACGACCGAAGCGAACGGATCGGGAAAGGAGTATACGTCTGTGGGGTCTCTGTTTGGATGTACGGGTGCGGTCAGCGCGTCGGAAAGCGTCATGGTTCTTGTCGCGGTTCTGGCACTCGGCGGCGTTATGATGTTGGTAAAATCCAAGAAATCCAAGAAGGAAAAGGATGAGAACGACAAAAAGGCGGAATAAGCGCACCTGAATCATCCGTCATCAAAGGGCTTCCCCCGTGGCAGATCCGATCTGTGATCCTGCTGCGGGGGATTTTTTGCGGACAGAACGGCGGCTTGAAAATGCAGAATGCATCGCTTCGAAGTTGCATAAATAGCAGAAAAACAAGGGAATTGAAAAAAATATTGCCTGTATTTCGCAAAAATGCTTGACAACAATATGCAAAATGAGTATAATAGATATACACTTTTTGCCATAACATAATATCGGAGGATTGACGAAGATGAATCGGGTCTATAATTTTTCGGCAGGACCGTCCATGCTTCCCCTGCCCGTGTTGGAAACCGCCGCCGCGGAACTGGTCTGTTACGGGGAGAGCGGAATGTCGGTTATGGAGATGTCGCATCGCTCGGCGGATTACGAAGCGATCATTGCCCGCACGGAAGCCGATCTGCGGAAGCTGATGCGGATTCCCGACAACTATAAAGTCCTGTTTCTGCAGGGCGGAGCGTCCACGCAGTTTGCGGCAGTCCCGCTCAACCTGATCGGACGGACGGGGAAGGCGGATTATATTGTTTCGGGGCAGTTCTCGGGCAAAGCTTTTGAGGAAGCGCTGAAACTCGGCTATGACGCCCGCTGCGTTGCAACCGCGAAGGACGATCATTTCGACCGTATCCCAACCGTCACGCGTGCCGATATCCGCCCGGATGCGGCGTACCTCCATATTTGCTTCAATAATACAATATACGGGACTAAATATCCGTATATCCCCGACACGGGCGATATTCCGTTGGTTGCGGATATGTCCTCCTGCATTCTCTCAGAGCCTGTGGACGTTTCGAAATTCGGCGTGATTTATGCGGGCGCACAGAAGAATATGGCGCCTGCAGGGCTGACTGTTGTCATCGTCCGCGAGGATCTGCTCGGATATGCCGCAGAGAAAATGCCGACCATGCTGGAATGGAAGATCATGGCGGAGAACGGCTCGATGTATAACACGCCGCCGTGTTATGCGATCTATATGGCGGGGCTTGTCTACCGCTGGCTGCTCGACATGGGCGGGCTGGATGTGATGAAGGAGAGAAACCTGCGCAAGGCAAACCTGCTGTACGGGTATCTTGATTCGCAGGATTACTATTTCGCGCCCGTGAAAAAGGAGAGCCGCTCCATGATGAATGTCACGTTCGTTACGGGCAATGCGGAGCTGGACAAAAAGTTTGCGGCGGAGGCGGCAGAGGCCGGGCTGAAGAACCTCAAGGGACACCGCGCAGTCGGCGGAATGCGCGCGTCGATCTATAACGCCATGCCGTATGAGGGTGTGGAAGCATTGGTGGCGTTCATGAAGCGGTTCGCAGCCGAAAATCCAAAGGCATAAAAACGGAAACGGAGGAGACGGAACATGAAAATCCGGTTGCTGGGTCAGATTGCACCCGTCGGCTTGGAAGAACTGGGCGGACGGTACGAGGTCGGGACCGACATTGAGAATCCCGATGGCATTCTGGTGCGCTCGGCGGTCATGCACGATATGATAATGGGGGAAAACCTTGCGGCAATCGCCAGAGCGGGGGCGGGGGTAAACAATATCCCCGTCGACCGATGCGCCGAGGCGGGCATTGTGGTGTTCAACACACCCGGGGCGAACGCAAACGGCGTGCGGGAACTCACCCTCTGCGCCCTGCTGCTTGCCGCAAGGGATATCATCGGTGGCGTGGAGTGGGTCAGGGGACTGAAGACCCCCGATGTTGCGAAACAGGTGGAGGATGGAAAATCCGCATTCTCGGGGAGCGAACTGGCGGGAAAAACGCTTGGGGTCATCGGTCTGGGCGCGATCGGCGGAATGCTCGCAAACAGCGCGCTGGCACTTGGAATGAAGGTGATCGGGTGCGACCCGTTCCTGTCGGTGGAAGGCGCGTGGAATCTTGACCACCGCGTGGCGCGTGCGGCAACCTTTGACGAAATCTTTGCCGAATCGGACTATCTCACTCTGCACGTCCCCGCAACAAAGGATACAAAGGGGATGATCTCCGCCGCGAGTATCGCAAAAATGCGGGACGGCGTGCGGATTATCAATCCCGCAAGAGCCGATCTGGTCTGCGCGGAGGATCTGAAGGCGGCGTTGGAGAGCGGGAAGGTTGCGAAGTACGTGACCGATTTTCCGACGGACGATATGATGGGCGCGAAAAATACCGTCCTGATCCCGCACCTCGGCGCGTCAACCGAGGAATCGGAGACCAATTGCGCAGTGATGGCGGTGCGGGAACTGGACGACTACCTGACAAACGGGAATATCCGGAACAGCGTGAATTACCCAACCGTCGAACAGCCGAGAACAGGGGACGCGAGGATCTGCGTTCTGCACGCGAATATTCCGGCAGTGCTGTCCGGCATTACCACAGCGCTCGCTGCGAACGGCGTGAATATCGAGAATATGACCAATAAATCCAAAGGCGATAATGCCTATACCGTTCTCGACATTTCACCGAAGCCCGCAGAGACCGTGTCCGCACAGATCCGCGCCATCTGCGGCGTCCGACGCGTGCGCGTTCTGCTGTGACCACGAAGCGCAAACGCCCATGAGGTGAAATGTTCGCCCGACTTTTCTAACCGACGCCGTGGAGCGCCGGTCGCCGCCCGCAGGCGGCGAAATCCCTATAACGGAGTTTCTTTTTGCAGCTTTGCGCAGCAAAGTGTGATTTTCTCTTTGCGCCTCCTTCCTGCAAAGAAAAGGCGTGAATAAAATTTGCTCCATTTATATTTCCCAAAAGGATGCCCACCGGCATCCTTTTTCTTTTTCAGCAAATGAAATTTTGAAAATAAAAACTTGCAAAATCAGAACCTTAACCGCCGAAACCGCATATCATGAAAAATGCAACCTCTAAAATCCGGAAAATCAGATCAAAAGCCGAAAAACCGTCGAAAAATGCCTGAAAAAGCGAAAAAAGGCTGATTTTTTGAATTCTGTGATTGCTAAAATCTCATTTATTGACGTCCGAAAGCAAATAAACCGTCAATTTGAACGAATTTTATTATCTGATTTCAACCTCAATTTTACATAATCAGAACCTCAAAAAATGCAAAATAGGCTATATATAGTCTACATTGGGCGCAGAAACATGATATACTATAGCAAATCAAACGGAAGCCGACTTCCAAGCCTCCGTTTGAAACAAAAAAAGCCGACAGTTCGGCAATACTATTTTTAAGGAGGAATCCGGAAATGAGAAAGCTCAGAATTTTTTCACTTGTGCTGGCTCTGCTCATGATCCTGCCCCTCGCGGTTGCCTGCAAAAAGAAGCAGACGGTCGAGTATGAGGCAATTGATCCGGCGGACGCCATAGAGCACGACGACTTTACTTCCGTTTACAATAAGATCGGAAGCAAGGTCACCATTGATATGGTCGAGGAGGACAGTGCCGGCATGGCGCACGTCACGGTTGACGGTGTGAAGTACACCCTCGGCATGGACTTCCTGTCCATGGCAATGGTTTACAATACCAAAGTGCCAGAAGGCTCTGCAACGTATAAGACAGAGAAAGATGTCTATAATATGTGGTGGAAGCTGTATATCCAGAGATGGAACTACCTGGCTCCCGAAATCCCGCTGTATTCCAACATTTACTACGATCTTTACAATGCAAAGATCTCAAACTTCGTTACCACTCCGTACTGGGGTCCTGCCGATGCAATCGTTGCGGCGGGCAGCTCCGACGGAAAGGTGATTCTGGGCAGCACAACCGACCTCAGCGGCGCGTTCCGGAATGCGGCTTGGGGAAAATCCAGCCCCGGAGCTTCCGATCTTGATATCCAGAACCTGATTTCCGGTTACGCAACCGTTATGAGCGGAACCGACGGAAACTACACCTGGAACGAGACTGCTCTGGCAAAGGACGCGGACGGTAAGGCGATTATCCCGACCACCAAGGTCAACGAGGACGGTACGCTGACTTATACCATTAAGATTGCGAATGACCTGACCTTCAGCGACGGTTCGAAGATCACTGCGAAAAACTATGTCGCAGGCGTTCTCGCAAACAGCACCGCTGTTGCGGCAGAGGCGGGCGGAACAGCCAACTCGGGCAAAACACTCGTCGGCTTTGACGAATTCAAGGCTTACGACGGAACGAACGACGGCGCTGAGGCCGGCAAGATCACGGCAAGCAAGGTGTTCAAGGGCGTCAGACTGGTGGATGACTACACCTTTGAGATGACCTTCACTGCCGATTACGCAGGTTACTACTATTCGATCATCAATGCGGCGTTCTCGCCCGATCCGTTGGCGCTCTATCTCGGCGCGGCAGGCGATGTTCTGACCGACGCGAACGGTTACTGCTACCTGAACGACGCGTTCTACGCAAAGAAGGACGGCAAGTACACCACGGCTGCGGAGATCACGGCAAACCTGAAGTGGAACTCCGGACTTCCGTTCTCCGGACCGTATGTTGTTTCGAACTACGACGAAAGCTCCAAGATCGCAACCCTGAAGCTGAATCAGGCGTACAAGGGTGACGTCCGCGGCAAGGCTACCATTGAAACCGTCTCTTATATCAGGGTTGTTTCGCAGACGCAGATGGATATGTTCCAGAGAGGTGAGGTCGATGTGATCGCGGGTATCACCGGCGCTGACGAGACCAACGCGGCTCTCAAGGTCGTTTCCGATAACCCCGATAAGTACAAAGAGACCCACTACGACCGTGCGGGCTACGGGAAGCTCGGCTTCCGCGCCGACTTCGGTCCTACGGGTATGGTCGAAGTCCGTCAGGCGATCATGTACACCATCAACCGTCCCGAGTTCGCACAGACCTTTACGGGCGGTCACGGTTCGGTTGTTCACGGTCCGTACTACACCGGATTCTCGGCATATCAGGCAAACAAGGATACCATCAAGCTGAACCACTACACCTACAGTTCCTCCTCCGCAATCGATGTTCTCGTTGCGGGCGGCTGGGTCTACAACGAAAAGGGTGAAGAGTTCAAGGCGGGCACAGACGCGGTTCGTTACAAGAAGCTCTCGGGCTATGAGTTGAGCAAGGATAACCTCAACTTCCAGTCGAAGGACGGCAAGTACAAGACTGTGAAGATCAAGGGTGAGTATTATATGCCGCTCGTGATTAACTGGTACGGTACTGCGGATAACCCCGTTACCGATCAGTTGCTTACCGCTTGGCAGAAGAACCCCGCTTCGACCACCGATATCGGAATGTATATCACCTACACTTCGACCGATTTCAACACGGGTCTGTACGGCGAACTGCAGCGCGATCCGAAGAGCGGCTTCAACGGCACTCCGATGCTGAATGCCATCAACTTTGCAAGCGGATTCACCAGTGCCGCATACGATTACGCGTTCAACTGGAGCATCGATCCTGATTACGAGGTTTACTCGGCTTGCTATATCAAGGATGAGGCGGACTTCTATTCGAACTACACCAAATAATTCTGACTCTGAATAGGCGGGTTGGCTCCGTCACCCCGCGACTGTATGCAGGAGCATCGCCCTCGGGCGGTGTTCCTGCTAAAGTTGTAGTATACGGTTTTGTTTACCGAATAAAAATCGGAGGAATCTCATGTGGAAATACATTCTGAAGCGGCTGGTATACATTGTAATTGTATTCCTGATTCTCTCGTTCCTGCTGTTTCTGATTTATAATATGTTGCCCGTGGACAAAGCCGCCTCCACCGCACAGGAAGAGGTCAAGGCGAGCAAGGGCAAACTGAATTACGAAGAACGATATCTGTATTGGCAAAGGCGGTACGGTACGGACGGAAATCTGTTGCAACGCTACGGTCGTTGGATGGGCTTTTATCCTCTGTATGACGGTTCTTTCAACGGGCTTTTGCAGGGAAACCTCGGCGAATCGAGCCAGTACGGCAAGCCTGTTGCCGAAATTCTTGTTGAGCCAATGAAGAACACGATCTTCATCAACATTTTCGCAACCGTTCTGGCGCTCGGCATCACCATTCCGCTGGGTATTTTCTGTGCCGTTAAGCGGGGAAGCCGCCGCGACGTTGCGGTACAGGTCGGCACGATCGTCGGTTACAGTCTGCCGACGTTTATTATTGCAATTGTCTTTATCTGGCTGTTTGCGGTGGTTCTGAAAATTTTCCCGGTTTCGGGGATGCAGACCGCGGGCAGTCTGGAATGGTCTCCGTGGCGGCAGTTCTGGGATCGGATGTACCATCTGTGCCTGCCGCTGATCGTTATGACCTTCTGCTCTCTGGGCGGCATGACCCGATATGTGCGCGCGTCGATGATTGAGGCGCTCTCGCTGGACTGCATCCGCACGGCGCGGGCGAAAGGTCTGCGCGAAAAAGTGGTTGTCTATTCTCACGCATGGAGAAACGCGCTGATTCCGATTGTGACTCTGGTGATCGGTTGGTTTCTCGGCATTTTCTCCGGTTCTCTGATGATCGAAAACATTTTTGCGCTCAACGGAATCGGCAGAGTGTACTACACTGCGCTGACGGTCAGCGATAATGAGGTCGTTCTGGCGCTCCAGATGTTCTATATCATCATTGCACTGCTCGGAAACCTGATTATCGACCTGATCTACGGCCTGGTTGACCCGCGTATCCGCGTCAATAAGTAAAGGAGGGCGAAACGATGGCAAACAACGAAAACAAATCGGAAAAACAGAATCTTTTCGTCCGCTTCTTCGGGACGCTCGGGCGCTGGTTCGGCAGAATGTTCATGGGCGCGAGCAAATCGCTTGCAACCGAGGACGCGCTGGCGGTTGAGGCACTGGAAAGTCCATCGCGCATGGCGGTCAGAACCTTCTTCCGCCGCAAACTGGCGGTGACGGCGCTTGTGGTGCTGGTTGCGCTCTTCCTGTTGGTCTTTATCGGTCCGCTGTTTTTGCCGATGGATCTCAACTTTACCGACGCGGGACAGGCAAACATTGCGCCCGTGATGTCGATGCGGAGCGTTCCTGCAAAGCTGAAGAAGCAGATCGCCTCCATGAGCAGTTTTTCCAACTACAGTCTTGGCGTGGGAGAGGATCACACGCTTTATATGTGGGGCTACACGAAGGACGCCCTGCTCGGAATCGATTATTCCGATTACCCCGATGAAATCAGGGACGGAAACGTCCTGATGGCGGCGGCGGGTTCGGATTTCGTCATTGCGGTGACGACCGAGGGCAAGATCGTCGGTTGGGGCAACAATTCGCGCGGACAGTTCGGGCAGGGAGAGGATTCCACCGGCTCGGTTATCTGGATGCCGGACGAACTGGTAAACGGCACGGTTGACACCTCCAAACTCACGCAATTGGTCTGCGGCTATCAGGCGGCGGCGATGGTGGTGGACGGCAAGGTGACGGTCTGGGGCAACGCAAATGCCCTGTTGAATATGCGCGAGTTGCGCGACGGAAACTATGAGAACGTCGAAAAGGTCGTGCTGTCGAACTACTACGCTCTGCTTCTGATGAAGGACGGCTCGGTCGTCTGTCCGGGCGGCGCGTTCAACTATGACCGTGTCACCTCCTCCAAGGGAAACAAGGTGGAATTCGTCTCCTATCTGGCGGGCAAAAAGGCGGTTGACATTGCCGCAACGAAGGATTGCTTTGCGATTCTGCTTGACGACGGCGAGGTTCTGGTGCGCGGCGACTCCCGCTACGGAGAAACGACCGTTGCCGAGATTCCCGCAGGCGAAAAGCTGGTAAAGCTTTCGGGCGGCAGTATGCACTTTGCGGGCGTTTCCGACGCGGGCAAAGCCTACGTCTGGGGCTCGAATGAAAAGGGGCAGGCGAGTGACCGCCTCAACGGCAAGGAGTGCGCCGAGGTCTACACGGGCGCATACCAGACCTATCTGGTTGACGAAAACGGCAAGCTGACCGATTCCTACGGAATGCGCGGCTACCTGTTCGGAACAGATCAGCGCGGGCGCGATACCTTTACGCGCCTGATTCACGGCGGAAAAATGACCATGACCATCGGCGCGGTGGCGGTTATCGTTTCCTCGGTGGTGGCAATCATTGTCGGATGTCTTTCGGGCTATTTCGGCGGTTGGGTGGATATGCTTCTGATGCGGGTGACCGAGATCTTTTCGTCCATCCCGTTCCTGCCGTTTGCAATGCTTTTGTCCTACGTCATGTCAAACCGACCGATCAGCGAGAACATGAAAATTTTTATCATCATGCTGATTCTCGGTCTGCTTTCGTGGACGGGGCTTGCGCGCATGATCCGCGGGCAGGTGCTGGCGGAGCGCGAAAAGGAATTTGTCATGGCGGCAAAGGCGATGGGCGTGAAGGAAAAGAGCATTGCCTTCCGTCACATTCTCCCGAACGTCATTTCGGTCATTCTCGTGAGCATGACGCTCGATTTCGCGGGCTGTCTTCTGACCGAGTCCTCGCTGTCCTATCTGGGCTTCGGCGTGCAACAGCCGCGCCCGACGTGGGGGAATATGCTCAACGGCGCGAACAACTCGATTGTCATTCAGAACTACTGGTGGCAGTGGCTGTTCCCCGCAATCTTCCTGTCCATCGCAACCATCAGCATCAACATCATCGGCGACACCCTGCGCGATGTACTCGACCCCAAGAGCAGCAGAGAAAAGTAAGGAGCGGAGGAAACGAATATGGCACTGTTAGAAGTAAAAAATCTGCATACCTACTTCAAGACCCGCAAGGGGATTGTGAAGGCGGTCAACGATGTTTCCTATACGCTTGACGAAAAACGGACTATCGGCATCGTGGGCGAGTCGGGGTCGGGAAAGAGCGTTTCGGCAATGAGCATTCTGCGCCTGCTCGACAGCAACGGCTATATTGCCGAGGGCGAAATCCTCTTCGAGGGGGTCGACCTGACCAAGCTGAGCGAGCAGCAGATGTACGATATCCGCGGCAACAAAATTTCGGTCATTTTCCAAGAACCGATGACCAGTCTGAACCCCGTGTTCTCAATCGGGAAACAGCTTGCCGAGCCGTTCATGATCCATCAGGGGTTAAAGAAGCGGGAAGCTTTGAAAAAAGCGCTTGAAATGCTTTATGCAGTTCAGATTCCGAACCCCGAGGCGGTTATCCGGCAGTATCCGCACCAACTTTCGGGCGGTATGCGGCAACGCGTGATGATTGCAATGGCGCTTGCCTGCCGACCGAAAATTCTGATCGCGGACGAACCGACCACCGCGCTGGACGTAACCATTCAGGCGCAGATTCTGCACCTGATGAACGAATTGCAGAGAGAAAACGGCACGTCGATTATCTTCATCACGCACGACCTCGGCGTCATCAACGAGATGGCGGACGACGTGGTGGTGATGTACTGCGGGCAGGTCGTGGAGCAAAGCTCCGCGCGTGTGATCTTTACCAACTGCCCGTGCAGTCACCCCTATACCGAGGGGCTGATGTACAGCATCCCGCGCATTGACAACATCACGCACAAACTGGAACCGATTCCGGGCGTGGTGCCGCATCCGCTGGCGTTGCCGAAGGGCTGCAAGTTTGCGCCGCGGTGCAAGTACGCAACACAGAAATGTCTGGAGGAAGAGCCGGCTTTGCGGGAGATCGGCGTCGGTCAGAAAATCCGTTGCTTCTATCCGGAAAAGGAGGTGAGAAACAGTGCCGAGCACCAGAAAGCTCTTATCCATCACGAATCTTAAGAAGTATTTCCCCATTGCGAAGTCGAGCCTTTTCCAGAAGGAACAGCTTTACGTCCGCGCGAATGAGGACATTACGTTGGACATCTACGAGGGCGAAACGCTCGGCGTTGTGGGCGAATCCGGGTGCGGAAAATCCACGCTCGGGCGCGTTCTGCTCCAACTTTACGACCAGACGGCGGGAACGACAATGTATTACGGTATTCCGCGCGCCTCGGTCGCACCCGCCTATGTCACCGATACTCTGCGTCATACGGATCGCTATATCGCGAAGCTGAAAAAGGAACAGGCAAAGGCGGATGACCTGACCGCAAAGGTTGAGGCGGCGGGGGACAACGCGACGTTCTTTGAGATTCAGGCGAAGAATCTGGCGGTTGCCGAGGCGCAGACCACGCTGGCGCACGTTGCCAAAATCATGGGCGGCTTTCTGGTTCGCGATACCAAGGCGGGGGCGCAGCTGCTCTGTCAGCAGGCGGTGCGCGAAGAGCGCGTTGCAAAGCTGAATGCCGAGGCGCACGACCTCCGTCTGGAGGCGGAGGCACTGGAGGGCGAACTTTCGGACGCTTCCGACGCACGCAAAAAGCGGGTGGAAAAGAAGCTCGCGCAGGTGCGGAAAGCCGAAACGGCAAAGCAGGCGAGCGTTGCGGTTCTGAAGTTGGAAATCGAAAAAATCCAAGCTAAAATCGCGGAGCGGAAAGCGCCGTTTGCAGAGGACGAAGAATTTCAGAAGTACGAGGCGATGTTGGACGACGGCATCGATCTTGCGCGGCTGAAGTATTCGGAAATGCGCCTGTTGCGGAAGGATCTGCAGATCATTTTCCAAGACCCGTATTCCTCGCTCAACCCGCGTATGACCATCGGGCAGATCATCGAAGAGGGGCTTGTGACGCACAGGTTCTTCAAGGGCAGATCCGCAAAAACGCGCGAGGCGATGAAACAGTATATTCTGTCGGTCATGCGGCAGTGCGGTCTGCAGGACTATATGCTCCACCGGTATCCGCACCAGTTCTCGGGCGGACAGAGGCAGCGGATTTCGATTGCGCGCGCGCTTGCGGTGCACCCGAAGTTTGTGGTTTGCGACGAGTGCGTGTCGGCGCTGGACGTGTCGATTCAGTCCCAGATCATCAACCTGCTGGAAGAACTGAAGGAAAAGGAGCACCTGACCTATCTGTTCATTTCGCATGACCTCTCGGTGGTACGGTATATTTCCGACCGCATCTGCGTGATGTATCTCGGAAACATTGTGGAGCTTTCGAGCGCCGACAAGGTTTTTGCCGATCCGCGGCATCCTTACACGGTTGCCCTGCTTTCGTCGATTCCGACAACCGACCCGGAGAGCCTGAGCAAGGAGCGGATTCTGCTTGAGGGAAACATTCCCTCTCCGATCAAGCCGCCGTCCGGCTGTAAGTTCCACACGCGGTGCTACATGGCGTGCGACAAGTGCCGCCGCGTTCCGCCGCCGCTGACCGAGATCGAGCCGGGTCATTTTGTTGCCTGCCACTTCCCCGAGCGGAAGCTGGACGAGAACGGCAACTATCTGTTTGAACTGCCCAAGACCGAGAAAAAGAGCGTGAAGCTTGCCGAAAACTGACTTTTGTCGGCAGGAAGCAGAAAAGAAGGGAGGATGCATATGGCATTCGGGATATTCGGCAGGAAACTGCGCAAGGCGACCAAACAGCAGGAGCGTGCGTTTTCCGAGCAACTGAAAGAGGAGCACGTCGGCTTCCGCGACGGGTTCGCGATGGTTCTGGCGGCGTTCCTGACCATCATCCTCCCGTGTCTCCTGATTCTCTGCGGGCTCGGCGCGCTGATGCTCTGGCTCTTCGGCGCGTTCCGGTAAAGGGGACGGGGGGGACACGTTGGGGAAACTTCTTGGAAGAAGTTTCCCCAAACCCCTTCAAGAACTTTCAACGCATTGGAGAGGTGCGAACATGGCGGCTTGGACCGCTGGTTTTTATATTTTTGATTTGATGCTCGAAAAAGTGTCGAAAATTGATTTTTTCAATAAAATTATTATTTTTTCGGAAATCTATTGACAATGGGCGGAAAATGTGATATAATATGAATGGAAACTGATATTTTGTAAAAGTAAGATTGAGGTGCAAGATGAGAGCAGAAACATTGGCGGTTGCGCTTAATCAGCATATCTATTATAAAAGAGTGTTGATTTGGAGGGGGCGATTGAAGTGGATTTCAGCAGGTGAATCTGCTTCCCGTTTTGGTGGATTCACCTGATACAGGCAAACAAGAACCATGACAAAAAGGAGAAAGAATATGAGAAAACTGCGTTTTATTCCGTTGGCACTTTCTTTGATTATGATTCTTTTGACCGTATCGTCTCCCATCTTTGCGACACCCACGGATTTGGAGGTAACCCCGAAGAACGAGTTTAACCCCCGAATCTATATTCGAACCGATAAACCGATTCTTTCGGAGATGACGGCGGAGGAACAGTTTGACTTTTTGGTTGAAGCGGGAGTTGAGATACCAGAGTTTGTGCAAAGAGGTGGGGACAACTCAAGTTTCATAGCTGCTGTTATTAAGAATACAGAGATTTATCCGAACTTTTTCAATGCCATCAGCTATTCTGTCATGTACGATTTTGGCAATGCGATTCGAGATGCGGTGAATGCTTATTATGGCAGAGAAGCACTTTTGACACAGCTCTCGTTTGAGGAGCAGCTTCAGATTCTTGCTGATTATGGCGCGAATATTTCCGAAAAAAATTTGGAGAGCTATGCGGATTTTATTCAACTCTCTATTTATCTTTCGGAAATTCAGAACCGTCAGAGTATAGTCAGCAACCCCGTAGCTGATGAGATTGGCAAAGAAATTCTCGATGCGGTGAATGCATATTATTATGCACGCCCCAATGCACTGGAGACGTTGGCTTATGTGCGCCAACAGAACACGAGCAGTGGTTGGCTTGTAGATAGCTCAACTTTCTGTAATTGGGAGACTTCCTTCCTGAATTATAATTGTTATGCTTATGCTGTTGGTCGAACGGATTCTGCCTATTGGCCCGGAAAGTTTTCAACAGTACATGATAGCTCAAACTTTGATTTGAGTGTATCTATCGCAACACTGGCAGGTAATGTTGCATCTGATTTACGTTCCAGTACTTTTTCTCAAAATTGTGTAACAATTACGACAACGCGCCCAACTTCTCTTGAGTCGGGAGAAAAATGTATCTGTATCAGAAAGGGATCGGGGGATTTCCACTTCATGAAAATGGAATCTTCCAGTGAGTGGCGGCATAAACCCGGCAGATCAATTCCGCTGAAGTATAAATATCTTCCGTCCAACGATCAAGTTTGGTCGAATGAAGCTGTTATTGCCGGCTCTTATTTTGAGCCGACTCAGACCTATGATAGCACAATCTATTATATCATTTATAAGTCGAATCACGTCTACAGCCATAATGTGTGGACCGGAAATCATTATCATTCCGGCAACAGACATTACTATGAATATGCAGACAAATGCTCCTGCGGTGATACCACCGCTGTTACATGGATTGACAAACCGTGTATAAAGGGAAATTGCGCTTTGCCTTGGAGCATCAAAGAAACGCAGTAACACAATAGCATCGGGCGCTCCGAATCCAAGATTCGGAGCGCCTTTTCTATGCAGGTTTCTCAATCCGAGCCGCGATGTTCGCAGTCACCCCTGCGTTGAAAGTTCTTGAAAGGGTTTGGGAAAACTTCTTTCAAGAAGTTTTCCCAACGCATCCCCTTATACAGCGGAGACGATGAGGGTGGCATTCCCCGAGAGGGAGGCGGGGAGACCTGCGGGCAGGAGCCAGCTTTCCAGATTGTCGCCCTTTGCAAGCGTGTAGCTTTCGCCGCCGCAGACCAGCGTCGCGGAGCCGTCCACGCACAGCAAATGGCGCATTCCCGCAAAGTCGGGGAGTGTGACTGCGGAGCCGTTCAGTGTCAGGCGCTCCACGCGGAAGAAGTCGCAGTCGGCAAGCACCTCGCCGTTTGCAAGACTGTCGGAGCGGCGGGAAAAGCGGATTGTGTCAATTTCCTCCGCCGTGAACGGACGCACCACGTCCAGCGCCTTTTCCACGTGCAGGGGGCGCAGCTTGCCGTCCTTGTCGCGGCGGTCGTAATCGTAAACGCGATAGGTCAAGTCGCAGTTCTGCTGAATTTCGGCAATCAGAATTCCGCCGCCGATGGCGTGCAGAAGCCCTGCGGGAATGAAGTAGACCTCGCCCTTACGGACTTTTTGACGGTGCATCACGCCGTCGATTTTTCCCGCGCGAACCGCTTCGGCAAACTCCGCGCGCCCCACGCCCGCACGAAGCCCGCAAATGATCTCCGCGCCGGGGGCGGCGTCCACGATGTACCACATCTCGGTCTTGCCTCTGTCGCCCTCCACCCGCGCGGCGTAAGCGTCGTCGGGGTGCACCTGCACCGACAGGCGGTCGGCGGCGTCGATCAGCTTAATCAGAAGCGGGAAGGTCTCCTCAGACCAATCCGGCGCGATGAAGGTGAGCCCCACGCGGTCGATGACCTCCTCCAGTGTCTGTCCCGCAAGCGCGCCGTTGAGAATGCGGCTTTTTTCGTTTTTGCGGACGGTCAGCTCCCAACTTTCGCCAACCGTGTCTCCGCCCGACTGCTTACCCCACTCCCGCACCAACCGCGTGCCGCCCCAGATGGGCGATTTGGTCACGCAGGAGAGGCGGAACGGGTAAAGTGAAAGCGCTGTTTTGTCTGTCATGTTTTTCCTCCGTTGCGGTTTTGCCGCTCTTGTTCTGTTGATATTATAGCACAATTCGGAGACCAAAACAAGAGATACAGTAAAATTCTTGGAGGAAAGACCTCGGGGCGTTGCCCCAAACCCTACTTAGGAAACTTC
>URHR01000036.1 GCA_900547725.1 uncultured Eubacteriales bacterium
ATTCCGGCTGCTCCGAACCAAATCCCGTCGAGCTGGATTTGGGCGGCTGTCGCCTTTCTCCACTACCGGATAGAAATGGTTCAGGTTAGTTAATAACGGAAGGCGGGATGGAATGCGGGGCGCTCCCTTCGGATTGCGCCCCTGAAAAGAGCGTAATTTATTAAAAATGAGGTATTGTAGGGAACGACCCATGTGTCGTTCCGCTTTTGTTATCAAATACTTGTTGATTTACAATATAATATCAAACGCATCCTATACACCAAAGGAGTGCGATAGCCGCACTCTAAAAAAAACAGCACCTCCCCAAAATGACAAAACTTCCCCCAAGAGCACCCGCCCTATACAAAGCGAAACAATTCTTCGTTCTGTAAAGGCGGGTGCTCTTGGGGGAAGTTCTCGGAGGGTAGGGGAGGTTTGGAGGGGGAGGGACGCCTCTTTCAAGAGGCGTCCCTCCCCCTCCGAGGCCTTTCTCCCCCTCGAGGTCTTTCTCACCCTCTCAAAACCAACCCCATCTTGAATTTGAGGTCGTTCAGCATCTTTTTGGAAACCTTGTCGGCTTCTTCAACCGTCAGCGTGCGGTCGGAAGCGCGGAGGGTGACGCGAAGCGCGACAGACTTCTTGCCCGCACCAACCTGCGGACCGCGGTAAATGTCAAACAGCGTAATGCTTTCAACCAGTTTGCCGCCCGCCTTCGCCATCACACCTTCGATTGCACCAACCTCCATGTCCTCGTCGCAAACGAACGAGAAATCGCGGGTCGTTGCGGGATACTTCGGCAGAGGACGGTAGTGCTTCTTCAATTCCGCGTGCGCAAAAATTTCGTCAAACGCCAACTCTGCCAAGAGAACAGGCGCGTCAAACCCGTAGTTCGAGGCGGTGCGCGGGTCTGCCTGACCGAAAATGCCAAGCTCCGTGCCGTCCGCCGCAGTCACTTTCGCACATCTGCCGCGATGGTATGCGGGATGGTCAACACAAGCCGTGTATTCGCCGCGAATGCCCGCGTCCGCAAGAATTGCTTCCACAACACCCTTGAGCGCGTAGAAATCGGTGTTCCCGTAAGCGCCGAGCGTCAGAACCTTCTTTTCGGTCGGCAGCTGCGTTACGTCAGCATTCGGCAAATAGATCGTTGCCAACTCAAACAGCGCAACATTCTCGTTGCTCAGATTGTTGTTCCGCGCCAGAACTTCGAGCATAGAGGGGAGTGCCGTCGTCCGCATCACGCTCGTGTCCTCGCCGAGCGGGTTGGAAATCACAACCGAGCGGCGAAGCGGACTGTCGGCGGGCATCCGGATCTTGTCGTAGTACTTCGGACTGATGAACGAGAAGGTATGAATCTGCGAGAAGCCCATGTCCGCCAGATGATCGGCGGTCGCGCATTCGAATTTCTGCTTCGGCGTTCTGCCGCCGAGCGTGGTTTTCGCATTCATATAGGAAGCTTCGATCTTGTCATAGCCCCACATCCGCACAACCTCTTCGGCGATGTCGTTCATACAGCCGAGATCCGCGCGCCACGAGGGAACAAGAATCTTGCCGTCCTTGATTTCGCAGCCAAGCCCCGTCAGCGATTGCACCATGTGCTCGGTCGGGATGCGCGTTCCGAGGAAGGTGTTGTAGCGCTCGGGCGTGAAGGGGAGAACCGTCTGTTGCCATTTGTCGGGGTAAACGTCAATCACGCCGTCCACCACGTCGCCTGCGCCGAGCAGTTCGACCAGCTCGCAGGCACGCTCCAGAGCGCCGGGGCAGTTTTCGCGGTCGAGTCCCTTTTCAAAGCGCGCCGAGGATTCGGTCCGCATTCCGTTTTTCTTTGCGGTCACGCGTACCGAAGCGCCCATAAAGCACGCCGATTCAAACACGACCGTCTTTGTGTCCGCCGTAATCTCGGAGTTTGCGCCGCCCATTACGCCTGCCAGTGCGCAGGCTTTTTTTCTGTCTGCAATGACGAGCATCGTGTCGTCAAGCGTGTGCTCGGTGTCATCCAGTGCGCGGAAAACCTCGCCCGCCTTCGCACGGCGAACATTGATCGCCGCGCCGTCGAGGCATTGGTAATCAAACGCGTGCATCGGCTGACCGTATTCCAACATGACATAGTTGGTAATATCGACAATGTTGTTGATGGGGCGCACGCCCGACGCGCGCAGACGCATCCGCATCCAGAGCGGGGAGGGCGCGATTTTCACATTCTTGACCACCCGCGCGGCATAGCGGTAGCAAAGGTCGGGGGCGGAAATCGTGACGTTCAGGTAGTTGTTTACGCTGTCACCGTCGGCAGTTCCCTTGACCTGCGGCTGTTTCAACGTCAGGGGCTTGCCAAAGGAGACCGCCGCCTCCCGCGCCAGTCCGATGACCGAAAGGCAGTCGGGGCGGTTGGAGGTGATTTCAAATTCCACAGCCGTGTCGCGGAGCATCAGCACGTCGCGGATGTCGTCGCCGAGACGGTTTGCGCAGTCCTCGTCAAGGATCAGAATGCCGTTTTCTTCCTTGCCGGGCATATCGTGCGCGGTCAGCTTCAATTCACCCATCGAGCAGAGCATACCGTCCGATTCCACCCCGCGCAGTTTGCCTGCCTTGATGGTCACATCGCCGGGCAGCTTTGCAACGGGGAGCGCCGCGGGAACGAGCGCGCCGACGAATACGTTCTGCGCACCCGTGACGATCTGGATATCGTGCCCGAATTTCTCGCCCGCGTCCAGACGGCAGACCCACAGGTGGTCGGAGTCCGGGTGTTTTTCCATTTTGGTCACGCGCGCCACCACCACGTTTTCAATGTCCGCGCCGAAAACCTCAAACCCTTCGACCTTCGAACCCGTGATGGTCATGCGGTCGCAGAATTCCTGATCGGATATTTCTTTTGTGTCCACAAAATCGGACAGCCAGTTTCTGGAAAGATTCATTTTTTCTACCTCCTGTCTCAGAACTGCTTGAGGAAGCGTTCGTCGTTTTCATAGAACAGCCGGATGTCATCGATTCCGAGCGAAGCCATTGCAATGCGCTCAATTCCGAGACCAAACGCAAAACCCGTGTATTTTTCGGGGTCAATGTCGCAATTGGAGAGCACAAACGGATGCACCATGCCCGCGCCGAGAATTTCAATCCAGCCTTCGCCCTTGCAAAGTCTGCATCCCTTTCCTCCGCAGACAAAGCAGGAAACGTCAACTTCCGCCGAAGGCTCGGTGAACGGGAAGTGGTGCGGGCGGAAGCGGATGCGCGTATCCTCGCCGAACATCCGTTTGGCAAAGGTCGCGAGCGTTCCCTTGAGGTCGCCCATCGTGATACCCTCGTCCACGACCAGCCCCTCCAACTGATGGAACAGCGGGGAGTGCGTTGCGTCAAGCGCGTCGGAACGGTAAACGCGCCCCGGGGAAATGATGCGGATCGGCGGCTTCTGATGCTCCATTGTGCGAACCTGAACAGGGGAGGTCTGCGAGCGGAGCAAAATGTTGTTCGTGATATAGAAGGTGTCCTGCGTATCGCGTGCGGGGTGATTCTCGGGAATGTTCAGCGCCTGGAAATTGTAGTAGTCCAACTCCACCTCAGGCCCTTCGACAATCGAGAAGCCCATGCCGATGAAGATGTCCTCCAGTTCGCGCTGTACCTTGGTCAGCGGGTGAATGTGACCGTCCGGCTGAGGGGTTCCGGGCATGGTAACGTCCAATTTTTCGGTTTCCAGTTTCTTTTCGAGTGCGCGCGCCTGCGCGTCGCGAACCCGTTTCGCAATCGCTTCTTCAATGCTCGCGCGGACTTCGTTTGCCAGCTGTCCGATCTGCGGGCGCTCTTCTGCGGAAAGAGAGCCCATACCGCGCAGAACGGCAGTCAGTTCGCCTTTCTTTCCGAGATAGCGAATCTTGATCTGTTCGGGATCTGCGTCATCTGCGTTGATCTGCGCCAAAGCCGCTTCCCTGATCTTTGCAAGTTTTTCTTTCATTTTTCCGTTTCCTTTCTGAGTCAACAAAAACGTCCCGCCCCGAAGAATTTCTTCTACAGGACGGGACGCAATCAACAATCCCGCGGTACCACCCGCATTTCGGCACAAAGCCAACACTTTGTCGGCGATAACGGCGCCTGCCGGATCGGACTACAGACTACAAACTGCAGACTGCAAACTGCAGATACAAAGCGGTGTTCATCCGATCTGCTCCGAAGCGAAATGCGGTTTCGCGCGTATATGCCGCTCTCAGCCTTGGCGACACTCTCTTGAATACGGTTCTGCGACTCCGCTGACTTCATCACAGCATTTCCATAACGTACAAAATTATTATAGCACAGTTTGTTTGGTTTTGCAAGACTTTTTGCAAAATTTTTCTGAAAATCCCGCCCCGCCGAAAGGCGGGACGGGATATCGGGGGACAATCGGATCAACCGACCATCTTATCCCAGTAGATATCGGGGAATACTTTGAAGATGGATTCGCCCTTTTCGTCCACGTAGGAGTCGGCGTTCTTCAGCTTCGTTTTCTGGAAGTCTGCCGTGCAGTAGTAAGACGAGCGGACTTTGGAAAGCGACTTGCTTGTAAGCGTTGCCTTCTGATTGTAGACAATCGGAATCACCGGCATATCGGTCAGAAGCATTTCCTCCGCCTTATGAAGCAACTTTGCGCGCAACTTCTCCTGCTTGGAAATCTTCATGGTGTAGTCGATGTCGTTCTCGGTATAAACCTGCGTGATGGCGTCTTTCAACGTTGTCTGATCTGCACTGTCCGCCACTGCCTTGGCGGCTTCTGCGGCGACTTTTTCGCTTGCGATTGCGGTCTGATAAGCTGCAATCGCATTTTTGCATGCCGTGTAGTAGGCATCGCGGTCTGCCGCGCCGGATTTTGCGGTTACCTTGATTTTGCCTGCAGTCGTTGCTTCGGTTTCCGCTGCGGTGACATCATCAACCGCCTTCTTCAACGCCGTTTTTGCCGCAGTCGTTGTATCGTCCGAGCCTTTGGCAGCAGTCAGATTATTGGAGAGCGGGAGCAGAGTCGAGGCAGTGTCGCTCAGCTGACTGTTGATAGCCGTAATGATTGCGCCATACGTGTCAATCAGGAGCTGAATGTCCTTGCTGTCATCGGGACTCAGCGTCTCCAGTTTCTTCAGATTTTCGCTGATTGCCTTTTCCGACGAGATTGCTGCCGCGTTCAGCTTATGCTCTGCGGCGCTTGCCATTGCAACATAGGGCTGTGTTTGCAGATGCGTAACCAGATAGGAATCCTCCGCACGGCTGTCGATCTTGGCAAAGTAGGGGAGGTAATAAATCGCTTCCATTAAAATATTATAGGCGACGCTGTTGTAGCCCGAAACGTGTGTTTCGTATTCGTATACACCGTTGGTGTTGTCGGCATAGATATTTCCGGAGAAAGCGTAAGCATAAGTGGAGAGCATGGAGTACGCGTCTGCAGTGAAGGAGCAGGCATCCAGTGCGATTACCTCAAATTTGCCGCGCTGAATGGCTTCTACCCAGATGTCATCGCAGATGTCCGAGGTCGGACCGGTTTTTTCCTCGTCCTCTTTGAGCAGGTCGTTATTCTGGATGGGCTGAATCTTTTCCACGCTGACCTCAAAGCCCAATTCGTTCCACGCCCCGGCAACCGCCTCGACAATGGTGGTGTGAACCTTGCTGTAAGCCGCGACCTTGATAGAGAAGCTGTAGTTCGAGGGGGTGATGCCCGCCTCGGAAAGAAGCCGCTTCGCTTCATCAATCTGCGCGGTGGTACTCAGCTTGACTTTGATGTCCTTGCTTTCGCGGAACTCGCCGGAATTTCCTTTTTCAAAAGTTCCGTAGGGGAGCAGACCGTCCGCCGCTTTTGCGTATACAACGGTTTTTGCAATCGCTTCGCGATCCAATGCGAGCGAGAGCGCCTGACGAACCGCCGGGTTTGCGAAGAGATATTCGCCGCCGATCAGCGCATTCTCGTTCAGATAGCACACAAACGTTGAGAGCAGGTCGGTGATCTCCGCGTCATCCTTCACGGTTTCGTTTTCGCTCAGCGAGAAGGGGATGTTGCCAATGTAGAAGAGACGACCGTTTTCGTATTCGGACATCAGTTCCTCAGCGGTCTTGGTGCAGTCGACCAACAGGCGGTAAGGCGTTACCGATGCGTTGACCGGGTCTCTTTGGAGGTCACGGTCAAAGTAGCTGTTTCTCTCCAGAACGAAATACTGCAGGGCTTTGGTATCCCATTTTTTATTGTTGTTGGTTGTTGAGAGCGTGCCGTCCTTGTTCAGCGCATTGTCGTCGGTAGCCGTAATGTCTTTTCCTTTTTCGTCTTTGACATTCTGATAGTTGATCTTACCGAGTTTGAACGGTCCGCTGGTTGCAATAGAGGAAGGCTTCTTTGCCCAGTCGTAGGGGTTTGCGGAAACGTAACGGCTCAACAGCGGCGCGGTTGCCACGCTGGTCAGATTCCGGATAAAGCGATTGTAATCGGTAGGTCCTTCAAAGGTAACCCGGACGACCGACTGTTCGACCGCCTCAACGCCGAGGTTATCGATGGACGCGTCGCCTTCCTTGACGGCGCGGGCATTCTTGATGTCATAAAGAAGGGCAGCCGCTTCGTAGTTGTTTTTGGAGTTTACCAACCGCTTCCACGCGAACACAACGTCTTCGGCGGTCAGGGCGTCCTGAACGCTCCAGCAGGTATCCTTGAGCTTCAGTTCCATGTAGTATTCGTCGTTTTCCGCGTTTTCGTAAATTTTATAGCTCTTTACGAGGTAGTTTTCCACCTTGCCCGAATCGGTCAGACGGAAGAGCGTGGCGTACATCAGGCTCAGCACATCGGAAAGATTGCTGTTGTAGTACGCGTTTGCGGGGTCGAAATCATAGATTTCGTCGGTCAGATACATTGTGATGTAGCCGCCTGTGTCTTTTGCGACCGTTTTGCTTTTGCACCCCACAAGAGTTCCCGCAAGCAGAATGACGCAAAGCACGATAGATAAAATCCGTTTTGCCATAGTGTGGAAAAAAACCTCCTCATGAAAAGAAAATTCTCCGCGACGCACGGGCGTCGGAATACTTCTTATATTATACCGCATTTTCCACCAATTTTCAAGGGTTTCCCGAATTTTTTAATGTATATTTTGTTAATTCTCTTGGCAGATTAAAAAAGCAGGAAGCAGAACAAGGAGACAGAGGAGGATTCGGAATGACAGAAGCATATGCAAGAACAGACCTTGCCATGGAGAGTTGCTCGGCGGCAGGAGATGGTCTGCGCGGCGTGGAGCAGACAACGCGGCATTGTGCGGGGTGCTGCATCCATCGCGTGCGGGTTACGTCCTCAGAGGCGGCGGTGGTACTCGGAAAGCCGCTCGGAACTTATATCACAGTGGATTGCGGTCAGATTCACCGATTCGATCGCGAACGGACGGGAGAGGTTGCACATTTGCTCGCGGGAGAGTTGCGCGGCATGACCTGTTCGCTGACAGGTCGCCTTCCGGGCGTCGGTTTGGGCGTTTTCGTTGCGGGGCTTGGAAACGCCAAGCTGACCGCCGACGCGGTGGGTCCCGGCACGGTTGACCGCCTGACCGCGACCCGGCATTTGCAGGAGCACGAATCGGCGCTTTTCCGCTCGCTCGGGTGTTCTGCACTGTCTGCGCTTTCTCCCGGCGTGCTCGGGCAAACCGGCATTGAAACACTGGAACTGTTGCGCGGCGCAGTCCGCTCGGTTCGTCCGAATCTCGTGGTTGTGGTGGACGCGCTTGCGGCAAGAAGCTGTTCGCGACTGGCTTCCACTGTCCAGATCTCCGACAGCGGCATTGTTCCCGGATCGGGCGTTGGGAATTACCGGACTGCCATTACGTCGGAAACGCTCGGCGTTCCCGTTATCGCAATCGGCGTTCCGACTGTCGTAAACTCGTCCACACTGGTCTGGGACGCGTTGAAAGAAGCGCACATCGTGGAGATCGGGGACGAACTGCAAGCCGTTCTCGAAAACGGAAAATCCTTTTTTGTGTCTCCAAAGGAAAGCGACCTGATTTCCGACGCTGTTTCGGAACTGCTTTCCGACGCGATCTCGGAGGCTTTTATCGGCGAAAAGCTCTTCTGACGGTTCTGTTTTCCGACGCGTTCGCATAGGCTGTTGTGAAACGCTCGGAAAGGGGAATATAAAAATGAAAGAGGAACGCAGTCGGATCGCCGCGCCGACACCGGACAGTGTGAGATTGGAACCGCCCATCGGGAAGGGGACTCGTGCATTTCTGATTTTTCTGGTATGCGCCGCAGTTCTGGTGGCAGGCTTTGCCATCAGTCGGATTCGGCTTCCGCGCCGTAGCGTGAATGACGTGCCGCCTGAAAGCACGGGGACAGACGGGACATCCGGAAACGGCACGGACGGCGCAACCGAAACGCCGGTAGAGCCGCTTCCCGACGGAGCAACTGCAATCCGTTCGGCGGATCTTTCCGGCGGAGAATTGCGGAACGAAACGGCCAAGACAGTGGACGTAGCGGCTGTGCGCGGGCTGTTCTTGCGGGAAGAGCGGATGTTCCGCGCCGACCAACCGATTGTTCTCATTCTGCATACGCACGCGCAGGAGAGTTATCGCGCTGACGACGCGCCGCCCTATCTGACGGGAACGGCGGGGGATTCCTTCTATTCCGATAACGCCGCGCAAACCGTAATCGCCGCCGGGGAAGCGCTTGCCGAAGAGCTGAACCGTGGCGGCATTCCTGCGATTCATTGTACGTCGATGCACGGGGAAGGCGGAACGCTGCGCGGCGCGTACCGTTCCGCAGCGGATTGCATCCGCGCCTATCTGGAACGCTATCCGTCCATCGAGTATGTAATCGATCTGCATCGGGACGGGATTCTGGACTCGGACGGTGCCTGTCTGCGAACCGCTTCGGCGGATGGGGGAGCGCAGGTCATGGCTGTTGTCGGAACAGACGGCAACGGAACGGACTGTCCCGCGTGGCGTTCCAATCTCGGCTTGGCACTGCAGCTGTTTGACCGCCTGAACGGAAATGCGCCCGGAAGTTGCCGCGCGGTCTCGCTGCGCAACGCGTCTTATAATCAGGAGTTTGCGGCGCATTCGTTGCTGCTCGAGATCGGATCGGCGGGGAATACCGTATCGGAGGCGGTCTCAGCGGCAACCCGCGTCGGCAAGGTGCTCGCAGACCTCATCGGAGGTCGCGGCGACACCTGACGGATTGTCTTCTGCCCGGCTTTTTGCGTGTGCTTTCCGGCGAGCGGGTCTCAGCGCAAGATAGGCGATTGCGAGAAAGCCCGCCGCAAGAAGCAGGCAGGACACGGGAGTGAGTCTGCCTGTTTCCAACGCGCCTGCAGTTCCGACCGCGCCGAGCAGGGAGACCGTTGCGCAACCGACCCGCGCAATGCGGCGAACCCGCGCGGCGCACAGGAATGCAACCGCAGCACGAAACAGTCCGATCAACCGCACGCGAAGCCCCGAAAGGCGGCTTTGACGCGGCTTTCCGACTTCGGCATAAAATGCTTCATATATTCCGCTATTGGAATAAGTATTGGCAAAATCGGCGCATTCTCTGTTCATGAATCGGTCCTCCTGAATCCATTTGTGGAATTCTGTGATGCTATTATAGCACATCGCACAGAGCTTGTCAAGTACTTTTTTCCAAAAAAAGAAAATATTTTTCCGAAACCCCTTTACAAACCGGATTTTATGTGGTATAATAGTATCGAAATCGGAACACGGAGGCGGAAGATGGAAACTTATATCGATCGGATCAAGCTGATGAAAAACAGGAAAAAGCTGACCAACGAGCGCCTGTCCGAGCTGTCGGGCGTTCCGCTCGGTACACTCAGCAAACTGCTTGCGGGGATGAACGAATCCCCGAAGCTTTCTAATATTGTAGCGATCTGCTCGGCGCTGGACTGTTCGGTGGAATACATCGTAACTGGCGCGCCGGACAATACCAATAATTACACATTGGAACCGGAAGAAATTTCTCTGGTGGAACAGTATCGTCAACTGGACAGTTGGGGAAAATCCGTTGCGGGGGTTGTCATCGCAAAGGAGCGGGAGCGCGTTCTCGGAACGGAAACCGCGCCGGCCGCTGTGCCCGCACCTGCAAAGGTTCTGCGCCCGCAGATTCCGCAACGTTCCGCAGGCCGCTTCGCAGGCGAACGACTGATGAAAGGAAAGCGCTCCATCCGCCTGTATGAACTGCCTGTTTCCGCAGGCGTCGGCGTTTATCTGGACGACGCGAGAAGCGAGAAAATCAGCATTCCGGGAAACGAAAAGACCGCAGACGCGGATTATGCACTCCGGATCAGCGGAAACAGTATGGAGCCGAAGTACCACAACGGCGATATCCTGTTGGTGCAGAATGCGGACGGCGTGGAGATCGGAGAATTGGGGATTTTCCTGCTCGACGGTTCAGGATTTTTCAAGGTGTTCGGAGGGGACAGACTGATCTCCCTCAATCCCGAATACGGTCCGATTCTGCTTAAGGATTTCTCCGACGTGCAGTGCCGCGGGCGCGTGGTCGGGAAGCTGAGACGGAAAGCTTTGACCCATGCCGATGCCGACGGGTCTGCGGATCTGTGACGGAATTCAATTGTTCTATCCATCAAAATGGGCGCTGATGCGCCTTTTTTGATGGAAAAAGCACCCGAAACGTGCTTTTCCGTCTGGAAACCTTGACATTCGGACGGTTTTATGATATAATAATGTGTCAATCCGTTTTCGGGGGCATGGCGAACCGAGAGAGAAAGGAGGAAGATATGGCGGTTTATATCGTTTTTTATTGTTTGATCGCCCTGTTCGGCGTGTATACCTTCTATCATCGGAACTGTCCCGGGAAACGCCATGTTTGGGGAATCATCCTCATGACTCTTCTGTTTACGGCGCTTGTCGCGCTCCGTCACCCGAGCATGGGAATCGATCTGCACTACGGCGAATCGACCGGATATCTGGCGTCCTATCAGGAGATTGCGAAGCTGTCTTTCCGTGACCTGTTTGCACTTGAGAACTGGCAGAACTACGAATGGGGATATGTCGTTTTCAATAAATTGCTTTCCTATATTTCAACCGACTATCAGGTCCTGCTGATTGCCTGCGCGATTCTGTCCGTCGTTCCCGTTGGACTTGTCATTGCACTTTACAGTGAAGATTATGACTTTTCCATGGTGGTTTATCTCGGACTGCCGTGCGCCCTGATTGTGTTCTCAACTCTGCGGCAGGCGATTGCGGTTGGAATCTGTTGCATTGCGTATCTGTTCATTCAAAAGAAGCAATGGGCGCCGTTCCTCCTGCTGGTCTTTCTGGCGTGGCTGTTCCATGGTTCCGCGCTCGTATTTTTGGTTGCATATCCCGCCTACCACCTGAAGCTGAAGCGGTGGCAGAGACTGCTCGGAATCCCCGTATTGGGAGGAATCTTCCTTGGCAGATATCAGCTGTTCAATCTGGCAATGAAGCTGATGGATAAAAGCGCAGTTCCGGTTGATACGGGCGCTTACCGTCTGATGTTGGTATTTTGGCTGATCTACCTGTTCTGCGTGGTGTTCTGGGACAAAGAGGATGACATCAGCGGTGGTTTTCTCAATGTGTTTTACTTTGCCTGCGTGTGCCAGTGTTTCAGCAACGTCAATCAGATTGCCGAGCGACTCGGATACTATTTCATGGTTGCATTGGTGATTGCACTTCCGAATATCGTGGCGCACGTGCGGAATTTCAAATTCCGGATGTTCCTCAAATACAGCATTTGCAGCGTCTTTGTTGCATTCGGTCTGTATTCCTTCTATACCTGCTATTGGTCGCAGACCTACCCGTACCATTTCTTCTGGGAGAATGTCCCGGCGGCAACGACAGCCGCGTGAGCGTGTCAAAATCCATTTCATCCCCCCGCGAGGCAAGCGCTTCGCGGGGGGATTTTCGGATTATTTCTTGTTGATGATGGTCACGCCGGTCGGTGCGATGCCGGTCTGGGCGTATACAATCTCGTTGATCTGCGCGATCTGGGCGGGCTGTAATTCCTCTGCCTTGACCACAATCTGAACCTTTTCTCCCGAGATCACCGCCACGCACTGTTCAAAGCCCTTTGCGGTGACAAGGGATTCAATGTTCGCTTCCTTCTGAATCTCATCCGCGATTGCGGCAATGCCCGCGAGCGCTTCCGTCTTTACGGTCTCGCTCGATTCCTTGTTGTCAACCACTGATTGCAGAACCTCCAAAGCCTCGTCTCTGGCTCTCTGGCGGCTGACCTGCGTTGCCGAGAAGTAGGTTCCACTCTGGTCGGTCGGCGCGTCGTCGCCCTTCTGTTCTTCCTGACTGCCGTTCGGCTTGTCGTAACCCTGATAGCCGTCCTTGCCTGTCTTGCCCCCCGAGAAGAGAACCCAGTTCAGCAGAACCGCAACGCCGATGAGCAGAACCGACGCGGTGATGATGATATTCCGCTTGCCGATCTTCATGATGAACAGACGGAATTTTCCCTCTTTTTTGTGGGGGGTAGCGGGGTTTTCCGCAGTGGGGCTGAGCGCGTAATTCTTGTTTTTCATTTCG
The DNA here is from genome assembly GCA_900547725.1 of uncultured Eubacteriales bacterium. GTDB lineage: Bacteria > Bacillota > Clostridia > Oscillospirales > CAG-272 > UMGS1865. The sequence goes on from URHR01000036.1 coordinate 12,450, forward strand.
ATTTCCTCCTCGAAAATGTTTTTCATTTCATTCTATGCGACGGAGCTTTATAATATGCGGCGGGCAGGCATTATGTGCCTGCTTTTTTCGCTTCCGTTATATAAATGCGGTTGGTCGGAACGTGGTACGCCGCCGAGAGCAGGGCGGTCAGCTCCTGCCGGACGGCGGAATTCATGCCGCCGCGGCAGACGATTCCGATGCCGACGATCTCGGGGGCGTTGCGGGAAAGTCTCAGCGCCGAGGCGTTCGAGCCGCTGCCGACGATGACATACTGTTCGCCTCCGTCCCGCCCCGCCTCGGTGGCGTAAACGTCCGAGAAACCGCCCGAGAGCGTCAGCGCGACCGTGACGTTTCCCACACCGTCCACCGATTCGCAAAGATTGCGGATGTCCTGTTCCAACGCGTTGCGATAGTCGGCGAGAATCTGTTCCGAATTGTCGGTTTCGGCGGGCGCGTCGGCTGTTTGTTTCCTGCTTCCAAGTCCGCTCCCGAATACCAGAAGCAGGATTCCGCACAGCGCGCCGAGGGGGATCAGCCAGACCCGCCACGCGCCGCCCTTTTCGTTCTCGCCGTTCTCTCGGCTCCTTTTGAATCCGAACATGATATCATACCTCCTATTCGATTGCCGTGACGCATTCACAGCCGATCAGATCTTCGACAAAGGACTCGATTTTTTCGGGGTCACGCCAGATGGCAGAGCCGGACAGAATGACCGTGATTTTTTTCGGTACAGTTTCGTTGTCTGCCTCCCATTCGATTTCGCACCGCACCGAGCCTTCCGCCAGCGCGAACTGTTCCCCGATCAGTTCGGTCAGCGTTCGCGCGAAATAGGTGCGGGAGGCGGACTCCATTGCCTGTTTCATTTTTTGCGTATATTCTTCGCGCGCGTCCTGCGCCGCGTCCGGAATCGTGTAGTCGCGGATCGCCCGAAAGGCGCGGGGGAGCGGCGCGGAGAGCACGCAAAGCAGAAAGAGCGCCGAAATGAGCCGCACGGTCTTTCTGCCGCGCTCGGGGACTAACAGGTCGACCAGAGCCACGGCGAGCGCAGAGCCGAACAGCGTCAGCAGATAAGCCGTCATTGGTTCTCCGCACCTCCTATCCGATTGCTGAGGCGCAGTGCGCCAACAGAGTCAGCGCGAGAATAAAGACCGACGAGCAGATGCTCACCGCCGCGGCAAGGTAGCCGCAGAGTGAGGCAACCTCGTCCAACAGCTTTTTCTCGGACGTGCATCCCACAAGGTCGGCAACCGATGCGCCGAGCTGCCAGACCAGACGGTAGAGAAGCAGTTCCGCAAGCACGGGTAACAGCACGAGCAACAGGAGCAGAACCCCTGAGATGCCGATCGTCCCGCGCAGGTATCCGACTCCCGCGCTGACCGTCCGGAGCAGTTCCGATACCGATCCGCCGACCACGGGGATCAGGTTTCCTGCCGCGAATTTCGCGCCCCGCATGGCAAGCGTGTCGGCACGTGCGCCGAGCGTGGTCTGCGCGCCGAGCATGGCAAGCAGGAGCGTCATAAGAAAGGCGAGCAGCGTGGTGTATTGCTTTTTGACGGTTGCCGCGAGCGTTCCGAGCCGCATATTGGAGTCCACTGCCTCCATCGCCGCAAACGCCAGACAGACGCCTGCAAACGGCACAACGGTTTTTCCGACCAGTTCCTCGGTCAGGGTCAGATAGACCGTCAGCCCTGCCGCGCCCGATGCGGCGGCGGTAACGTTTCCGCCCATCGCATAGAGCGTGGCAAGCAGGGGAATGGCGGCGGAGGTCATTTTTCCGAGCGTGGAGAAATAATTCGTTGCCACCCGAACCGTCGTATAGCCGCCCGAGAGAAGCGCTGTGAGAATGGCGAGCGTGGAGCAGAAGGAGAATGCCCGTCCAACCGATTCGCTTCGCATGGAGTCCCGCAGAGCCGAGGCGACCGCCGAGAGAAGCAAAAGCCCCGTGATCTGCGCGAGCAGCCGCAGGCAGTCCCCGAGCCGAAGCCCGACCGTGCGCAGAACCGTTTCCAGAAGATAGGAAAAATCGCTCAGCTTGCCCGCGCCGTCGGCAAGCGTCCCGCTGTCCGCGGAAAACAGTTCCTCGGGGAGGTATTCGCGGATATCCTCGGGAATCGCCGCCAGAAAATCCTCATATTCGGGCGGAACGCGCTCCCCGATGCTGTCGGCGGCTTCCTCCTCGGCAGAAACCGGGAACGCGGGCAGAAACGGGAGGAGCAGAAGCATTACGAGGCAAGCGAGAGCAATTCGCGCGCGGTGGAAAGAATTTCGGCGATCAGCGGGAGCGCCAGAAGCAGAATTTCCACCTTTCCCGCCAGTTCCACGCCGTTTGCCACGCCGCTCTCTCCGCTTTCGCGGCAGAGTTCCGCGCAGCACTGGGTCAGTACCGCAATGCCGAGCGCTTTGAGCAGGAATTCCGCATACCCGGGTACTCCTGCGGCTTCGGTCAGCGTTCGGATGTAGGAAACAAGCGGGGCGGACATGGCAATGATCGCCCCCGCGAATACCGCCGCCAACGCAAACCGCAAAAGCGGCACGAATTCGCCCCGCCACTGCCGCAACAGGATTGCGAGCGTCACGCCCGCCACGGCAAACAGACAGATCCGAACCGTATCCATGCGCCGTCATACCCCGAACACCGAGCGAACCAGATCGAACAGTTCGCGGATCTGGCTGACCAGAAGCATCAGCACCACGATCATTCCCGCAATGGTGACGAACATCGCCTGTTCGTCCCGTCCCGTTTTGCTGAGAATCTGAGCGGCGATCGCCGCGAGAATTCCAACGCCCGCAACCTTGATAATGAGGGAAATATCCATGCTTTTCGCATTCCTTTCTACCATAACAGAATCGCCGCGCCGAGCGCCGCGGTCAGGCAGAGCGCAACCCGCACCCGTAGCCGCGCAGGGAGTGCCTCCGCCTGCTTTTTTCGGATTTCGCGCAACGCGTCGATGTAATAGTCGCACGCGCGCACCTGTTCCTCCCGATACCCGCTGCCGATCCCATGTGTGAAAGCACCGATCAGACGGGCGCCTTCGGGGGTGAGATACCGCTCCGCCGCACGGGCAAGTGCCGAAAAGCTGTGGCAGGGGAGCGTTCCCCCGCAACGCAGGATCAGCTCCCGTCCGCAGGAAGCGAGAATGGCGTCCTGCGGCATCAGAAAGCAGTCGATGCGCGAGCGGACATAGGCAATCAGGTCAATCCAGCCGTCCAGAACCTCCAACCGCCGCCGCTCGGTTCTGACCGAAAGCGCCGCCGCGCCGCCGCCCGCCGCGAGAATCAGGAGAAAGCCGATGAATTTAAGCGTTGTCAAGGCGGACCTCCTCCTGCAGGGTGATCCGATAGGAGAATCCCGCCTCTTTCGCGCGTTCGATGCCCACGTAAGCGCCGAACACCCCCGCGCGGTGAAGTGCACGGATGTCCGCCCTTCGCAAAAGCCCCGCAACCGTGTCGGCGTGCGCCGTTGCGACCAGCGGAACGCCGTGGTTGGCGGCGGACAGCACCGCGCGGGCATCCTTCGCGCCGCCGATCTCATCGCAGACCGCAACCTGCGCCGCCATGCACCGCACCGCGATCTCCAGTCCCACGTCGCGCGGGTAGCCGGAAAGAATATCCAACCGCAGTTCGCCCCCGTCAAGGCTCGGCGCCAGTTCGCCCCGCGTGTCTACCGCAACCGTGCGCCATTCCCGCGCCGCTTCGCGCGTTACCGCCCGCAACAGGGTGGTTTTGCCGACTCCGGGCGGGGCGTAGATGAGGATTCCGCGCAGCAGGCGTTCCTGCCGCAACAGGTCGACCACGGGGGCGGCATTGACGCGCACCGTGTGCGGCAGGCGGAACATCAGACCCGTGACATCGGACACGCCGATGACCTGTCCGCCCTCAACCGCCGCGCTTCCGACCACGCCGACCCGCACGCCGTCCCGCATGGCGATATAGCCTTGGCTGATGGTGTCGCGGTAGGCGTAAAGCGAGCCGCCGCAGACCCGCAGAAGCAGGTCGCGCATATCCTCGCGGGTCAGGGTTACGCCGGTCGGGATGTCCCGCCCCGCGCAGGTGACGGTTGCAATCCGCTCCGCGTGCAGGCGCAGTTCTTCGGGGATTTCTGCGGGAGACAGCCGCCCGACCGCGTTCGTCAGTTTTTGCGGGAGAACCTTTGCTACCGAGGGCGGAAGGATCTCGCGCCGCACTTCCGACCGAATGATCTGCATCTGCTCACCCCCTTACACAGCACTATATGAATCAGCAAAAAAGATTAGAACCGAACGCCGTGCTTTGCATATTCTGATAACAAAATACGAAATTACCGAAAGGAGAGGGGCAGATGTCGGAAAAGGAAAGAGTTCGTTCGGATGGGGAGGACGCTTACTTTGTGGCTTCCAACAGTGCGGGCGGTTTTCGGAGTTGGTACACAGAGACCTTCGATGACCGCAGGATCGGTCGGCTGTACGCGATCAAGGGAGGACCGGGGACGGGCAAGAGCCGCTTCATGCGGGACGTTGCAACTGCGGGCACGGCGCACGGTTGGCGGGCGGAGATGATTTACTGTTCGTCAGACCCCGATTCGCTCGACGGGATCATTCTCACCAAAGAGGGGGAAGCGGGCATTGCGATTCTGGATGCGACCGCTCCGCACGTTTACGAGCCGCGCCGTCCGGGGTATCGGGAGGAGATTGTGAATCTGGGGGCATTCTGGTCGGCGGAGGCTCTTCGCGGGGAGCGGGACGAATTGGATCGTCTGAATCGGGAAAAAGCGGAGGCATACCGCCGGGCGTACCGTTATCTTGCAGGTTACGGCGGGATGACGGAATCGCTTGATGAGCTGACCGCGCCGTTTTTGCGGGAGGGGGCGATTGCACGTTTTGCGGGGCGTTTGATGCGCGAACTGCCGGACGGGAAGGCGTTCCGTCCCCGAACCGCTCTGATGCGCGGGGTTGGGATGCGCGGGCGGGTGATGTTTGACACCTACTTTGCGCAGGCGGAGAAAATCTGCCTGATTGAGGACTGTCACGGGAGCGCGTATCTGCTGATGCGGGAGCTTTACCGTCAGGCTTCGGAAAAGCGGCTTGCGGTACGGGTTTCGCGCGATCCGATTCTGCCCGATCGGACGGACGGGTTATTCTTCACGGAGAGCGGCGCGGTATTCGCGGTTCTGCCCGAAGAGTCCTGCCATTACCCGCACCGCAGTGTTTCGATGCGGCGGTTTGTGGACACGGGCGGGTTACGCCGCGTGCGGGAATCGCTGAACTATGCGGAGCGGGTTCGCCGTGTCATGCTCTCGGGCGCGATTGAGGAGTTGGAGTGTGCGGCGTGCATCCACTTCAAGATCGAGGCGATCTACGAGCGCGCCATGGATTTCCCTGCGAAGGAGGCGTACACGGCGGAATTCTGCCGCAGGGTGTTTGGGGGGTAAGACCTTGGGACTCTGTCCCAAACCTTGCTTAGGAAACTTCTTGAAAGAAGTTTCCTAAGAACCTTCAAGAACTTTAAGCAAGGGGATTTTCGCTCCTTGCTTTTCGTTTGTACAGATTTTGGTGCAGCCGTATTCCGTGCTACTATTTCCGGCTGCTACGAGGTCAATCCCGCCAGCGGGATTGACGCAGCTATCGCCTCTCTCCGCTACCGGATAGAAATGGTTCAGGTTAGTTGTTGAACGGGAAGCGGGTTGATTTGCGGGTCGTTCCGCTTCGGGAGAATGTTACATCGCAACGAAAGGGTTACACTCCACGATACGCCTTTTCCGCCATGTCACACCCAACCAACCGCCAGTGGCACGATGTTCGCACTCTCCCCATCCATGCGTTGAAAGTTTTGAGGGAGGTTTGGAGGGAACTTTTCCCAAAAGTTCCCTCCAAGCGCATCCCCCGCGTCCTCCGCATCCTCCCTACTTAACAAACTTGGAGAAATCGCCGTTGGCGCTTTTAAGCATCCTGCCCATGCCGAGGCAGGTGCAGTTGCCGGGCTGTTTTGCGATTGCGACCCGCACGCCCGTTCCGGTTCGCAGGAGTTGGTCAAACCCGGGGAGAAGCGCCATGCCGCCCGTCATGACAATGCCGTGGTCGAAGATATCGGCGGACAGCTCTGGGGGCGTTTCCTCGAGCGTTTGTTTGACCATCCGCACGATCTCGGTCAGCGGTTCGCGGATTGCCTCGCGAACCTCGGAGGATGTAATTTCGGCGGTCGTTGCCAACCCGTTCCGCAGGTCGCGCCCGCAGACGGTCAGGCTTCCGCGGTCGATGGTCGGGAGCGCAGAGCCGATCCGTTTTTTCAGCCGCTCCGCCGTGATCTCTCCGATCAGAATTTCGCGCGTCCGCTTGAGGTAGTCCACAATTGCGATATCCAACTCGTCCCCCGCGATGCGGAGTGCGCCCGCCTGCACGATGCCGCCGAGGCTGATGACCGACGCTTCCGAGACTCCGCCGCCGAGATCCACGAGCATTGCCCCTCTCGCTTTGGAGACGGGAATGCCCGCCCCGACCGCCGCCGCAATCGGTTGGTCGATCAGCTTCACGTCCTTTGCGCCCGCTTCGTAGGTTGCGTCCTTGACCGCGCGGCGCTCGACCTCGGTCACGCCGTAGGGAATCGAGACGAGCACCTGCGGTCGGTTGAACACCGAAATCAGATCCAGTTTGCGCAAAAAGTCGCGCAACATGATGGATGTGACCTCAAGGTCGGTAATCACGCCGTCCTTGAGCGGTCGCAATGCCAATATCTCGCGCGGCGTTTTTCCGAGCATTTTTTTCGCGCCCGATCCCGACACGATCACTTCGTGCGTTGCGCGGTCGATGCTGACCACGGTCGGTGCGCGCATGACGATACGGTCGCGGAGAAACACCGTTGTGTTCGATGTCCCCAAATCGATTCCGACCTGTCGTCCCATTCGGTGTTCCTCCTTTCTACGTTTTAAGACCTTGGGACTCTGTCCCAAACCTAAGACCTTGGGACTCTGTCCCAAACCCTGCTTAAAAACTTCTTGAAAGAAGT